>JAPLNJ010000391.1 GCA_026692885.1 Planctomycetota bacterium | reverse complement strand
ACCCGCGTGCTGCTCACCATGTCCGGGTGCAAAGTAAGTGGCATGGGGCGTTAGCCGCCGGTGGCTCGAAACCGGCTGCTAGCGCCTTGCCGCTCACAACCCTAAACTCAAGCCTTGACAAAGCACTAGGTTGGGCGCGTGGTCCTGGTCGAGTTGGCTTTAGGAAGCGGTGGCAGATCGGTTCGGGGCGCTGCTGGGCAGCGGGGCCGCCAGGATCTTCTGCAACACGTCCACGGGCAGTTCCTGGAGCGGTTGGAAACGATCTGATCCTACGTAAGCCAGCAGGCTCGCCAGCAATTGCCGTGCTTCCGGTTGGTCCTGTAGGCTAGGCAAGTCGATCGAGCAGACCAGCAACTTGCCGGTCCCCACACGGGTTTCCCACAACACGCCCAGCTTGTGGTTCCGCTCGAAGTTGTCGATCACCTGCACCACCGGGCGATAGTCGGCCGGCGTCGCGTCCAGGATCACGGCGCGCGAGTGCATCGCCAGCTTGAACCACTGCCAGTTGCTGTGAGATTCTGTGGGGAACTTGGCCAGCGCCGGATGCTTCGGGTCGCAAAGCCATCCCAACGTGCCAGGCGGATTGCCGCGTTTGAACATCGGGTAGCACCAGAAGTCCGAGGCGAAGAAGCCGTCGACGGCGTGGGCGAGTTGTGCCGGTTCGGGCAACAGCAGCACCTTGCCGCCGCTGTTCAGAATCCGCCACGTGTCGTCATCCAGTTTGCGGCTGACGGTCACACCTGCCGGAGGCGTCCTGTCGACTTGCGTGGGATAGACCCAGAGATCGTAACGGTTCTTGTAGTTCGTTCCGTCGATCTGCACGGTCAACAGCAGTTTCCCCGGCGCGGCGGCACTTTGCAACGCAGCGCTGATCCGACCCAATTCCACCAGACTGCCCTGGGAAATATCCTTGGCCGGTAACTGCCCCGCGGCAAGCTGCTTGCCCCCGGCTTCGGCCAGGGTCCAGGAGACCTTCGCGCCCGCCATTGCCGACGGACCGTAATGAGCCACCTTGACCTCGGCCGTCAAGGTTTCATTAACGGTCCACGCGTATTTGGTCACGATCGCTAGCGGCACCGTCTCCGAGCAGAACTCGCGCCAAGCGTCGGGCTCGATCAGGCCTTTAGAAGCCATGAACGCGTCCAGGATGCCGACCAGTGCCGTACCTTGGCCGGGGAAGTCCTGCAAGTCCAGCAGCTGGAACCCGCCGAAGCCTTTGGTCCGCAGCCCGGCTTCGATCTCTTCGCGGTAGCAGAGCACGGACAGCGCGCCGGAGGCTCGCACGAAATCATCGGCCTGATTCAGCATCCCGGCCGCCTGCAGCCGTTGGCGAAAGACATCGAAGTTCCACGCACGCAGCACGCCGGTATATTTATCGATCTCGCGGAAGTTGGGATAGGTCTGGTACTGGCCGACTTCGTGGCCGATCACCGGCACGGGCACATCCGCGATGGCCTTGCCGTAGTCGTACGTGGTTCCTGGCGGACCGGCCTGGATGTGTCCCAGCGGTGCATCGACGTGAGCGTACGAACCGCGCACCGCTCCGTCTGCACCCCGCTTGGTGCGGAACGTCGTCCAGTAATCGTCGCCCTGGGCCAGTTCCGGATTGCTGAAGTCGTAATTCGAGGCTTGGGCGTACAGGTGCCGGCCATCGGCCTGACGCAGTTCCTGGATGATCTCCGCCCGCACGGTGCGGCCGCCGAACATTTCGTTGCCCAGCGCGAGCATGACAAAGGACGGGTGGTTGCCGTAAGCCTTAATGATCCGGTGGGCTTCCGCTCGCGTGTATTCCGCCGCAGCCCGATCCTTGCCCAAATCGCCGCCGAAATTGGGCAGTTCGGGCTGCAGGTAGATGCCGACCATGTCCGCGGCTGTGAAGGCCGCTTCCGGTGGGCACCACGAGTGGAACCGGTAATGATTGATGCCGTAGGACTTAGCGATTTCGAGTACGGACAACCAACCTGCCACATCCATCGGCGCGTAGCCCGTCTTGGGGAACACGCAGGCCTCATGCTTGCCGCGCAGGAAGATGGTCTTGCCATTGATGGTGAACTGCGTTCCCAGGGTTGCGAATTCCCGCAGGCCGAACAACACCTGCTTGCGGTCGACAAACGTCTGGGCAGCGCCGGGCGCGTGCAGCGAGACGAACAGTGTGTGCAGATTCGGCGAGAATTCGTCCCACAACGCCGCGTCCGGCACCAGATCATACTCCGCTTCCACGATTGTTCCGTGGGCGGCCTTCGCAAAGGCCGAGCTGACCTGTCGAAACCCGTCTCCAGACCGAGCTCCCGAAGCAACCGAGGGTCTCTTGGGTGTGTCTGCGTCCGGCCGACCAGGCACTGCCGCCGGCTTGAGATTCCCACGCTGAACCCAACTCACAATCTTCAACTCGAGGCTTCCGGCGGCCTCCGCTCCGGACAAGTTGCCGAGCGTAACTCGCACCTTGACCTTGTGCTCCTTGACATTCGGGTAGACCTGCACATCGTCGATCCACACCCGGTCCGTGATCCGCAGTTCGATCCGGCCGAGAATGCCGTTCCAGTTCGTTTGCGTATCCTCGGCCAGTTGATGACCGCCATTCACGGGGAGCTTCTTCCCGTTGTCCACCAGGATCGTGAGGCGGTGCTTGCCTGGTGTCAGGACGGCGCTGAGATCGTAGACTTGGGGACCAGCCAGACTATCCTGTTCGCCGCAAGCCTGCCCGTCGACCCAAACTTGGGTGCTCTTCGTTCGCTCCAACAGCAGCGTCAGGCGTTTCCCCTTGTTGCCGTCGCTGAAGATGGAAACTTCGCGTTGATACCAGGCCGGTCCTTGATACGGAAACGATCGGCTGAGATGGTTGGTCAGCTTCGTGTTGGTGTTGGGGCTACCCTTCTGCTGCTCATCGGTCGTGCCTGGCAGCTTGATCGTGTCGGGCAGTTCGGTCGTCTGCCAGTTCTCCTTCAGGCCGACTCGCTGCGGGTCGATGCGGAACTTCCACGAACCCGCCAGGGACAAGTGACGCATGCCGAGGACGTACGGGTCGATGGCGTAGGTCATCCACTGATCGGGAGGAAAGTCGCGACGCCTCAGCGGCTCCTCCGGGAACACGCGCCCCCGCGGGATCGTGCCCCGCGCCCCGTCGGCCTGCGCAGCCAGTCCGGCGGCCGACAGTGTGACGAGAGTGAAAACAAGAAATGCTGTACGTAGCCAAGCGGTCTTTGGAACGGCGGAAGAACAACTCCCTCGCTCCGGTACTCCGGGGAGCGGGTTGGGGTGAGGGGCAACGCCGTTAAGGATCTTGACGCGGGCAAAAGTCGGCACGTACGTCGTAGCCGAAGTCGCCAGACTTCGCGGATTCACGCCAAACACCCGAATTCTGGCGAATTCGGCTACCAAAATCCTTAACGGCGTTGGGTGCGGGGTGGAAAAGCAAATGCCGAACTTATCTTCCGGCCGTTCCGCAGTGTTCATGGTGTCTCCCCCCGATTCGTCAAGTGGCCCCTACCTGAATCGTTCGGGCTAGCCCAGGAATTCCCACTCGATCCCAACCTGATTCAGGGCGTAGCCCAATTCCTTCGTGTAGTCGCCGTAGCCGGTCATCCAATGGAAACCGGGCATCCGCTCGGCCAGCAATTGGCTGTCGCACTTGAAGCGGATGTCAATCTGGTCCCGGCAGATGGGCAGGAAGGGGGCGTCGACGATCTCGCCCAGGATGCCGACGTAGCGTTTGGCCTTGAAATCCGGCAGGATGTTGGTGGTGATTTGCCCTTTGCGCATCTCCACCTTGGGCGCCGCGCCGTAGTCCGATTCGAAGTGCGTCAGGATCCGCGCTGGTTCCATCGTCTTGCCGTCCATCTTACGCGGACCGGTGCAGTGGGCAATCGTGATCACGTGGTCGTGCGGGTACGTGGGGTCATTCAGAAAAGCCGGCTTCCCGGAGATGTTCGCCAGCAGGATTCCCGACGGAATGACGACAAAGTCCGACTCGCAGAAGGCCAGGTAGCCATCGTCGTTCAGCGTGCTGAGTGTCAGGCAGGCCGTGGTCTCGGCCAGCGGCATGATCGTGGACATGCAGTTATTGATCGTGATCGCCCGGCAGTCGGCCTGCTTCATCAGACTGCGGAAGATCTGGTCCAGGAGCAGGGCATTCTCTACGAACTTCCGCTCCGTCTCCAGCGAAGTGCCGGGCAGCTTCAAATAGGCGTCGGTCCGTTTCTGGGCCAGCGCCACGGCGCCTTGGTCCAGACGTGCCGCTTTGATCAGCTCGCCCAACTCCGGGTACGAGATGTTCTGGATGTCGAGCTGGAAGCGTTCCTTGGCCAACTCGGGCGCCTTGGGCGTCGCCCAGCCGCTAGCGCCGCCGACGGCCAAAATCCGGCTGCCCAGCGTGTTCTTCAAGCCGCACTGAGCGCGCAACCGCCACAGGATCTCTTCCTGATTGTCGACCACCACGTCGCGCTCGCTGAGATCCTTGTCGGTCCGCTGGTCGGTGTGTCCGCGCAGGTAGATGGGACTGACGATCTCGTACCACAGCGACACCGGCCCGGACTTGTGCCGCACGAAAAAGATGACCTGTTTGCCTTCCGCGCGGAACTGATGATAGACATTCGCCGGCCCGCCCGCGGCGTAGAGGATCACCGAGTCAGCTCCGGCCAGGTCGGCCAGATTCTTCAGTTCGTTGGCATCGCGGATGGCGGTGGGGGGCAGGAATTGCACCGGAAAGTCGGCTGTCGATTGCAGTTTGTCCAGTTCGCCCCGGATGCGCGCTACCTCGGCCTCGGCGTCCTGTTGCGTCTGAATGCCACCCCACGGACGCCAACTGGTCTGCGGCGCGCGTTGCGGCGTGGCGTAAGTCAGAATCGGCTTGACCACCAGGGGCTTGCGCGGCGGCGGGGTCGGCAACGGGTCGTCGGCCGCGGCCAGTTCGGTCCAGGAGAGCCATGCCAGGGCGGCGCCGCCTAAGGCCGTTCCTCCCAGGAATCCGCGGCGTGTGACCCCGTCCGCCTCGCGCGTCTGGTCGCAGTGCGGGCAGCAATGGGGCTGGATCGTCGGCGTGTGATTGTGCGCGTTGGGTGCCATAACAGATTACTCCTCCATTGGAAAACGGTGACAGGTTTCCGAACACGGCGTATTCCTAGACCGCCGGATTGTCTCACCGAAATCGCGCCAAAGCAATATCCAGATCTGATTGGCAGAGTGATCATGGCCAACTCTGCCGAATGGACGTCGGGACTTTGGACTTCGGGCACTTGGGATGATTGACGACCCCTTGGGAAGAGCCGACAATCTGTTGTCGAGCAGATTTGTTTAACCCGGAGCCAACGGCGACGCATCAATAACTGTCGGATCTATTCAAAGTAGCCCGCACACTCCGTGTGCGGAAATCGGCACACGGAGTGTGCCGTCTACTATTCTTGCGACACTTATTGATGCGACGATCCTAACCAGGAGACCAGCATGCATCAGACAATTCCTTCCAAGAAGAATGGTTCTCGCAGACGTAGCGAAAGCCAAGTCTCGCGACGTAAGTTCCTCGGTGGCATGGCAGCCGCGACGGCCTTGGCCATTGTCCCGCGGCATGTGTTGGGCGGGGCGGGGCAGATCGCGCCGAGCGACAAAATCACGCTGGCGGGCATCGGCGTGGGCGGCCAGGGGCTGCAGAACATGAGCGCGTTGCAGCAGTTTCCCGAAGTGCAGGTGGTGGCGGTCTGCGATGTGAATCGTGAGGGTGGCGGCTACCTCTCCTGGAATTGGAACCAGGGTAAGGACCAGCGACTCGGCGGCCGTGAGCCCGCGCGACGGACAGTCGACGAGCAGTACGCAGAACAGACCCGGTCCGGGAAGTACAAAGGCTGCCAGGCCTACAGCGACTACCGTGAACTACTGGCCAAGGAGGACGTCGATGCCGTGATGGTGGCCACTCCCGACCACACGCACGCCGTAATCACGATGGCCGCCTTGAAACGCGGCAAACACGTGTACTGTGAAAAACCACTGACCTACTCGGTCTTCGAAGCTCGGCAAGTGACCGAGGCGGCACGCCAGGCCAAGGTCGCCACGCAACTGGGCAACCACGGCCAAGCCAATGAGGAAGCCCGGATCGTCTGCGAGCTGATCGGGGACGGCGCCATCGGGCCGGTGCACGAGGTCCAGGTGTGGTGCGGGGCGCGTTTCTGGAGTTGGCCCGAGGGGGAAGGCCGCCCGCCGGAAACGCCACCCATTCCCGCTGGTCTGGATTGGGACCTGTGGTTGGGACCGGCGCCTCAGCGACCGTATCATCCGGCGTACTGCCCCTGGACGTGGCGCAACTGGTGGGATTTTGGCACGGGACTGCTGGGGGACCTCTGGTGCCACAAGCTCTCGACAGTCTTCAAAGCTTTGAAACTGACCCATCCGATCAGCGTGGAAGCGAGTTGCATCAAGTTGAACCCGGAGACCTATCCGTTGGGTGCGATCGCGCGCTTCGAGTTTCCGGCACGCGGCGAGTTCCCACCGCTGACCTTGACTTGGTACGACGGCGGCCTGAAGCCGGCTCGGCCCAAGGATCTGGAGCCGGGCCGCGGCGTGGAAGATGTTCTCTACATCGGCGAAAAAGGGACGATGATGGGGCACCGGCTGATCCCCGAAACTCGCATGCAAGCCTATGGCCGGCCACCCAAGAAGTTGCCGCGATCGGTCGGCCACTACAAGGAATGGGTCGATGCCTGCCGCGGCGGCCCGCCCGCCGGCTCCAACTTCGTGGAGCATTCGGGGCTGCTGACCGAAGCCTGCCTGCTGGGCAACGTCGCCATGCGATCCGGTAAGAAGCTGTCCTGGGACGGTCCGAACCTGAAGATCACTAATGACCAGGATGCCAACCGGTTACTGCACCGTGAGTATCGCCAGGGTTGGACGCTGTGAACGGCGGCGCGACCGCGGGGTGCAGCTCACAACCCGGCAGGTTTGCCAGACGCGAACGGGGCCTTGATCGGAACGTTGCGCAAAATACTAGCAGCGAATTATCGCAAGCGCGAAGCGACGGGGAATTATTGTGTCGGGGAATTATTGAGTCGTAGGTTGCCAATGGAAAACGAGAGAACGTGGATGGGGAGGGCGACGCTCCCGCGGAGCCGTGGGCCGTCCCTGACGGCCCGCTCCGGCTCGGCAGGGTGCCCACTGGGCCCCTCGCCCTCCCATGCCATTGGCAACCTAGCACCAAACGGTTTTTTACGGTGGGAGTGGCAAGAATCAAGAATGAGGTTTAATGTTGTCGCCTGGACGGGGCTTGCCGCGAGGGCTCAGACGTACAGAATTCAAAATTGGCGGACAAACCACTCTGACTTGGCAAAGTCGCCAAACCGCCAATTTTGAATTCTGTACGTCTGAGCCCTGCCTGGGGCCCGGCACTGCGGAACCGTAAAATCTCATTCTTTACGCGCCAGGACCAAGAAACCGTTTGGTGCTAGAACTCATTAGTCGCGGAGCGACCTCCTGAACGTAGCCGTGGGTTATTAACCCACGGCTACGATCGGCAGCCGCTACGCGGCAAATGCCAAGAATCAGGAAGTTGTCACGAACAGCAGTGCGCAACCTTATGATCAAGGCCCATTCAAGGCCATCCCTGCGGCTGAGCAGTCTAAGCATATCCACACCGTCGTTGACCAACTTCCAATTCCGTCGGATAGATGTTCCTGACGGAAGTTACCGCTGATCTACGAAACGCTGCCCCTTGCCTTCGAAGCGGGGCAGCGAGCCCAAGGGCACGGTGCGCACTTCGACCTGCAGCCCCAGTCGCAGGCCACCGCCGGGAATGACCAGGGATCCGTGCGCCAAGGCGGCGTCATGCGCAGTCCAAAAGCCGATGAACGGTCCGTACGAAAACGCCATCAGGCTGCGATCCGCCGGGACGATATCCGCCACGTCCAGGACATACTGCCAGGTGTCGATCCACCACGACCAATCGTCGGCCGTGTCCAGTATCAACAGCGGCTGCCCGTGCGTGCCGGAAGTGCGGTGGCAGTGGGAATAGGCGTCCACAGGATAGGTGACTTTCTTCTTCGGTCTTCATCCGTGCTCTGGCTCTGCCATCCGTGCGAGAAACAAAACCCGGAAGATCCAGACCGTGGGTCAATACGACGTTTTCAAGCGACTGGGTGAGCAGAGGGCGGTGTTGTCCGGCATTTCCTGGGGCGCCGCATTGTGCGAAACGGAGAGATCGAGGAAACTACCGATCGCCGTTGTGCACCAAGTGGCCCTTGAGCGAAACGTTGCGCATCTATGAGATCCCGATAAAGCCTATGCCTGATCAACCTCGCCGCGGTTCCTTGCTCGTCATCTTCCTGACCGTGTTCATCGACTTGCTCGGTTTCGGCATGGTCCTGCCGCTGTTGCCGATCTATGCGAAGCAGTTCACGGAAGATCCGCATGGCTGGCGTCTAGGCATGTTGATGGCCGTGTTCTCGATCATGCAATTGCTGTTCGCGCCGGTGTGGGGCCGATTGTCGGATCGCGTGGGTCGCCGGCCCGTGCTGATCGTCGGCCTGGCGGGATCGGTGGTGTTCTACACGCTGTTCGGCCTGGGGACGATCTGGCACAGCCTGACCCTACTGTTCGTCTCCCGCATCGGCGCGGGTATCGCCGGAGCCACGATCCCGACCGCGCAGGCCTACATCGCCGACACCACGTCGCTGGAAAAACGTCCCCACGGCATGGCACTGATCGGAATCGCGTTCGGACTAGGCTTCACCTTTGGCCCGCTGCTGGCGTTTTTGGCGGTACCCAGCGGCCACGGCGACCCGGGACCCGGCCCGGGCTACACCGCCGCGGGTTTGTCTGCGATTGCGTTGGTGCTGGCGATCTTCCTATTGCCCGAATCCAGGCGGCCGGATAGTGCGCCCTCAGCCCGCCGCCTGTTCGACGCACAGGCGTTTCGCGATGCGTTGGCCACGCCCTCGGTGGGACTCCTGCTGCTCGCGCTGTTCGTCAGCATCTTCTCGTTCGCCAATTTCGAAACCACGTTATCGATGCTGATCAAAGGCGAAGAACAGGCGACCGGACGGGCGGTCTTGACGGTGTTCGACTTTACTTGGCGGCAAGTCTGTCTGACGTACGCCTACATCGGCACCATGATGGTGCTGGTGCAGGGCGGTTTGGTGCGACGGTTGGCAGGACGCGTGAGCGAAGGGATCCTCGCCTCGACCGGTGCCGTGATCGACGGGGTCGGTTTCGCTCTGATGGTGCCCGCCATCATGCTACGCTCGATCTGGTTACTCTTCGCGGCCCTGACCGTGGTCGTGATCGGGGCCGCCTGCATGCAGCCAAATCTCAATTCGCTACTGTCCCGCCGCAGTGATCCCGCGAAGCAGGGCGCCATCGCCGGGGTCAGCCAAAGCGTCAATGCGCTGGCCCGCATCCTCGGTTCCGGCCTGGGCATTCCGCTACTGACGATGAACGTCGCGATGCCGTATTACGTGTCCGCCGTCCTGATGATCCTGGGCCTGGTCGTCGTGGTAGCCGCTGCCGGCCGCGGTCGGGATTACGGGACCGTCTGAGCCAAGCGAGCCAGCTTCTCGCGCAGGAAAGCCACACAGCCGGGCACCTGGGATTCGGCAAGTCCGTGCAGCAGCAACGGACCGCGGAACCCGTGGGTGTGCAGCAACTGCAGGTAGCGATCGTAGTCCAACCGTCCGCGTCCCGCCGCCTCGTGGCCCGCGTCGCCATCGTGGCTGAGGTCCTTGGCATGCGCCAGGACGATGTCCTTCCCCACGAGGGCAAAGGCTTGGTCCAGCACCTCGTCCATGCGGGCCAATTCGCCGGCGTGAAAGATATTCGCGGCATCCATGGTGACTTTCAAGTGCGGCGAGTTGATTTCGTCCAGCAGGCGCCGGGACTTTTTCGCCGAATCGACCACGTTATTGACCTCCGGCTCGAAGGCCAGGATCACGCCCGTTTCCTGGGCGATCTCCACCGCCTCGCGGACGCAGGCGACCATGTCGCGCCAAGCCTCCGGCGAGTCGTTGTCCGCATGACGTCGCCACATGTTCTCCGGATCTCGCGTGCCGGTGCAGAGATGGATCTTCGACGTGCCCAGCCCCTGGCAGGCCGACGCCAAGACGCGTAGCTGCCGCAGGCCCGCTCGGCGTTGCTCCGGATCGGGATGGCTCATGTTGAAGGTGCCCGCCACCGCAGCGATCACGATCCGGCGGTCCTCCGCCGCGCGCCGCATCCGGGCGGCCAGTTCGGGGGCGATCTGATTGGGCATCGACGGCAATCCGGCACAATCCAGGCTCAGTTGCACGCAGTCCAGCCCGCAGGCCTTCACGGCATCCAACCGCGCCTCGAGCGTCGGACGCGAGAACGTCCCGAGCAGGATGCCGATTTGCATGCGCGGGGCCTGCTCCGGGCCGGACTCGGGGAGGGGTGAGCGCTGCGGTGTGGCGACCGGAGCGGCGGGTTCCGCCGCCGACAAGGTCCGCGCGAAAGCGGCCCCGACCGTCAGCACGCCAGCCGTCTTGAGCCAATGGCGGCGAGTCCAGAAATCAGTACTTTCAGGCATTGCCTTGAACATAGGACACCGTGGAACTTTGGGTTAGCGTTTTCGACCAGAGGATGCGTACCTGTTGTAGGTCAGCCTTTCCAGGCTGACGTCCGATTCGTGTCAGGCTGGAAAGCCTGACCTACTTGTCATGTTGAAATCGTTCCTCGCAAAGCATAGACTCAAACCCCGGCATGAACAACGAGCCCGCGGAGGCCGTCCTGTGGCAAAAGATCGGAACAAGGTGGTGCGGCATGACAACCAGACCCAACGCAGTATTCGTCGTGACCTGGGCTGTGACCTTGGCCCTGGCCGCCGTAGTGGCCACGGTGGCAGCTGGGGGGGCAGCTGCTGCTGATTACCAGGGGAAGTACGGGGACCTGTTGAAGAGCCAGGGAGCGGCTGGCGTGGTGCAGCCCATTTTGACAGCCTTCGGGAGTCCGACCGCAGCAGTTGAGATCGAACAACTGGGGAGCCTCCTGGTGGCGTCACCCGGCAATGCCAGGGCGGTGCTGGACGCCTTGGCCGCCGAGCAGTCCGCGGCGGCGGCGACCGTCAGCGCTGAACTGCTGTCGGTCATGGCCGCTCGTGTCGGCGGTCCACGATTGATCGACGATGCAGGTTGGCAGCAGGTGGTCGAGAAGGGGGCCGTCCTACTCGAACACGACGACCCCTTCGTGCGCGGCATCGCCGCGTGGGCCTTGATTGCCGTCCGAGATGCACAGCAGAACTCGCGACCGACGTCCACAACCCCTGACTGGTTGGCCAAATGCCTGGCGCTGAAACCCGAAGCCTCCCTGGAGTGCGATTTTGTACTGCAGGCCATCGGCCTGGGAGTGCATCGGACGACGCCGGACTTGGCGAAATCGGCTCAAGACATCGTGCGACGCGCCGAGGAACTGGCTGCGTCTGCTCGGTCCTCCGGCGGACAGGAACGGCGACAACGAATGGTTGCCGCCTTGGAAACCCTCCAGCAGGTCCACCACCGTCTGCCGCATCAGCAACTCCTGACGGATCTGGCCGGCCAACGAAAATGGTGGCTGGAAGTCCGCCGGGCTGCTCGGGACGTGGTGTTGGCCAGTCCTGATCTGGAGTTCAACGAGGTGGCGTTTTTTAAGGCCCCCGTCCGAACGGAAGGAAATCACCCCGATTGTCTCGTCCAGAACCATGACCGTCCGAAGGAGCGGCGACCGGGCGGTGACGTGTTTGTTCAGGCGGGCCTGGGGCCTGCGGATCCGGTGCGGCCTCTGCTCGGCGGCCAACTGGGGCCGGGGCACGTGCAGGATATGGACCTGTGGTGGGACGCCGATAAGCTGGTGTTCGCCTATGTGCGCCAGCCGTCTTGGGGAGACGGACGATCTAGCTGGGGAAGCGTGTCCTGGAGAAATGGCCCGAATGTCGTTGTCTTTGATCATCGGGTTGGACCTAAAGACGGGGTTTTCTGGGAGAATGGCAGTGAACCGACGCATCTGTACGAGATCCATTTGGACGGTACAGGCTTGCGCCAATTGACCGACGACAAGGTTTACTGCGATCGGGAACCGGCTTACCTGCCCAATGGCGACGTGGTCTTTTCATCGGACCGAGGGTGCGGCGCTTCGCAATGCGGGGCCGCGCCGCTGGCCTACAGCGACTTCGGCCTCCCCAATCTCTTTCGCGTGTCAGCGGACGGCAAACACATCCAGCGGTTGACGTACAACAAGGATGTGGATCGGTATCCGCATTGTCTGAACAACGGACTGATTGGCTACATGCGATGGGATTATCAGGAACGGTTCTGGCAATGGCCGCATGCGCTGTGGACCATTCGTCCTGACGGAACGATGAACGACGGCCTGTTCAAAGTCCACTTCAACGATCCCCAGTCCGTGCGTGAGCCGCGTTCCATTCCCGGTAGCCAGAAACTGGTGGTGATCGCTTGCGGCCATCATTCCCCACCGGAAGGTGCAGTGGCCGTGGTCGATCCGTCGTTCGGAGTCAATAATCCCGCGGGTTTGCGTTACGTGACGCCGGCCTGTAGTCCGCTGGAGGGCGGTCTCGGATCGTCTCCGACGGTCGCGGAAGGGGGCGTGCCGGACCGGGGAGGATTTTACAAGACGCCCTGGCCCTTGTCGGAGAAGGGTTTCCTGGTGTCCTACGCCTTCCACTATCCGGGGAACAAGAGCTATGCCGCCTACTACATCGATGTCTGGGGCAACAAGGAATTGATTCATCGTGATCCCCGCTTGGATGTGTTGTGCCCCATGCCGATTCGCAAACGGCCCTGTCCGCCGAGCTTGCCGTCCGAGGTGGGTCCGGAGTCCAATTTTGCGGTCTGCTATGTGGACGACGTGCAGCGTGACCTGCCGGGGGTCAAGCCGGGAACGGTTCGCTACATTCGGATCTCCGAGCAACTGCAATGGTACTTTGGGAAGGACGACAACACCGGTCCGATACGCTGGACACCGGGCACCCAACATTCGCGGAACTTCGGCTACTGGACCTGGTCGCCGACTCGGGTCATTGGCACCGTGCCGGTGGAACAGGACGGGTCGGCGTATTTCAAAGTGCCGACCGGCTTGGCGGTGTACTTTCAGGCGTTGGACGAGAACCTGATGGAAATCCGACGGATGCGCAGCCACATCGAGTTCCAACCGGGCGAGTTCCGGGGTTGCGTGGGGTGCCATGAGACCAAGCACTATGTGCCGAGGATCGGCGCGCCGGGCAGCCGCCTGGCCTTGGGGCGGGAACCCTCACAGCCCAAGCCGCCGCCGTGGGGCGACGTGGCCGTTGTGGACTACGAACAGCTGATTCAACCCATCTTTGACAAACACTGCGTTCGGTGTCATGACGCGAGCGATTCGAAGAAGGGCCTGGACCTCACTAATTCCCGTGATCCCTCTGGCTTTGTGCAATCCTATCGCTCTTTGTTCGGACTCAAGAAGGGCGTGCCGACTCCGCTCGGTGAGGGATACCGAGAGGCCTTCGCCGAGATGCCGAAACTGGAGCAGGCGGAAAACCTGCTCTATGAGTCGGTCAAGAGAGACATCTACGGCTCTGGCGGCCTGCTCTGCCTGTCGAACCACATGAGCGGGCCGGAGGTCACGCAGCCCAAACAATTCGGCTCGCACCGGAGCCGCTTGGTGCTTTCGCTGTTGAACGAGGAAGCGCACCGGAAGGAGGTTGTGTTGAGCAGGGATGAGTGGGAAACCTTGGTGACGTGGGTGGACGCCAACGCACCCTATCGTTCGACGTACTTCCAGTACTTCGAGGCCAATGGAAAAGCGCTGCCCACAGCCAGACGGGTTCGCATTGAACTGGACCCGCCCTTTAAGGCTGGCGAGAAGACCTTCCGGATCGTCACCGACCGGCTGTTGCCCACTACCGCTTACTCTGAGCGGCACAGCGCTAGCCGCCGGTGACCTGGCGGACGAGAGGTACTGGGCGTGCCGCTTCAACAGCGGCGCGCGCTCTTCAGGATCGCCCAGCACCTTGGCGATCGTTTCCTGACTCTGGCCATTCAGGAGCGTCTGCTGTAGACTCTGCGCCCCGGTCTTCACCGTCGAGCGGTCTGCGTCGTGGTTTCCCGGCACGATCAGGATACGGTCGCGAGGAAAACTTGCGGGCAGTTTCTTCAGCAGGCCCTTGTCGATCCACCGTTGCGCTTCGCGGTAGTCCTGCGAGCGCCCCTTGTCCGCCACGTCGCCGGTGATGGCCACCACGTCCGGCGCCAGACCAACGGCGACCAATTGGCCGATCGCGTCCGTCAGCCCGTTGATGACCGGATCGGAATCCCAACGCCGTTCGGGGCAGAAGTGAAAATCCGAAAGGTGCAGCACGCGGACGGGCTGTTCTTGCGGTACGTTCGCCTGCGGGAGTGGGGACTTGTTCATATCGCGAGTACGTCAGTTCAGGTCTTGATCGGAATGTTGCGCAAAACGCTAGCAGCGGGTAGGTAACCCGACGCGTCAGCGAGGAGACGCCGCGATTCCTCGCTGACGCGTCGGGTTACTATACGCAACGTTCCAATTCGAGGCCACGGTTCAGGTCCGAAATCCGCCCCGCCGACCTACACCCGCTCTTCGATGCGACCGATCCGCCAAGTCGGCAGGCCTGCGTCTTCCAGCGTGCGCTGGACGCTCTCGGCAAAGAACGGACTGACCACCATGACCAGTCCCAGGCCCATGTTGAACACCCGCGCCAACTCCTCGTCCTCGATTCCACCCAACCGTTGTAGCCAGGGAAACACGGGCGGGACCGGCCAACTTCCGGGGTCGATCTCGGCTCGCACGGCAGCCGGCAGGATGCGTTCCAGGTTGTCGCGTAGACCGCCCCCGGTGATGTGTGCCAGTCCGTGCACGACGTTCTTGACCTTGTAGTGGGTCAACACCTTCCGCACCGCCTTGGCATAGATCCGCGTCGGCGTCATTAAGGCGTCGCCTACCGTCTGCCCCAATTCCTCCACGTAATCCTCGACCTGCAATTTGGCGATGTCGAACACGACTTTGCGCACCAAGCTGTAGCCGTTGGAGTGCAGACCGCTGGAGGCCACGCCCAGCAACACGTCCCCGGCGGCGATCGACTTGCCATCGATCAAGTGCTTGCGTTCGACCACCCCGACACAGAAGCCGGCCAGATCGTAGTCGCCCTCGCGGTACAAATCCGGCATGATCGCCGTTTCGCCACCCAGCAGCGAACAGTCCGCCTGGAGGCAACCGTCGCTGATGCCCCGCACGATTTCCTCCAGCAGCGGCGGCACGTCGCGCCACATGGCGACGTAGTCCAGGAAGAACAGGGGCTCCGCGCCACAGCACAGCGCGTCGTTGACGGACATCGCCACCAAGTCGATGCCCACGGTGTCGTGGCGGTTACACTTCTGAGCCACCTTCAGCTTCGTGCCGACACCGTCGGTGCAGGACACCAACACCGGGTCCTGGTAGCGGCGCTCAAACAAACGGCTGGCGAAATCCAGTCGGTACAGTCCGGCGAAACCGCCGTCGAGTTTGATGACTCGGGGCGAAAATGTGCGATGCATCAACGGCGGCAGCCGCGCCATTGCGTTTTCGTACAACTCCAGATCGACGCCCGCGTCTTTGTAGGTGATCTTGCTCATGACCAGAATCTACCACACGCGGTCAACTCCGTTCAATGACGGGCTACGCCAGCGCCAGCATCAACACGAAGATAAACAGGCCGATCACGACCAGCGCCAGCCACAGCAACGAATAGATCAAGCCCAAGATGTGCCCCGCTTGCGTCAACCCCATGCCGCTAGATTCCATGCGGCCTTCCCGCATCTCTCGCAGATCGGAGGCACCCAGCATCCAGGCGACGATGCTGAAAATCGGACAGGTGAACACCCAGGCGATGATGCCCAAGGTCAGGATCAGCCCGCCGCGGTGAGGGACCAAGTACGGCCGGTTGGCAGCGGGGGCGACAGCCTCGGCCACCTGGAGGTCCGCAAACGGGTTGGTCAGCGGCGATCGCGCCCGGGTGTTGAGAACGCTGTAGCACTCGTCGGCCGGTCGCCAGGGAGCATCGTCACCGCAGCGCAGCTCGCAGTCCGCTGCGATCCGGCCTTCCGACAGCCACCGGTCCAGTTCGGGCTTGGCGATCGGGCCGTAGATCTGCCCTTCCGGCGTCTTCATGCTCCACCGCTCGACCGGAACGACAACGGGCTCAGCCGCCGCCTGGGCCGCGCCGCCAGGCACGACAAACACGGTGCCGCAAGCCGGACAGCGAGCTTGGCTGCCGGCATGTTCATCCCCTACCCGCAACGTCTTGCCGCACGTCGTGCATTTCGTTTCGATGGGCATGAGGGCAGTCTACCGTAAGCTTGCCTCAGGTTCAACAATGGTTCGCGCCTTGCCCGCGGGAGGGAGTCGGGTCGTTTAACCGCAAGCCGGAGGCGTGCGCGCGACCCCGGTGGGTCGGCTCGCCCGCTCGCCCGCCTCCGGAGCCTGCCGAAAGAGTCCAAACTCGAGTAAAATGCCCCCGGCTCGCCCCTCATCGCTATACACACGTTTTCGCCCCGATAGCAGAGAAACGCCCTGGGTACGGGTTCGATTCAGCCCGACGCTTCCGCCCCGTAGGGGCCAAAACAAATCAGCCCAGGGCAAAGCGTCGCGGCGACAGCCGCAGAGCGACGCCCTGGGTACGGATTCGATTCAGCACGGTAGCCCTGAAAGGGCGAAACAAATCGGTTCATCCCACACGCATCGCTCGTCCGATGCGCCGGGGCTTGTTGCGCCCCTTCAGGGCTGGTGTTCTCCATCCTCTCATAACCCAGGGTGGCGCTACGCGGCTGCGCCGCTCCGTTCTGCCCTGGGCTGCTATGTGGCTGCCCCTTTGGGGCGGAAGAATTGTGTATAACGACGAGGGGCAAGCCGGGGGCATTCTCGGACTTGTTCGGCAGTCGCCTCCGGCTTGCGGTTGAACGAGTTGACTACGGTACGGTAATGCCGCAGGTGGCGGCCAGTTCCTCGGCCAGCGCGACGTTTCGGCGTTCAAAGTCCTCGACGAGTTGGTCGAGTTCACCGCTTTCCTGGACGCTCAGCGTGCCCTCGCTACCTTTGGCCAGTAAGGCGGACAGGCGTTTCCGCTGAGGCGGTTTCGCCTGGTATCGATGGCTGACCTGCAAGACACGTGCAGCTTGTCGGTGCAGGCGCTACCGCCACAGATCGCCGTCGGCGAAGGGGTGGGCAGGCCCCAGAATCTTGGGTTTAGGCAAGGCTTTGAGTGCGTGCGCAGCCAGCCGCAGGTCGTCCCGGGTGGTGATTTTCAGGTTGATTGGCGAGCCTTCCACCACGCTGACCGGTTGGCCCAGACGTTCCACTAACTGCGCGTCGTCCGTGGCCGGCTCGCGGCCGCGACTCGCATAGGCGTCCAGCAGCAACTGCCGACGGAAAACCTGCGGCGTCTGCGCTTCCCAGAGCTGCTCGCGGGAGACGGTCTCCTGGATCGTGCGATCCTGGCCCACACGTTTCAAGGTGCTGTTCACCGGAATCGCCAGGATGGCAGCGCCGGATCTCTCGGCGGCGTCGAAGACCTTGTCGATCCATTCATTGGCCAGACACGGGCGGGCCGCATCGTGGACGGCGACGAAGTCGATGTTCGGCTTCACTCGGGCCAAGGCCTTCGCGACCGAGTCCGCGCGTTCGATCCCACCGAGGACCACCTCGATGCCCAGGATCGCGATGTTGGCCGCAAATTTCATCTCCAGATACTCCTGGTCTTCCGGCGAGATGACCAGCAGCAGTTGCTTGACGTCGTCGCGGTTCAAGAACCGCTCGGCGGAATGCAGCCAGACCGCGCGGTTATCCAACGGTACAAAGGGTTTCTTGTAGTGTTGGTCCTTGAACCGGGTGCTCTTCCCGGCAGCCGTCAGAATCACGGCAAACGTGGCCATGACATCCCTCTCCTTCCTGGGTCCAGTTCGATTGGGTTCGACCCACTTCGCACGCCTCGACGATCGCGCCATCCATTGTCGGGTTCCGGACCGTGCCGTCAAGGTTACCGATCCTATCCGATCCGACGAAAACCGCTATAATCTGAGCGCCATTCCGTGCCTATGAGTAGGAAAACCATGAATCTCCAAGTCTACAGTCAAGTCGGCCCCTCACCCCCAACCCGTCTTCCCGGAGTACCGGGGCGAGGGGCGTTGGTTGTGTGGGTACTCTCTTTCCTGCCGACGGTCCGACGGCTGCTCGCGGTCTGGATCGTGCTAAATTTGGCTTCGGCCATTAGCCACGCCGGCGCCGGCACGGCCCGTCAGCAAGTGCGCGCGGGCGTCCAACGGTACGAAGCCGGCGACTATGCAGGTGCGGAGAAAGCGTTTGCGGAAGCCGATGTGGCCTTGCCGGAGAATCACCGCGTGGCCTACGACCGGGCCTGCACCTACGCTGCGCAGGGCGACGCGGACAAGGCTCTGGAGTTCTTCCGCAAAGCGGCCCTGACCCGCGATCCGGAACTGGTCGCCAACTGCCACTACAATCTCGGCTGCGTGATGGCGGCGAAAGCCACGGCGGCCTTTGGCCCGAAGCCGGAGGAAGCGCCGCCCGAAACGCGTGCCACCGGTCTGCAGTCGCTGGCCGCCGCCCTCGGGCATTATCGCGATTGCCTGAAGATCGAGCCGGGCCATGCCGGCGCCCGACACAACCTGGAGGTGCTGCGACTGTGGGTCAAACATATCCAGGACGTGTGGTCCCGCCGCGACCGCGAGAAACGCCGGCAAGAGCTGGATCTGCTGGCCCTGCTGCAGCTGATCGAGGGCGAGCAGATGCGTCTGCGGCAGACCGTGCAGACCACAAACCAGGAGCCTGATTCCCCGCGACGCCGACAGGCCGTAAAGCAGACCAAGTCCGCGCAGCTGGAACTGGCTGAGGAGCTGGAGCCCCTGAAGGAGAAGTTGAAGGAAGCCTTGCAGCCGCCCGCTCAAGCTCCGAACGCCACGGCCAGTCCGGCCGATAAGGAGCAGCTGGACAAGGCCCTGGGGGCCCTGAACAGCCACGCCAACCAAACCCACTCCGCCATGCTGAAAGCCGCCGCGAGTTTGGACCAACAGGACTTGGTCAAGGCCGCCGGGGCCCAGGCCACGGCGTTGGACCAAGTAAACGAAATCTACCAGGCTGTCGCTCCGTTCCAGAGCGTCTTGCAGAAGGCCACCGCAACGGAAGCAGGCTTGGTGAGCCGTTCGCAGGAGATCGTGGCTGCGTCAGGCCCGGATTCCAAGCCGGAGCCGCCCTTGGACGCCGACGATTTGAGTCGCCAGCAAACCTTGGTTTCCGGGTGGAGTGAGATCCTGCCGACGAAGGCGGAGCAGGAGTTAAAGCAATTGGAGGCCGCCCCGTCCGCCGCGGCAGGTGCTCCTGCGGCCAAACCACCAACGCCGGATGCCGATCCGCAGCAGCTGGAAAAACAGCGCGAGGGCCTGACGCAGGCATTGAAAAAGGCCATCGAACTGGGACCGAAGATCAAGGATCTGACGCACGAGGCCGCGGACGCATTGCAGAAAAACGACGTGCCGGCCGCCTTGCCCAAGCAGGAAGAAGCGTGGAAACTGCTGCAAGAAATCGCTCAGTCGTTGCCGCCCCAACAGCCGCCTAAGAATCAGGATCAGGATCAAGAAAAACAGCAGCAGAACCAGGACAAACCCCAGGATCAGCCGCAGCCGACGTCCGGCAAGGACGAGCAGAAAACGCCGCCGCCATCGCCGCAGGACCCCTCCCAACAGCAGGCCGACGCCGCGATCCGGAAAGTGCGTCAACGCGAACGCGAGCATCGCGAGCGACAGAAGCAACTCCAGGGCTACCGGCAGGGCGGCGCGGAGGTGGAGCAGGACTGGTAGCGTCTTCGCCGGTAGGCTGCGTGCATCTTCGTGGCAAGGCGAGCGGGGGGCGCTAGCCCAATGCCGCTTACCTCGCACTCGGACATAGTGAGCCGCAAGTCGCTAGCCGCGGGTTCTGGGCGAGAAAACGCGGCCAGTCTTCACCGGCGGTTAGCACCAAACAGTTTTCGGGGTTGTCGGTGTCAAGAATGGGGTTTTACGGTTTCACCTAGACGGATCGCCAGCTGGGGTCAGACGTACAGATTTCAGTTTTCGCGGGCAGAAAGCTTTCTATATGATTGGGCACACGACCGCGAAAACTGAAATCTGTACGTCTGACCCCTTGTCTCGCGCCCTGCCCCCTGAACCGTTAAGTCCCATTCTTCACGCGTAAGGGCCGAGCTAGAGCCGTTCCGCTCAAAGTAGGCGGCATTGGGCGTTAGCCCCCTTGATGGCAACGCCCCAGGACGCTGCCGAGTCATCAGGGGGCTACTACTCCCCGCTCGCTGATTGGGCTGCGGCCTAATGCCGGTAGACGGTTTACCGGGAGTTGCCGAACCTCGAACACTTCTCCCAACTTCGGATCGATGCCCAGGTCGACGCGACTCAGAATCCCCTGCTCTTCGACCAACTCCCGGATGCACTCGCGGGTCACGTAATCCGTGAAACCATAGTTGCCCGGGCTACTGTAGCGACGGATCTCGCTCCACTTCACGTAGACGTGCGAGATCTTCCGATCCCGGAGGGCAGCGATTCGCTCTTCGCGGCTGCGGTTTTTCATCAGCAGTTCGAAGATGCAATCGTCGAAGCACGTGTTGTAAAGAACGGGCACTTCGAGATCGAATGGTTGGGCGTCGCCGACCAGCAGCACCGTCGCGTCGGCAGGGACGATGTCGTTCAAGTAACGATGCACCCGCTCGACCCGCGATGTCCCATTCGGCTTGGCCGGCTCATCACGTCGCAGCTGTTCCAAAGCCACCAGGTAGCGATGATCCTGGTCGGGCGATGAGAGGCTGTACAGCAAGTTGGACATCAGACCGGCAACCAGGATGCCGATCAGCACCGCGCGCCATGGACGCGATGTGGACCACGCTGCCCCGCAACCGGCCAAGAGCGCTGCGACGGGCAGGGCCGGCACCAGGAATCTCTCCAGGCGGTGGGAAAACAGCCACCACGTCGCGACCAAGTAGGCGAGCAACCCGCCCAAAATCCAGGCGATTCGCCGCCGTTTTCTGGAAACGAAGGCCAGCACCGCTAACGGCACAAGCAGCGGGCTGAGTCCGGAACTCCGCCAACCAACGGTGGCGATCGCATCCGCAACCTGCGGGAGCGAGTAGCTGTGTCCCGCCGCGTCCCGAGGCACACGATGGGCACGGTTCCACTGTTCCAGTTTCTCGACCGTGCGAGTGGTTCCGCCGCAGAGCAACGGGTACACCGGGTTTCCAGTGAACCACCAGTTCTTGGCCAACCATAGGCCGCAACCGCAGACCATCGCCAGCAGGAAGCAGACCGCCGGTTTCCAGTTCACGGTCCAACGCCAAAACAGCACCGCCAAGAACAAGGGCGCCACGACAAACACGAAGCCGGGATACTTGCACGCGGCTGCGGAACCCGCCAGAAAGCCAGCGAGCCACATCCAACGGTCACCATCCGCCTGGGCTGCGACCGCCTCAGACTTGCCGATCGCAAAAGCATAAAATGCCAGCAGCAAGTAGAACCCGACTGCGCCGTCGATCAATCCGGTGACGGAAATATAGGTAATCCAGGGCGTGGAGAGATAGACCAGGGCCGCCACCACGCCCGCGGTCTTCGTTGCGAACCGTTGTCCAGCCGCCAGCAGGCCCCCTGCCGTCGGCAGCGCGAAGCAGGCAATCACCGTCTTGCCGATCAAGGCGCCCCACCACCAGCCGCCTTCGCCAGGCATGAGAGTCATCGCCAGCAACGCTGGCAACTCGGCTCCCAACGGCATGTTGCCATACACATTGTGCGGCAGGAAATCGATCTTGCCCTGTAGGAACCATTCCTTCGGCACTTGCAGGTGATATTCCCGCACGTCGAACTCCCACGGCGGCAGCATTCCGCCCAGAAGCAACAACGCCACAAACGGCATCGCCAACCACAAGCCGTAGCGGTCCAGCCACGGAGTCCCTTGCCGAACAGGTTGCGATCTACACCGAAAAGAGGCAAAGGCTCCCCGCTTCCAGCGCCAGGCGGAGGCCGCCCAGATGGCGCCGATCAAGACGATAAACAGCCAGCGCTGCCGCAGGATCCCGCACAGGCCCAAGGCCAACGTGGACAGCGAGAGTTCACTGAGTCCGACTCCCAGCGCGAACACGATCTGCTCCGCGGTCGAGCAGACTCGATCGCAGCGCAGCAGGCGGAGCGTAGCCTGTCCCGCGAGAAACGCGGTGGCCAGCAGCAAGCTGGCGACCAACAGCAGTGGCAGGCGGTCGAGTAGCTGCAATTGCTGCCGATTTCCGCCGACCCAGGACGAGCCGATGTCGTCCGGCACAAGGGCCAGGAGTAGACTCTGCCAACGATCGTCGTGAGCGCCATAGAACAGTCGCAGGTAGACCAGCAGACCGCCGGCCAAGGCCAGCCATTTCCAGGCGGCGAGTCGCGGCGTGGGCGGTCGCTCCAACATTTCCCGATACTCCCCAGTTGATCTCGGCAATCTCGCAGTTGCCGAGTAGAATACGCCAGGATCGTTTCTGTAGCAATCTTGACGTGAACCACCGCCGCATGTCTGCCAACGCCGAAAAAACCAGAGACCAGAAACCCAAGACGCCGAAGAGTCAGGCCTATCCGGCCTGGGCGCCGCGATTTTGGCACGGCATGTCGACCAGCGACTGGTTGCGAGTCTTGGCTCGGAACCGGTTCCGCATCCATCCGCTGCGATTGGGATTGGCCTTCACGATTACCTGCACCACACCATTCAATTCCGCCTTGCGTCTGCTGACGCATTGGCTTTACGGTCGAAAGATCGAAGCGACGAAAATCGAGCATCCACCGGTATTCATTATCGGTCATTGGCGCAGCGGCACGACCCATCTGCACGAGTTGCTGGTCCGCGACGATCGTTTCGCGTTCCCCACCACGTACGATTGTTTCGCGCCCAGCCACTTCCTGATCAGTTCCCGCATCCTGCCGCGGTTGCTCGGCTTCCTGCTGCCCCGCAAACGGCCAATGGATAACGTGTTGGCCGGTTTCGACCGGCCCCAGGAGGATGAGTTTGCGCTGGCCAGCCTGGGATGTCCGACGCCCTATCTGCGGATGGTGTTCCCGAACGAGCCGCCCTGTCACATGGAATTGCTGGACATGCAGGACGTCGCGGAGGACGTCCTGACGCGATGGAAACGGGATGTGGTGTGGTTTGTCAAGGCACTGACCTTGCATACGCAAAAGCCGTTGATCCTCAAGTCCCCGCCCCACACCGGTCGGATTGCGGTGTTATCCGAGCTATTTCCCGGTGCGCGTTTTATTCACATGACCCGCGATCCGTACACCCTGTTCGCCTCGACGCGGCGGCTCTGGCCCTCGCTGGACAGCGTCCAGGGCCTGCAGGTGCCCAGGAACAAGTATCTCGACGAATACGTGTTCACTTGTTTCGAACGGATGTATCAAGGCTTCGAACGCCAGCGGCCGACCATTGCTGCGAAACGAATCTGCGACGTGCGGTATGAGGATTTGGTGCGCGATCCGATCGGACAGGTGCGTGCCATTTACGAGCAGCTGGATTTGGGGGATTTCGACCGCATCCAAGACTCGCTGCAAGCCTACCTGTGCGATCAACAGGACTACCAGCCCAATCGGCACGAGACGTTAGATGAAGACATCCGAGCCGAAATCCGGCGACGCTGGCGGGGCTACGCAGAGAAATATGGATATGCCCAATCACTCACGTAGGGTGGGCCAAGGGAGCGGCTGCTCCAAAGTTGGTCTTGACTGCGGAAAATGAACGGGTGCGTCAGGGTACAAATTATTTCGCTCTAGGACGAATTTTTGTAGTGGCATCGGCAGATAAACGCAGGGACGTAACCCCTTGGACAGGGGCTCCCGCCCCCGCCGAGCTTGCCTCGGTGGAGCGATGATTCTGCACTACCACACGAGATTAGAAAAAGGCTGCTTTCCCTGCCGCCGCGAAGCGGCGGGGGCGGCGGCAGGGAAAGCCTTGGGATAGAATTCCGCCGGGCTTCGTCCGTAGTGCAAAATCATTGGCTCCACCGAGGCAAGCTCTATTGTTCCGAAATTCGGTTGGACCGTCGGATATGCACCATGGGAAAGGGAGTTACGATTTCACATACCATAACAGATTACCCCCATAGGTGGCATACTCTAGCCAGTCTGAGCACGGTTCGGTCCGCCAATCGCGTCAGTCCAGGCAGGGACGGAGGTGTGGGCAAAGAAGAATAATTCCGCGATGTTAGAGTCAGTGATAAACCTTGCGCCTCGCTTCCCGAAACGCAA
>JAPLNJ010000390.1 GCA_026692885.1 Planctomycetota bacterium | reverse complement strand
CACCTCTCCCTGCGGGAGAGGTCGCGGTCTAAGCCGCGGGAGAGGGCACGACAGCGCGATTTTCGGGGTAATTCCCCGATGCTTGGCAACCCTCTCCCGGGCCTGACAGCCCGACCTCTCCCGGAGGGAGAGGTGCCCCTGGTGACAGAGTCGAAGCGGAAACACGAGACCTTTTCATCAGCCCAGCCGACTCGTCGAGCTGGTCGGAGATGGGGCGTCGGGTTAGGCACAGGGCGGGAACACTCCCACCGACTTACGTCGGGAGCTTCTCGGGGGCGATCACGACACTGCTAGCATTTCGCAACGTTATGATTAAGGCTTGCTTTCCGCTACTATTTCAGCAGCCTCCAACGGCGACGGCGTGTTTCACCGGACGCCGTCGCCGTTGGCTCCGGGTTAGACGAGCCAATGCCAACCGCGTGCGGTATAGTCGCATAGCGACGGCTGAACAGCCGAGGGCGCGCAGCCGTCGCTACGCGACTTGGTCGGATTCTTGCGATTGACCTCCGTGGGTTGAAACCCACGGCTACGATCGGCAGCCGCTACGCGGCAAATGCCAAGCATCACAAGGTTGTCACTGACAGCAGTGCGCAACCTTCCGATCAAGGCCGCTTACTACCGAGCGATCGAGGATGGCGAAGACGTCGTTGACGAAAAAAAGGCGGCATGTGGAGGACCGATGCTTGGTTGCGGGATGGCGCGTGTGAGTAATTTCCGAACTTCTCGCACGATTTCGTCGATTTGAAACGGTTGTAGGAGGTGCGGTTGCTGTGCCAGCTTCCCCCGCCATTCCATCAACACTCTGGATTTGCCGGATTCCTTTGGCTCGTGATTGGAGTCCTCAATAATCTGTTGGATGGTCCCTTCCCAGTCATGCAGCTTCATTGACTGCTCCTCCGTGTTTTCCATGTCAGTCGCCAGCAGCCGCAAATTGCGTCCGCCCAACGCAGGCAGGTCTACCTTTATCTCTTCGACCGAAAACAGATCTGAATTCCAGTCGTCCCTTCGCCATTTCGGAAGTTCTAGCGGATCCATCGTAGGCGAGCCAAGTATTCGGACCGAGTCCCTGGGAGGCAGCGACTGGAACGCATCCCCGTGGATGGACAGGTGCTCGGCGGATTGGTACTGTGGTCTGCGACGAGGTGGGTGCTACTTCACACGAAGGTAAGAAAAGGTAATTCTGCTGGAGGAGCCGCAATGACGATTAGGCTGTACTGCTTGGGGACCTTGGTAATGGCGCTGTTCGCCGGAGACGTACAAGCGGCGGTCGGCGATCCTGGGAACGCTACACGACCGAATATCGTGTTCATCCTGTGCGATGACCTGGGTATCAATGACTTGCACTGCTACGGGCGGCAAGAGCATCATACGCCCCATCTTGACCGCCTCGCGCAGCAGGGCCTGCGGTTCACCTCGGGGTACTGTGCCCAGCCCATCTGCTCGCCCTCGCGGGCTGCCCTCCTGACCGGCAAGGCTCCCGCACGGCTGCACCTGACCACGTTCCTGCCCGGGCGCCCCGACGCCGCCTCGCAAAAGCTGCTCCACCCGGAAATTGAAATGCAGGTGCCGCTCGAAGAAAAGATGATCTGCAAGTATCTCAAGCAGGCCGGCTATGCAACCGCGGCCATCGGCAAATGGCATGTCGGCGGTGCCAAGTTCGGGCCGCTGGAGCACGGCTTCGACGTGGTCCATGCCGGCCAGGCCAACACCAAGCCTTCAACAACCGAGGGGGGCAAGGGGGAGTACGACCTGACGGCCGCCGCCGAGAAATTCATCGAGGAGCATCAGGACCGCCCCTTCTTTGTCTATCTGGCCCACAACACACCTCACATACCCTACGACGCGCAACCCGGTCGCATCGACAACAATGCCGGGGCCTTCGAACCTGTCTATGCCGGGGTCATCGAGACGCTGGATGACACGGTCGGACGGCTGCTGGCCAAGCTCGAGACCCTGAAACTGGCCGACCAGACCCTGGTCATCTTCACTTCCGACAACGGGGGCTTGCATGTGCCCGAGGGACCCCATCCCAAGATCACCCACAATACGCCCTACCGGGCTGGCAAAGGCTTCGTGTATCAAGGCGGGCTGCGCATCCCGCTGATTGTCCGCTGGCCGGGCCATGTGCCGGCCGGTAAAGTGGTCGACGATCCGGTCATTAACACCGATTGGGTACCTACGCTGCTGGAACTGGTCGGGCAGCCGGTCCCCGCCGGGCTGGACGGGGTCAGTATCGCGGCGTTGCTGACCGGGCGCGGCCCCGCGCCGGTGCGGAAGTTCTTCTGGCACTTCCCCCATTACACGAACCAGGGTAGCCGTCCCAGCGGCGCCGTGCGCGACGGCCACTGGATGCTGGTCGAGTATTACGACCAGGAACAGACTGAACTTTATGACCTCCGCCAGGACATCGGCGAAACTCAGGACTTGGCCGCATCGCAGCCCGAGCGAGTGAGTCAGATGCGGGCGGCCTTGGCCGCCTGGCGCAGGGAGGTCAACGCGCAGAGCAACACGCCCAATCCTGATTTCGACCCGTCGAAATATCGCCGGCTGTATGTGGATGTGGACGCCAGCCGCTTCGATCCAGCACAGGGGAACCAGGCCCAATGGGAAACTATATGGCAGTGGCGCAAGGCCATGAACAGCGCAGTCGCCGGAGCCGCGCGGGGCAAAACCGGCAAGAGCAAAAAGTAGTTCCCGGCGTTTGGCCTGCCGTCTTGATCCCGTAATCGGAGAGCACCACGAATCATGAGCACCACGAACATCGGTTATCTTACCACACTGGCTCTGTTGAACTTGCTTGCACCGACCACCCGTGCGGCGGACGCGATGTCCCGGCCCAACGTCGTGATCATCCTCACGGATGACCAGGGCTTCGGCGAACTCGGCGTGACCGGCAATCCCGTGATTCGCACGCCGCAGATAGACCGGTTTGCCGCCCAGAGCACGTCGCTCGTCAACTTTCACGTCATGCCGGTCTGCTCGCCCACCCGAGCCTGCCTCATGACGGGACGCTACAACTACCGCACCGGAGTGACGGACACCTTTCTCGGACGCTCGCTGATGCACCCCGACGAGACGACCCTGGCGGAAATGCTCACCGCCGGGGGCTATCGCACGGGAATCTTTGGCAAGTGGCACCTGGGCGACAATTACCCGATGCGTGCCATGGACAAAGGTTTCCAGGAATCGCTGGTCCTCAACGGCGGCGGCCTGGCGCAACCCGGCGATTCGCCCGACCCTGTGGACGAACGCGGTGCCTATTTCAACGCCACGCTCCGCCACAACGGTGCCTGGGTCAGAACCAAGGGCTACGTCAGCGATGTCATCACCGAAGCGGCCATCCAGTTCATCCAGAAGAGAAGCGGTCAGCCGTTTTTCGTGTATCTGCCCTTCAACTGCCCGCACTCGCCGCATCAAGTGCCGGACGAATATCGCCGCCATTACCAGGGGAAAGATTTCAGCCGCTCCGGATTTCCGAACCCGGGACACCCCCAGGCGGCGAAGCATGACCCGGACGCTCTTGCCCGCGTCTATGGGATGATCGAAAACATCGACGACAACGTGGGCCGGCTGCTGGCGAAACTCGACGAACTGAAGCTGGCCGACAACACCATCGTGGTCCTCTTCTCCGACAACGGCTGCCAGCAACACAACGGCTACAACGCGGGCTTTAGGGGCTGGAAAGGCACGCCGTTTGAGGGCGGCATCCATCAGTTCTGTTTCATCCGTTGGCCTGCACAACTTCAGGCCGGTCGCAAGGTAGATCGGATTGCTGCGGTCATTGACCTGGCTCCCACCTTGCTCGGTCTTTGCGACGTGCCGAAGCCGCCGCGTGTGAAGTTCGATGGCGCGAGTCTCGCGCCGTTGTTGCGCGGCCAGCCGGACGCGTGGCCCAACCGTATGCTCTTCTTCCAGTGGCATCGGGGGGACTCGCCCGAGCGTTATCGATCGTTTGCCGCGCGCTCGCAGGATTGGAAGCTTGTGCAGCCGCTCGGCGCTGGGGAGAAATGGGATGGCAAGACCACCTTCCACCTCTACGACATGGCGCACGATCCGCTCGAACTTCACGACCTCGCTGCCCAGCAGTCGGACCGCGTGGCGGAGCTAAAAGCCCAGTACGACGCCTGGTTCAACGATGTCACCGGTGGGCGGGATTACCGCGTGCCCTCGCGCATCTTCCTCGGCGCACCGCAGGAGAACCCGGTGCTGTTGACCCGGCAGGACTGGCGGGGCCCTGCCGCGAGTTGGGGACCGAAAGGCAGCGGCGATTGGGAAGTGGATGTCGTGGCCCGCGCGCGCTACGATCTCAAGCTGCAGTTCGAGCCGCTGAAGACAGCCGGTGAAGCGACGTTGTCCTGCGGCGGTACTTCCCTGCGGCAATCTGTCCAGGCCGGCGAAGTTGAGTGCGTCTTCAGTAACGTCCCGCTTCCCCTTGGCCCGGGTCGTCTCGCAACGAACCTCGTGGAAGGCCCGGCCGTTCTGGGAGTGAGATATGTCGAAGTGAAGCGGATTGACTGATCAACGGCTAAGCGTAGAAAACGACCCCGTCCAGCTCGCCTGGACGGTGAGAGAAGTCTTGTAAGCGAGATCGCGACCGAGGCCTTGATCGGAATGTTGCGCAAAACGCTAGCAGCAGGGGGTCAGGGTGGGCTGATGAGAAGGTCTCGTGTTTCCGCTTCGACTCTGCCTACAGGGGCACCTCTCCCTCCGGGAGAGGTCGGGCTGTCAGGCCCGGGAGAGGGTTGCCAAGCATCGGGGAATTACCCCGAGAATCGCGCTGTCGTGCCCTCTCCCGCGGCTTAGACCGCGACCTCTCCCGCAGGGAGAGGTGACGGTGGAGTAACAACTCTGGTCTCCGGAATACCACCGTGGGAGTCTTCCCGAGTGCGAGCCTTCCCGAGTGACGGTGGACAGCACGGATCACTTGCCGTCGGGTCGATGCCGGTCCTTGGTCTCGTGGTACATAGGATTCTGCAAGACCGCCGAGGCTCTGCGCCTGACTTCCAACGCGATCCCGGCCGTGACCGGATCGGCCGCAGGCGTCATGCCGGCTTGATACCGCAGGAGTCTCGCCACCTGGTGGCACCGTTGCAAGATGTCGTCCTGAGCGCCGCCCGCGGCGGGGAAGCGAGGGTGTAGTTCTGCCCGCTTTTTCTTGGCAGGCTCGTCATCGGAGGCCAGCGTCGCGCGGAACTCAACGGCCAACTTCTCCACCACCGCGGGATAGTCCTGAGTCAGTTCCGTGGGAATGCCATCCACGCGCGACCGCACTTGGCGCAGGAACGGCTGCTGGTCGGGATGCTGCTGCTCCTGCGCTTCCAGGTAGGTGATCAGCTCCCGCCGGAAGGCGATGTACTGCTCGATCCGCCGCCGATAGGCCTGCATGAAGATCACCATGTCGTCCAAGAGTTTCTCGGCCTCGGCTCTTCGCTGCGAGATGCGCCCTTCCATCTTCTTGAGCATGTCGGTGCCGCCACAGGTGAAGATACCGGGCGTTTGCGCCAACTTGCGATCGGCGTCTAAAATGTACTGGCAGGGACCGACGCCCAAGGTCTGTCGCACGAGGTCCGTCAGCGTGATCGCCTCCAGCGGCGTCCCCCGGCCGCGATCGAAGGGATACACGATCACCGCATAGCTGTCGGCGGCGGGGCGGACGAATCCGGTGCCCTCGAAGTCCACCCAGCTGGGATACTTGTCCGGCGTGCCGCTCATCTCCGTGTGCGTGCATCCGCCCCAATCCCACGCGAAGCTGGGCTTGATGAAGCGGTAACCCTCGCACTTCCCAGCTTGGACCGGCCAGGGGTACGGGGCCGACATCTCGCGGCTGCGGATGAGTTTCGGGTCGACGCTGGCGGTCACAAAATCGACCCGCCATTGAGCGGGAAAGGGCATCTTCCAATCGAGACGCTTGGCCGGGCTCGGCAGCCGGAAGCCAGCCATCGGCTCCGTGCGTTCCGGCAGTCCGGCGAGCAGGCCCACGTAGCAGTCACCGGAAGCATCGAACAGCCCCAGATAGATCTTGCCCTGCTTGGCAAATTGGATCTCGGTGCCGGAGAACACACGCGCCTCGCCGCTGCCCGTCAGCATCGTCTCGACCTCCTGCGGAGGACCGTCCCAGAGGACCACGGCCAAGGTCCGGTCGCCTTCCAGTAGGTGGGCGACCATGTTCTCGGACGGAATGCAGACCTTGGCCAGGGGGATTTTCGCCGCATCCAGCGTGATGTCGTCGGCGTAGAAATCGGGAATCACCCCGAAGCGGCCAGCGGCCTGGATCCGCAGCCGTTTCGTATCGCTTCGCGCTTCCGCGCGGACGAACGTGGCCTCCGGCGTCAACTGGCAGACCAGGCCGAGCAGCTTGCCATCGCCCGTCCGGAACGAGCCTTCCACGGCGACCGCCGCCGCATCGTTCGCCACCGTCTTGACGGACAGCAATTCCGTCTTGACGGACAGCAATTCCTTGGCACCATCCGCTCCGGCAGGAATCAAGAGCGCCTGCCGCTTCCAGCCGTTCGGCCCGCGAGAATACACCTCCACGCCCGGTGAACCCGTTCGCAAGACCGCGGCCACCCGGCGGTTCCAGAGGATCACGTCGCCCCTGAATCGATGATCCAGTTTCTCCTCGGCGACCCACTGCCAACCCTGCTTGGTCTCCAGGTCGCCGCTGGAAATGGCGGTTGGCAGCGGGCGAATGGTATCGGACAGTCCGACCAGTAGTCCCGCTGCCGGTACGTCCCTCTCGGCCGCCAGCAACACGGAGACCGGACTCAACACGACGCTGAGCCAAACTAGGAACAGACCGAGGCACTTCATGGGGAAACCTCCGTACCAGGCAAAGCTACTTGCGACAGTTATGTGTCGTTCACGAGTGACCCCTTGGCGCGGAGCATGGCCGCAGCTTTCTGGATCGCGTCATGCGCGTTCAGGTCAGCTGTTTTCGGTGCGCCCAAACTTTTTCGAACGCCTTGATGTATTGTTCCACGAGTTCGGGCGCGTCGCAGGTAAAATACGGCAACTGGATCCCCGTGCGGCGGGCCTCGTCGCATCCGGGCATCTTGTCGGGGATGGCGGGAAGGTGGTGCCACCATTGCGATTCCTGGAACACGGTGTAGGTGTGCAACAGATTCCCTAAGCCGTTATAAACCCCCACATGAACGTCCTCGGCCCGCAGCGCTTTGCGGCAGGCTTCGCGCGACATGCCCGCCTTGGCCTCATCGAGGAAGAGGAAGTTGCGGTTGTAGTAGACTCGCTGGCAGTCAGGCCGTACGTAGGGCGCCGAAAGTCCCGGCAACTGGGTGAGCCGATCGTTCAGCCGCTTGACCTGCGCGACCCCGGCGGCATTTCGTTCGGGGAGATGCTTCAACTGCAGCTTAGCCAGGATGGCGGCGATCGGGTGGATCCGCAGCTTGGTCCCCAAACCCGTAACGTACTTGCGATACGGGCTGTCGGGGGAGCAGCGTTGGGCGGCATCCCAGTGCCCGTAGACCGAGGCCCGCTCGTAGTCCAGCCGGTTCTTGTACATCCCGATGCCGGCTTCGATGCCCGGTAGCGGCTTGCTCGCTTGCAGGCTGAGGCCCGCCATCCGACCCCAAGTGCCCATGTGCTGGCCTTGGAGCGTGGCGCCGTGCGAATGGCTGGCGTCTTCCACGACGTCCAGCCCGCGCTCCTTGGCGAAGTCGCAGATGTGATCCATGTCACAGGGCAGACCGAACCAGTGGACGGGCATAATGGCCCGGGTGTTCTTGGTTAGTCGCCGTTTGCAGTCCTCGACGTCGATATTCAGAGTTCGTGGATTGATGTCCACCCACACGGGAACCAGCCCGAAGAACCGCATCGGTACCACCGGCCACCAACTGCTGTCGTCTGCCACCAGGATCTCGCTGCCGGGCGGCAGATCCAACGCGAACAGCAGCGACGTCAGCGAGCCCGTGCCGCTGGAGTAGGTCTTGCAGTAGGGGGCCTTGGTGAATTCCGACCAGGCCTTCTCGAATTCCACGATGGGGCCGTAGGTCCCGAAGAAATAATCCGGGTCACGCAAGTAGGCCACGACTTCCTGTTCTTCCTCCTCGCCGAAACGGGGCCAGCGCGTGAAGGGCTTCAGCGGCGTCGTGACCGCCTTGGGGCCGCCATGGAGCGCCAGGGGCTCCGTCTTGGCCGCGGTTGCGGGCTCCTGCGCACCGGCCTGCGGCTCTGCGCCCGCCAGGTACAAGCCGGCCGCGGCGCCGCCAGCCGACTTCAGAAACTGCCGCCGACCGGGCCGCAACTCAGGGTCATTCGCTTGCCGTTGCATGGGATGGGTCTCCAAGAAGTACACGGGGTTTCTTTCGCCCTAATCTTTCGCCCTAATCTTTCGCCGGCTGCATGGGAATGGAGGGAGAGATTAGGGGGAAAGATTAAGGCGAAAGATTAGGGTTCCGGCGAAGCCGGCTAGGTTCTACGGATGGTGCGCGTGGCGTGGTCGTAGGTGGTGCGGCGTCCGGAGCGGAACGACTCCACCGCCATCAGGCACGCCACCGAGTGCTGATAACCGGCTTCCACGGGAGCGCGCGTCGGTTTGCCCGTGCGCAGGCATTGCAGCCAGTCGAGGAAATGGTCCGGTGTCTCGAGGGGTTTCACCTCCTGGATACCGCGGATGCCACCGTCGCGTTTTGGTCCGCCTTCGGCGCTGTAGGTGGGCGCGGTCCAGTTGTCGAGGATTAACTGGCCCTTCTGGCAGAAGTAACGATGTCGGTTGCCGCCGCCGTTGCCGAAATTGCTCGAGTAGGCGACCATCAGGTCCTCGGGATAAACCCACAGCGCCTCGACATGGTCCGGGCAGGTGAAGTTGTGCTCGTCTTTCCACGTAAACACACCGCCGTTGCAGACGCAGCTGGTCGGGAACTGCACGCCGGTGATGTAGTTGTAGAGGTCAATGAAGTGGCACCCCAGGTTCGCCACGGGTCCGTCGGTGTAGTCGAGGTAGCCATACCAGCCGGAGTAGACGCCGGGGTCGAACGGCCGCTGGGGGGCGTCCAGCAGGAATTCCTTCCAGTCCACGTCTTCCTTCTTGATGTCCTTGAGGAAGCCGTACCAGTAGGGCTTCTCGCCGTTGCGGCACTGCTCGATGCGCGAAGCCTGGCCTAAGACGCCGGATTTCCACAACTCACGGCAGCCGGTGCTGGTGGACAGACTCCGGATTTGCGTGCCGACCTGCACCACGATGCCGGCGGCCTTGACCGCATCGACCGCGCGGAGCAGTTCCTGCATGCTGCGCGCCATCGGTTTCTCGACATAGGCGTGCTTCTTCACTTTCGCGGCGGCCTCCAGCTGCGTGGCGTGATGGTGGTCAGGCGAAGCGATCAGCACGGCGTCGACGTCCTGGCAGGCCATGATCTCGCGATAACTGACGAACTGTTTCACGTCGTGACCGTACCATTCCTTGCAGTGTGCGGCAGCTTGTTCGCGCGCGATGCGCCAGGGGTCGGCCACGGCGACGTACTCGACGTTCTGGGCCTTGTCGTGTTGGTGGACGCCCATCATGTGTGCGCCGAACCCGCGACCACCGCAGCCGATCTGCGCCAGGCGGATGCGTTCGTTGGCGTTGATGATGCGCCCGTAGCTACGGGCGGACAGGGACATGGCCGCAGCGCCCAGGGCGGTGGCCTGCAGAAACTTCCGGCGGTTGTGGTTGGCGTTCATGGGGGAAGCACTCCTCGCTTTGGTTAGGCGACGTTCGCTGATGATACGCGGGTTCCTACGTCGTCAATAATAAGGGCTGTCCGTTCGTTCCAATACTAGGGCGCGGCCGAAAATAATTCTGTCGCCCCGACACGCGTCCGGAAACACAGCTTCGCCAGACCGCGCCGAGATTACGGCCTGCCTGGGGCTGGAACTTGCCCTCCTTCCGTGCAACTGCCCTGTCTGCCACCGCCCCTGATTCTATTCGTCCGGCAGGCGGGTTATGATGCGTCTGCTCTTGGCGGGATACATTGGACACCTCTCCACCTGCCTTGAGGAAATCGCAGAACGGTTCGCGGGTGGACAGCTGCGACGATGTGCGAGTGCGGGAGTGGTCGCCAATGGCTAAAGTGCCCAATGATCGCTGGCTCTCGGTCGACGAAATTGCCGTTTACCTGGGCATCAAGCGAGATACGGTCTACAAGTGGATCGACCGCAAGAACATGCCGGCGCATAAGGTGGGGAGCCTGTGGAAATTCCGAAAAGAGGACGTGGACCATTGGGTGCGGTCCGGCAAAGCCGGTAACGTGAAGGCGGATGATGTTGGCCATGTGTAGGACGCGGGAGGACAATCTGGGCCGGTTTGGGTTCCGCTTCGGTCGCGGCGGTGCACACCTTGCCCGCTCGATGATGCTGGGCGACCTCCGCCGGCTCTTCGAGCAGGTCCCCGACGCCAAGGCAGAACGCGACGATTTCGCCCGTGCGATTCTGGATGACAACTGCCTCGGCAAACGGTCAGCCCGGACCCGCTCGCTCACGCTTCTCCATTTGACCAACCTGTACGCGCTGGACCCCGCCGTACCGATCTTCCGCGCATTGCGGTACTTCTGGCAACGTGATCCGGAGGGCCAGGCACTCCTGGCGTGTCTGGTCGCCTACGCCCGCGACGCGGTCCTCCGGTTGAGCGCTCCGTTCATCCTGCGTATGCCTCGCGGCAAGCTTTTGGTGCGCCGGGAACTGGAACAATACCTTGACGGCCAGGATTCCGGTCGCTTCAGTCAGGCGACCCTGCAGTCTACCGCCCAGAACGTCGCGACCACGTGGACCCACGCCGGACACTTCCGCGGCGTCGTGAAGAAGACTCGCGCGGTGGCTAGCCCGACCCCCGGGGTCGCTGCCGTGGCGTTGCTGATAGGATACGTCGAAGGCGCACGAGGTGAGCTTCTGTTTGAGACGGAGTACACGAAGCTTCTTGACTGCCCACCAGAACGCTGCATCGAACTGGCTGAGCAGGCATCCCGTCGAGGCTGGATTGTCTGCAATCGCATCGGGGCGGTCATCGAGGTGTTGTTCCCCAATCTGCTGACTGCCGAGGAACAGGCGTATGTCCGTGAACAAAGTTAAGCAGCTTCTCGGCTCCTATGCCGCACACATCCAGGTGCCTTGGCGCGATGCTGCGGCGGCGCAGCGGGTGATCTTCTGCGTCTACCCGGAAGCTAACGAGCTGCGGCTCCGCGCCAGAGTCGAGGAGTTCGAGCTGGCCACCAAGAGCGCAGGGCACGGCTGGGAGCTGTTCGACCTGACCGATACGTTCGCCGAGTGGTTGTCGAGCCAACGGTACGCCAAGTCGTACTTCACCAAACCGCACCTGCTCGCGTCTGTCCTGCCGACATATCCAGACTTCATCCTGGCGAGATTTCAGGCTTTCTTGGCCGAGCGAAACCCTTCGGCGAACGACGTGGTGGCCCTCAAGGGTGTAGGATCGCTGTTTGGATTCCTGAAGGTCAAGCCCGTCGTCGAGCAACTCTCGCGCCTCGTGCATGGCCGGCTGGTGGTGTTCTTCCCAGGCAGCTTTGAGGACAACAACTACCGCCTACTCGACGGCTACGACGGCTGGAATTACCTGGCCACCCCAATTACTCCGGACAAGGACGCATCGTAGCAGGCACACTCCGTGTGCCGTCCGCTGGTTACGGCACACGGAGTGTGCCGACTACTTTGGCTGAGGAAACCGCCATGAAGAATCGCGAGATCTACCCCAAGGACCCATCGATCCGCAAACTCGTCAACGAGGGTGTGGCCAGCGTCAACGACGAGCAGACCGAAGAAGCTCTGACCGTCCTCCGCTACGAGCTGGAGACCTTCGTGTGCGACGGTCAGTATGCGAAGGCACTGGAACACATCCTGGAATCCTTCCTGAAGAACATCCACCAGTCGCAGCAAGCGGCAGTCTGGATCGCCGGCTTCTTCGGGTCAGGCAAGTCGCACCTGGTCAAGATGCTCCGCGCCCTTTGGATTGACGTCCTGTTTCGGGACGGGGCCACCGCGCGCAGCATCGCGATCCTCCCCAAACCCATCCAGCACCTGCTCAAGGAGCTGTCCACCCAAGGGAAACGCCACGGCGGTCTGCACGCGGCCTCGGGCACCTTGGGGGCCGGCGCCAGCGGTAGCGTGCGTCTGGCTCTGCTGCGGGTCATCTTCAAATCGGCCGGGCTGCCAGAACAGTACCCGTTGGCGCGTTTCGTCTTATGGCTCAAAGCCGAGGGCATCTACGACCAGGTTCGGCAACTGGTCGAATCGACGGGTTATGACTGGCAAGAGGAACTGGACAACTTCTACGTCGCCGAGGGGTTGCACGGGGCGCTCGTTCAAGCGAAGCCCAAGCTGTTCTCGTCCGTCGCCACCTGCGTGGAAACCCTGAATAACCTGTACCCCTTCGTCCAGGACATCAGTAGCGACGAATTAGTCAAAGCCATTCGTCAAACGCTGACGGTTGAGGGAAAATTCCCGCTCACGTTGGTCGTCCTGGATGAGGTCCAGCAGTTCATTGGCAACAGCGATACGCAGCGATCGATGGACGTCCAGGAAGCGGTCGAGGCCTGCTGCAAGAACATCGGCGGCAAACTGCTGTTCATCGGCACCGGCCAGACTGCCGTGACCGGGACGGCGAACCTCAAGAAACTGGAAGGCCGTTTTACCGTCCGCTTCGAGCTGTCCGATGCCGACGTCGATGCGGTGGTTCGCCAGGTCATCCTGGCGAAGAAACCGGACGCCGTCCAACCGATCGACAAGGTCATGCAGACCAACCTGGGCGAAATCTCCCGGCATCTGGCCGCCACGAGCATCGGCCACCGCCAAGACGACATCGCGTTCTTTCCCCAAGACTATCCCCTGTTGCCGGTGCGCCGGCGTTTCTGGGAGAACACGTTACGAGTCTTGGACCAGACAGGCACCGACAGTCAGTTGCGCAACCAGCTGAGCATGATCCACAAGGTGATCCAAACCAACCTCGACGCAGACTTGGGCCATGTCATCCCCGCCGACTACCTGTACTTCGATTCGGCCGACAAGCTGCTGCAGGCCCGCGTGTTGCCCCGTAAGGTTCACGAGAAGACGATGAAATGGATCAAGGGCAATGACGACCAACGGCTGACGGCTCGCGCCTGCGGCCTGGTATTTCTGATCACCAAGCTGGCCGGCAATAACAACGAGGTCGGCATCCGCGCTGACATCGACACCTTGGCCGACCTGCTAGTCGAAGACCTCGCGGCCGGCAGCAGCAGCTTGCGAACTCGGCTGCCGTCGCTGTTGGACCAGTGCGATCTGCTGATGCGCGTCGGCGACCAGTACCGCATCCAGACCGAAGAGAGCGCCGCCTGGAACGACGAGTTCCTCAGCCAACGCAACCAGCTGGCCAACGAGTCACACCGGGTCGAAGCCGAGCGGGACGACCGCATCCGGCGGCGTTTCGGTGAGCTGGTCAAGAAGCTGTCGCTGCCGCAGGGCCAAGCGAAGGTCCAGCGGGACATCCATCCCTTGTTCGATGCGTCGCTGCCCAAGGATGCCAAGGACAAGGTCTACGTCTGGGTGCGCGACGAATGGTCGATCGACGAAAACTCGGTGCGCGCCGACGCTCGCCAAGCAGGCAATCAGTCGCCCACCCTGTTCCTGTTCATTCCCAAGCGATCGGCCGACGACCTGCGGCATCATCTGATCGAATTCAAGGCGGCGACCGGGACACTGGAGAAGCGTGGCTCGCCCAACACGGCGGAGGGGATCGAGGCTCGAGCGGCGATGGAGACAACCCGTCAGACCGCAGAAGGCAAGATTCACGAGCTGCTGGACGAAGCGTTCTCGGGCACACGGGTCTTTTAGGGCGGCGGCGCTGATGTGACCGGCAACGATCTGCAAAGCATGATCCTGGAAGGTGCGGAAAAGTCCTTTAAGCGTCTGTTCCCGCAGTTCGGCATCGCCGACCACGAGGGCTGGGGCAAAGTTTATGCGAACGCCAAGAAAGGCGCTCCCGATGCGCCAAAGGCGGTGGGGTTTGACGGCGAGCCGAGCCAGAACCCCGTCTGCAAAGCGATCCTGGCCCACATCGGTCCCGGCAAGAAGGGCGGGGACGTCCGGGAACAATTCGAGCACGCGCCGTATGGCTGGTCCGGCGATGCGGTCGATGGCGGCCTGCAGGTCCTGTTGATTGCCGGACTCATTCGTGCTGCGGACGAACGAGGCACCCACGTCGATCCCAAAGACCTGGAGCGCAAAGCTATCGGCAAGGCCCTGTTCAAGGTCGAGTCGACGACGGTCACGACCCCCCAACGCATCCAGATCCGCAAGGTCCTGCAACGGCTGGGCGTCCAAGCCAAACAAGGCGAAGAACTGGCCTCGGTGCCGGCCTTCCTGCAGAAGGCCCTGGAGTTGGGCGAGCAAGCCGGCGGTGACGCCCCTCGTCCTGAGCGCCCCAGCACAGCCGCGCTGGAAGACATCCGGCTGGCTGCCGGCAACGAACAGTTGCTGGCCATCTACAACCGCCGCGACGAACTGAAACAGGCATTCGACATCTGGGAAGATCGGGCGACGCGGATCGAAGCGCGCTGGCCCACTTGGGGCAGGCTGCAGTCCCTACTCCGCTACGCGGAACCGTTGAGCGAAACGGCAACGCACAAAGTCCAGGCCAAGAGCATCCTAGACAGTCGTTTGCTGCTATCCGATCCGGACCCAGTCATGCCGATGGTGCTGGCGCTGGCCCAGCTGTTGCGTGACGAGTTGAATGCCCTCGCAGCACGGTACGAAGAGGAGTTTGAACGCGGATTTGGGCTGTTGGAACAAGATGTCAACTGGCAGAAGCTGGAGCAGGAACAGCGTCACGAGCTACTCTCTCGTCAAGGGCTGACCCAGGGCCAGAAGCCTCAGATCCGGGTGCAGAGCGACGCCGAGATCGCCGCCACGCTGGCGGCCGTGTCGATCTCCAGCTTGCGAGACCGGGTGGTCGCCATGCCCAGCCGGTTCCAGCAAGTCCAGCAGGACGCGGCCATACTGATGGAACCCCAGGCCGTCGTGATCACCTTGCCGCGGCGCACAGTGAAGACCATCGCGGAAGTCGATGTGTGGCTGGTCGAGGTCGGTGCCGTGCTCAAGAAAGCGGTGCAAAAGAACCCTGCCATTATTCAGTAGCGAACAGATACAAATATTGTTGCGAGCCAAAGATGATCACATCCATTTCTCTGCGGAACTTCAAGAGCTACGCTATTGCGGAGCTACCTCTCGCACCGCTGGTGTTTCTGATCGGCGCCAATGCTTCTGGAAAAAGCAACGCTCTGGAGGCGATTCGACTACTTTCCTGGTTGGCCAAGGGCCATCGCCTGGACGACATCGCCCGCAGTATCCAGGGCGCCGACACACTCGTTCGCGGACAAGCCTGTGATCTGTTCCGTTCCGCGGCAAAGCCGTTGACGCTCGGATGCAGCTTCTCCGCCATGCCGGACGACTGGGACGTCCTGGAGACTTCCATCAGCCTGTTGTCCGACCAGCTGATCATTGCCGCCGAATCGATGCGAAAGCGTTTAATCCTAGAAAAGAAGCGGTCCCTCTACGAGGTTGATGGTGAGCCGAATCCGCATACCGATGAAATCAGCGTGATGTACAACAACTTCAAGCGGGGTGGGAACAAGCCCCATATTCCGTGCTCGAACCGCCAAGCGATCTTCTACCAACTCGAAACGCCCGGCCGGTTCGGTGCGGACCACGAGGAATCACAGAGGATCATTCCAGCCGTCACCAAGAAGGCCAGAGAAGCCCTGCGGCAGGTCGTTTTTCTGGACCCGCGTCCTTCCGTCATGCGTGACTATTCGCACGCGAACGGCAACGAGATTACGGAGGACGGGTCCAATCTGTCGAGTGTCCTCGATCGGATCTGTGGCGAGGACCCGCACGGCAAGACGCGGCTGTTGGAGTTCATCCGGCCCCTGCCCGAACAGGACATCACAGATATCACGTTCATAAGAACCGAGCGTAACGACGTCATGGTACGGTTGGTCGAATCGTTTGGCGGGCAACCTCGACCGATCGACGCACCTCTCCTTTCCGATGGCACCTTACGCGTCCTGGCTGTCGCCGCGGCCCTGCTGAGCACGCCGAGGGGGGCGTTTGTGGTGATTGAGGAGATCGACAACGGCGTGCATCCGAGCCGCGCCGAGAGCTTGGTCAAGCAGATCCGGACGATCGCGACGGCCAGGCAGCTGCAGGTGCTGGTGACGACGCACAATCCGGCCCTACTCGACGCTCTGCCCAATGACGCCTTGGCCGACGTCTTGTGCTGCTATCGCGATCCGCAAGTCGGCGACAGTCGCATTATTAGGCTTGGCGACGTCGAACGCTATCCGGAATTGGTTGCCCAGGGCAGCCTAGGGGAACTGGTAACCACGCGCGTCCTGGACCGTTTTCTCAAGGACACTTCCACGCCCGAACAACGCCGTCAAAGTTCGAGCCAGTGGCTCGAACAGCTGAAGCAGGAGGTGTCCGAATGAAGGCGGTGTGCTTGGTGGATACATCCATCTTCATCGAGATTCTGAACGTGCCGAACAAGGCCACGCGGCACACGGAGGTATTGGCAGAACTCGAGCGCAAGCTCGACAACACGGAGTTCCTGTTCCTGCCTATGGCTACGGTGTTGGAAACCGGCAACCATATCGCCCAGAACGGAGACGGCAACCAGCGGCGAAAATGCGCCGGCCAGTTCGTGGCACAAGTTCAGTTGGCCATCGATGGTCGGTCGCCTTTCACGCCCATCAACTTCCTGGAAGCGGATGCGATGCGGCGCTGGCTCGCAGAGTTCCCCGACTGGGCCATGCGCGGTCAAGGTCTCGGCGACTTGTCAATCGTCCACGACTTCCAACGGCTGTGTGAACAAAACCATGGGCGGCGGGTGTACATCTGGTCGCTGGACCAGCACCTAAATGGATATGACAAACCCGCAGGGGCAACACGATGACATCGCTCGATAAATCGCTCCGACGCCAACTCGAAAACGCCGTTAAGGACGCGCGCGACGTGGCGGAAGCCGCTGCGCGCGCGACGATCAACCATCTGGGCGTCGGCGAGGCGAGTGCGCCGGCTCACCTGTCGGGCGAGGAACGTGAGTTGCGGAAACGACTGCGGATTCACGGGCATCAACTGGGAGACCAGCGGGATTCAAAGAGTACGAATCCGGCCGTAGGAACGCAGGAAACGGTTCGTTTGGTCGAGGAGGTTGCTTACGAACACTGGCACCGCATGTTGTTCGCCAGGTTTTTGGCGGAGAACAACCTGCTGATGTACCCCGATCCGAGTGAACCCGTGGCCGTATCGATCCAGGAATGCGACGACTTGGCAGCGGACGAAAAGTCTCGCAACGGCTGGGAGCTTGCCGCGCGTTTTGCGGCCAAAATGCTGCCGGAGATATTCCGCACCGATTCCCCGGTGTTCCAGCTCGATCTGCCACCCGAGGGCCAACAGCGATTGGAGCATTTGCTCGTCGAACTGCCGGGTGAGGTGTTTCAGGCATCCGATTCGCTGGGCTGGGTCTACCAGTTCTGGCAGGCCAAACGGAAGGACCAGGTGAACGCATCCGAGGTCAAGATCGGCGCCCGGGAATTGCCCGCCGTGACGCAACTCTTCACCGAAGATTACATGGTGGCATTTCTGCTGGACAACACGCTGGGCGCCTGGTGGGCCGGAAAGGTGGCAGCGGCTTCCAGCCGCTGTTCTCCCAATCGCTGGTCTTCCTGCCACAGCGAGGCCGAGTGCCGCCGGCTATGCGAGCTACCCAACCTCGCATGGAACTATCTCCGGTTCATCAAGGTGGAAGCGGCTTCCAGCCGCTTGAACCCGAACCCGAACCAGGACACGCGGCAGGATGCCGCGTCTACGGTCGGCTTCTATCGCAAGGATGATTTGATTGCCAACCTCTCCGGCAATCTGCCGCACTGGCGCCAAGACGCGGTCACCTATTTCGTCACCTTCCGCTCTGCAGATTCCCTTCCGCAAGATAAGCTCAAGCAGTGGCAATCCGAACGAGAAGATTGGCTTGCTCGGCATCCCGAGCCACACGATCAGAACACCAAGCGGGAGTATCACGAGCGATTCCCCGAACGGCTGGAACACTGGCTCGACCAGGGCTACGGCGATTGCCGCTTGAAGGAACCGGCGCTGCGGAAGGTGGTGGAGGACGCCCTGCGGCACTTCGATGGCGAGCGATACGACCTTGATGAATTCGTGGTGTCCGCCAATCATGTCCATGTGCTTGTCACCCCACGGCCAGGGTACGAACTATCCGACATCCTGCATTCGTGGAAGTCATTTACTGCGAACCAGATCAATCGGCAAATCGCTCAGTCGGGCGCGTTCTGGCAAAAGGAGTCCTTTGATCACATCGTCCGCAATCCGGCTCAGTTAGAGCGGCTGCGGAAATACATTCGCGCTCACGACGAAGTGGAAGTGGAAGCGGCTTCCAGCCGCTTGGAAAACAACACAAGAAAGAACACGGACGAAGACAAGCGGCAGGATGCCGCTTCCACCTGGCGCCCCGCCGCAGGCACCTTTCCCGGCTGGCCGAAGACCGCCGCAGAAATCACGGTCCTGGACCCTTGTATGGGCAGCGGCCATTTCCTGGTGTTCGCCCTGCCGATGCTGGCGGCGCTGCGCACCGCCGAAGAAGGGCTTTCGCCGAAAGCCGCCGTCGATGCGGTCTTGCGCGACAATCTGTTCGGTCTGGAGATCGACCCGCGTTGTGCGCAGATTGCGGCGTTCAATCTGGCGCTGGCCGCGTGGCGGCGTGTGGGCTACCGCCCGCTGCCGGCGATGAACCTGGCCTGCTCCGGCCTCGCGCCGAACACCCGCGAAGCCGACTGGCTGGCCATGGTCGGCAATAACTCCAAAGTCCAGAACGGCATGGAGCGGCTGTACCGCTTGTTCCAAGACGCCCCCGTGCTCGGCAGTCTGATCAACCCGCGCGCCGGCGATGGCGATTTGCTTGAGGCCGGGTTCCATGAACTCCAGCCGCTGCTGGAAAAGGCACTGGCGCAGGAGACCAAAGACGACACCGCACATGAAATGGCCGTGACCGCGCGCGGCCTGGCCAAGGCGGCGGAAATTCTCGCCGGCCAGTTCACGCTCGTCGCCACCAACGTGCCTTACCTCGGACGCGGGAAACAAGATGATACGCTGAAGAAGCATCTGGAGAAGCACTACCCGGAAGGCAAATCCGATCTGGCCACCGCGTTCATGTTGCGGTGCCTGGAGTTCTGCAAGGTGGAAGCGGCTTCCAGCCGCTTAAACAATTCCGTGGCAGACCAGCGGCAGGATGCCGCCGCTTCCACAAAAAAGCGGCAGGATGCCGCTTCCACGGCTGGCACGACCGCCCTGGTCACGCCGCAGAACTGGCTGTTCCTGACAACCTATACTAAGCTCCGGGCGCGATTGCTACGGGACCATTCTTGGAATGTCGTCGCACGCCTAGGGACGAACGCTTTTCAGGATATGAACTGGTGGGCCGCAACAACGTCACTACTGGTGCTTAGCTGTACGCCTGCATTTCCCGAACACGTGACGATGGGCATCGACGTCAGTGTCGACAAGCGTCAAAAATTGAAAATTGCAATGCTGCGCGGCGAGATGCCGGTGGATATCGCCATCGTCCCGCAGACGAATCAGATCAAGAATCCGGATGCACGCATTGCTTTCGACACGGACAGCAGCCACGAGCGCCTGGAAGCGTTTGCGATCTGCCGGTTAGGGTTGGGAACCGGAGATGCCCCACACTACCTTCGGCAATTCTGGGAATTGGTATCTATCACCTGTCCGTGGTCCCGTTTCCAAACAACGACGGACAAGGAGAACGGTGTTGTTGGCGGGTACGACAGCGTTGTCGCATGGGATTCCGAACGAAGACGGGTCCTGGGGATGTCCGATGCGGAGCGCAAACAAGCTCACAATCAGGATTATCGGGGACGTGAAGTCTGGGGCCGTCGCGGTGTAGCGGTGTCCATCATGTCCAGCCTAAGGACATGCGATTATAGCGGTGACTTATTTGACAAGCTCGTCGCGGCGATTGTCCCGATCCGACTTGAGCATCTGGAAGCAGTGTCCTGCTACGTCCAGTCGCAAGAGTTCGTTGCCGAGGTTCGGAAGCTCGACCAGAAGGTGATGGTCACGAACGCGACACTCATCAAAGTTCCCTTCGACCTCGCCCACTGGCAGAATGTCGCCGCCGAAAAATACCCCCACGGCCTTTCTGAACCTGAGAGCGACGATCCGACGCAGTGGCTGTTTCATGGGTATCCGGGAGGAACGGTGGAAGCGGCTTCCAGCCGCTTGACTGAGAATGTGCAGAATACGCGGCAGGATGCCGCGTCCACACTGCAAGTGGCAGTAGCTCGGTTGCTGGGCTACCGCTGGCCAGCGGAACTTGACGCCCAAATGCGGCTGAGCGACCGGGCGAGGGACCTGGTTCGACGCTGTGACGAACTACTACCGCAGGCCGATCAGGATGGACTGGTCTGCATCCCGGCTGTGCGCGGCGAAGCCACGGCGTCCGACCGCCTGCTGAACCTGCTGGCCAAAGCCTATGGCACGGCCTGGAGCACCGACACGCTCAACCGCTTGCTGAAGGAAGCAGGTTACGCGGGCAAGACGCTGGAAACGTGGCTGCGGGACGGATTCTTCGCTCAGCACTGCGAGTTGTTCCACCAGCGGCCGTTCCTCTGGCAGATCTGGGACGGCCTGCGCGACGGTTTTTCGATCCTGGTCAACTACCACCGGCTGGACCGCAAGAACCTGGAGACCTTGATCTACACCTACCTGGGCGACTGGATCGGTCGGCAGAAACAGGACCAGACCGCCCGCGTTGACGGTGCGGGGGAGAGACTCGCCGCCGCAGTAGTTCTCCAGAAGAAGCTGGAACTGATCCGCGACGGCGAGTCGCCTTACGACATCTTCGTGCGATGGAAGCCGCTCGACCAGCAGCCCATCGGCTGGGAGCCCGACTTGAACGACGGCGTGCGGCTGAACATCCGCCCGTTCGTTTCCGCCCCCGACGTGAAGACGAAGGGAGCCGGCGTCCTGCGTGGGAAACCCAAGATCAAATGGGAAAAAGATCGCGGTAAGGAGCCCCAGCGATCCAAGGAAGACTTTCCCTGGTTCTGGGGCTGGGACGGCTCAGGAGATTTCCAGGGTGGTCCCACCTTCACCGGCGAACGCTTCAACGATTGCCATTACACGATCCGGGTCAAGACGGCGGTGCGAGGTCGCCACGATTAGTGCTTACGGCAGAACTATGATTTTGGATCTTTGCCCCGAAGGGGCGCAACACGACAGCCCAAGGGGTTGCCTTTATCGGTATGCGGAGGTTTTCGCCCCGATAGGGGCAGCCACATACCAGCCCAGGGCAGAGCGTAGCGCCGCCCTGGGTTATGTGGATATCAAGAACGCCAGCCCTGAAGGGGCGCAACACAGATTTTCAATGGCAAAACGGATACCCTGGTTTCTGTTCAGACGCCATGTATTCCATTTTGACGAACGACACGTATGGGATGAACCGATTTGTTTCGCCCTTTCAGGGCTACCGGATTCAATCGATACCGTACCCAGGGCGTCGCTCCGCTGCTGTCGCCGCTACGCTCTGCCCTGGGCTGATTTGTTGATGCCCCTTTGGGGCGGAAGAGCGGGAGAAGAACCATGCTCAAGAACCTGAAGATGAACAATGTCGGACCTGCGCCGGTAATGGAGTTGGAGTTCGGGAACCGTCTGAATCTGCTGACCGGCGACAACGGTCTGGGCAAGAGCTTCTTGCTCGATATCGCCTGGTGGGCGCTCACCCGGAAATGGCCCGCGCAGATCAACCCCAAGCTGACCGCGGGCAGGATGGCCTTGCCCTCGGCGCCGGGTAAGGCTTCGATCGGTTTTTCGTTCACCGGAAGGACCGCGGCGGAGGATTACGTCAGCAGCTTCGAGCGGCGAGAACAAGCCTGGACGGGTCGGCCCGGCAGGCCGTCCAATCCAGGACTCGTCCTGTATGCGATGGCGGATGGAAGTTTTGCCGTCTGGGATCCAGCTCGCAATTATTGGCGGACCGGGAAGAAAGGGGATGTGCAGGAGCGACCTGTCGCCTATGTGTTTAGCCCGCCGGAAATCTGGGACGGCTTGCCGGGGGAAGAGGGGCGATGGCTGTGCAACGGGCTCATTCGGGATTGGGCCGGTTGGCAAAAGGAAAACGGCCAAGCCTTCGAGTATCTGTGCGCCGCGCTTACCGTCCTGTCCCCCGCCGAAAGTGAACCGATCGTCCCGGGGGATCTGACGCGCATCAGCCTCGATGATGTGCGGGACATCCCAACGCTCAAGATGGCCGATGGTCAGGACGTCCCGGTGCTTCATGCTGCAGCTGGAATGCGGAGGATTATTGCCTTGGCCTACATGCTGGTATGGACCTGGGACGAACACCGCAAAGCCAGCCGGTTGCTTGGATCTCCACCTGCGGACCAGGTGATCTTCCTGATCGACGAAATCGAGTCTCACCTCCATCCTCGTTGGCAAAGGCGCATTATCCGAGCGGTCTTGAACGTGATGCACGTCTTGACCAAATGCGCACGGGTGCAATTGGTTACCGCCACCCACTCGCCGTTGGTGTTGGCGTCGGTTGAACCCCTGTTCGACGAACAAACGGACGCGTGGTTCGACCTCGACTTGGAGACGGTCGGCAACGGCCCACCCCATGTAACGCTGACGAAGCGGCCCTTCATCCGCCGCGGTGACGCTTCGACCTGGCTGATGAGTGACGCTTTCGACCTGGGCAGTGCGCGATCGCTGGAAGCCGAAAAAGTGCTGAACGAGGCTGCGAAAGCGCTGAGCGACGAAGACTTCGATGGGCAACGTGCAGGGCAGCTCGACGTCGAACTGCGATCCGTACTATCCGACACGGATCCCTTCTGGATGCGATGGCGTTTTGTTTCCGAGAAGAAGGGATGGCTGCCATGATCACGGTCCAGGAAAAGCCTGCCCCTGAGAGCTTCGAGAATGCCGTCCGGCAGAAAGGTTTGACGTTCCTCCGGCGAATCGGAGCGGTGATGGATCAGCCGTTGCCCGCGGGTATCCAGCTGGAGCCGTATTGGCGGGCGTGCTTGGACGATCTGCATGATGCCTACGACGGCATGTGCGCTTATCTGTGCGTTTATATCGAACGTGTCACGGGCGGCGTCTCCGTGGATCACTTTGTCGCCAAATCGCGGAAGGCCAGTTTGGCTTACGAATGGAGCAACTATCGACTGGCCTGCATGACCATGAATAGCCGCAAGCGGGATTATGAGGATGCGCTCGATCCCTTCACGGTGCTCGATGGTTGGTTCCATCTTGAACTGGTGACGGGAACGATCTACCCAAACCCGGAATCGCCTCCAGACATCAGGGAACGGGTCGTCGACACCATTCAGAGGCTGGCGCTGGATGACACGCCGTGTCGCGAAATGCGGTCCCGGCACTACCTGGAATACCGCGAGGGATTCTATTCAGCGGATTTTCTGAAGAAGCGTTCCCCATTTGTATGGCAAGAAGCCCAGCGGCAGGGACTCCTATGAAGATCATCGACAGGCTGACCGCGGCAATTCGTGACGCTGCCGTCCATAACCCGGACGTGCAAGCTGCTCCTGCTTGTATCCTGTGGCCGGATGGCGACCGGCAATGGGAGCCGGTGGTCCCGCGACTGCAGGGCGAGATGCCGGAACTGCTGCAATTGGGCGACTTTGCTCCCGAAAAACGGATCGGCCCGGCCATCTGGCTGCGTTGCGTGATCGCAGGAAAAGTAGCTGAGGCTTCCAGCCTCGGTCTGGGACAGGTGGCTGAGGCTTCCAGCCTCGGTCTGGGACAGGAACAGCGGCAGGATGCCGCTGCCACCCCCATTCTCTATCTGCCAGGAATTAGCCGTCAGGACCTGCGCGCGGTCGAGTCTTGCCCCGAGCCGCTCAAACCACTGGCCGAACTGCAGTACCGCGGGGTGATCTGGTCGCAGGTCAATGCCAAGGACTGGACGATCCTGGCCTTCCTCAAGTCGAACCAGGGCGGCCTGGGACTGGACGTAGCGCAGGACAACGAGGCAAAGCACGCGATGCAATTGGCGCTGTACGTGATTCTGGACGAGGAACTGGATCTGCTCCAGGGGAAGCATCTGGACAAAGACTACTTCAACAGCGCGCTTTCCGGCGGCGACCCGATCCGAGATCTGCTGCAGTGGCTGGACCAAGGCGACGCCTTCAAGGCCGCCCGCGACGAGAACGCTTGGGGCGGATTCGTGGAGGTCTGCAAGTCCCAATTGGCCTTCGACCCCAACGACGACGGGCCGCTCAAAGGCGCCGAACACCTCGCCGGCCACAAGGGACCGTGGCAAGCGGTGTGGGAGCGGTTCTGCGAGGCGCCGCACCGTTATGTCACCGTGCCGTCGCTGATCGGCAAGACGCCGCTGCCGAGGGATCTGTTTTCCGACAAGACCGGCTGGCCGAAGTGGAATCAGAACGAAGAGGGAAACCTTCGACAACAGTTGCTGCAAGCTGCCGAATCGCCGGCGCACGAGGCACGCAAGCTGCTGCTGGCGGCCGAACAGCAGCACGGATCTCGGCGCGATTGCGTCTGGGCCCAATTGGGCGAAGCCCCGCTGGCACGAGCGGTGCAGCACCTGGCGACTTTGGCCCAGGTAACTAACCAGAGCCTGGCCGCCGGACAACCCAAGGACATGGCGGCCTCGTTCCAGGCCGGCGCTTGGCGAGCCGATGCGGCAGTTGTCGCTGCCTTGGCCGCCGTGCAAAAGCCGGACGACGTCAAGGCAGTCGGGGCGGCGATCCGGGCGGTCTACCTGCCGTGGAGCGATGATGCAGCGCGCCACCTGCAAGCCCAAGTGGCCGCCACCGGGTATCCGGGTGGCACGGCGCAAGACCGGACGCCGGCAACGGGACACGCCGGCCAGTGCATCCTGTTCGTCGACGGACTGCGGTTCGACCTGGCCAAAACCCTGGAGACGATGTTGGCCCAGAAAGGCTGCTCGGTCGATTCGCAAGTGCAATGGGCGGCGTTGCCGAGCGTTACCGCTACCGGCAAGCCTGCCGTCGCGCCGGTCTCGCACTTGATCACCGGGCAGGACGCCAGCGCCGATTTCGAGCCTTCGGTGGCAGCGACCGATCAGTCGCTCAAGGGCGGATACCACCTGCGTAAGCTGCTGGGCGACCAAGGGTGGCAGGTTCTCGGTCGGACCGAGTGCGGCGACCCCAGCGGCATGGCCTGGACAGAGGCTGGCGACATCGATCACGAAGGACATGAACGGGGCTGGCAACTGGCCAAACACTTAGACAGGATGCTGACCGAGGTCCGGGACCGTGTCCTGCAACTGCTGGAGGCAGGCTGGAAGACGGTGCAGATCGTCAGCGACCACGGCTGGCTGCTGATGCCAGGCGGGTTGCCCAAGACCGAATTGCCGTCGGCACTTTCGGAGAACACCTGGGGGCGGTGCGCGGCGATCAAGCCGGGCGCTGCCACGAAAGAGACGATGGTCCCGTGGCACTGGAACCCGAATCAACATTTCGCGCTAGCGCCGGGCGTGAGCTGCTACCGGGCGGAAATCGAGTACTCGCATGGCGGGCTAAGCCTGCAGGAATGCCTGCTGCTGACGCTCAATGTGACAACTGCGGCGCAAGGGGCCGGGTCGGGTGCCATCGTGATCCGAGATGTCGTCTGGCAGGGCATGCGCTGCAAAGTGGCCCTCGAAGGCGATCCGGCAGGGCTGCGACTGAGCCTGCGCACCCATGCGGGCAATCCGTCAACAAGCGTCGTCAGGAGTGTTCGGCCGTTCAAACAGGATGGTACGAGTTCGGTGGTGGTTGACGACGAGGATCTAGTCGGACAGGAAGCAACCATCGTCATTCTGGGAGCCGATGGCACCGTTGTTGGGCAACGGGGCACCGTTATAGCGTCTGCGGTTGTGTGATGCGTACCCAGTGCGCGCATCTTGTTCACTGAAATGTTCACCAACGGTTCCCCTCGCCCCGATACCCCGGGGAGAGGGGTTAGGGGTGAGGACCGGCGCATCAATAACGGTCGGGGCTTCAAAGTGGTCATCACGCTCCGCCGTGATGACATGTCGTCACGGCGGAGCGTGACGACTACGATACTTGCGACACTTATTG
>JAPLNJ010000389.1 GCA_026692885.1 Planctomycetota bacterium | reverse complement strand
CGCCTCCCGCCCGCCGCCTCCGGCGGCGGGCGGGAGGCGGCGGAAGAAGTGAGGCGGTCGCGGACCCGTGGAGTAGTCCAGAAACCTCGCTCCACCGGGGCAAGCCCGGATGGGGGCGGAACGAAAACAGGACCATCCGTTTGACGCCCGACTCCCCAATTTTGCGCCCCTCACCCCGGGACTCGTGTGCCAGAGGGGAGAGGGGAGGGTCGATGAGCAAACGCAGTTCTGTCGAGATCAAAGACGATGGAGGAACCGGACTCGTTTGATGGAGGATGGGACAGATGAGCGAAGCCACAGCGATTAAGGAAGGGAAGATGTCGTCGGCCCGCGGCCTGCGGCCGAGCAGCCGGAGCACAGAGCTCGACGGCGATCTTGTAGCACGAGTAGCAGGCCGTCTCCGGAAGAGCGGTTACCCCGCCTTGCGGCGTGTGTCGTGCGAATCCCATGAGGGTGTGTTAGTGCTCCGCGGTCACGTCCCCTCGTACTATCTCAAGCAAGTCGCCCAAGAACTGGTGCGCGGGGTCGAGGGTGCGGAGATGATCCTGAATAAGGTGGAGGTCTGCACGCGGCAAGCCTCGTCATGAACCGGCGTCGGTCTCGGGAATCCCGACCTACATGGGTCGGTTTCTGAATCGGCGATTAACCCTTCTGCAGGACCCAGTGGATCGCGTACCGCGTCAATTCGGCTCCGTTTTTCAGGCCCAGTTTGTGGCGGAGCTTCTCACGGTGGCTCTCGATTGTATGGATGCTCACGTGCAATTGCCGCGCGACAGAGGAGGTGGTCGCTCCTTGACCGATCAATTGGAAGACCTCTAGTTCGCGGTTGCTCAACCGCTCCACGGGGTCCGTCTCGGAGGGCACACCGCCCTCAATGGCCCGGGCGACCAGATGCGCGGTCATCTCCGGGCTGAGGTAACGTCCGCCGAGAAGCACCACGCGGATGGCCTGGACAACGTTCTCCTGGCATTGCTGTTTGTTGATGTAGCCCATCGCTCCGGCCCGTAGCGACGGCAGGGCATACAGCGATTCTTCAAACTGCGAGACCACCAGCATCTTGACTGCAGGATGGCTGGCCTTGATCCGCTCGATCAAATCCAGCCCATGACCCCGCCGCAGCGAAAGATCGACGATCACCAGGTCCGGGCACACGTCCCGGACTTGGCGCAGGGCCTCGTCCACGTCGTCGGCCTCCCCGCACACGCTCATATCCGCTTGCGCCGAGATGCGCACGGACAGACCCTCGCGCATCATCGGGTGGTCGTCCACGATGAGGATCCTGGCGGTCCGCGGTTTCGGGATTCGCTGTTCAGCGCTCATCCTTCTTCGTCTTCCGCAATTTCTCGAGGACACACCTCACCACCGTGCCGCCGCGCTCGGCCCGCCCGACGTAAAGTTTGGCGCCAATCAAGCTGGCGCGGTGGGCCATAATCCGTAAGCCTCTCCCCTCAACCGCGACAGTTGAGCCAGATTGTTGTTCGATGCCAGCGCCGTTGTCAAGCACCTCCAAGGTCAGCACGCCGTGAGCCTCCCGGAGGCTGATCTCGATTCGGTCCGCGCCGGAGTGCTTCAAGGCGTTGTTGAGCGATTCCTGCGCGATCCGATAGAGGTGGGTGGCCACGAAGCTGTCAGCCACCTGGACGGACGGTTCCTGTTCGAAGCGGCAGGTGACGGGGACCATGTGGCAGGCCCGCGACGCCAGTTCCTGCAGCGCCGCTTGGAGACCGTGGGCGTCCACTTCCACAGGAATCAGACCCCGCGACAAGAGGTGAATATGTCGGTTCGCTTCGCCGATGCCCTTGGCGACGCGGGTGGCGAGGTTTTGGAGATTCCGTAGACTGGCCGGCCCCTCCGGCGGGGACGCGAGCGATTCGGCCAGGCTCTGCGCGATGAGGCCTAACCCAGTCATTTGCTGCTGCACATCGTCGTGCAACTCCTGGCCAATGCGGCGTTGTTCGTCTTCCACGGAACGGAGCAGTTCCGCCTGCAAATCCTTGCGATCCGAGATGTCGCGCAAGATCGCGACAAACAGACGCTGGCCATTGTGCAGCTCGCTGACCACCAGTTCGCCGGGAAACGCGGCGTTGTTCTTGCGTCTGCCGATCACCTCGCGGCGAGTACCGATGAGGTGCGGCTTCTCGATTTGGAAGTAGCGGCGTAGGTACCCGTCATGTTGCTCGGCCTGCGGCTCCGGCATCAGCACCTTCACATTCTGACCGAGCACCTCTTCGGCCCGATAGCCGAACATGCGTTCCGCGGCCGAGCTGAAGTTGATGATCAAACCTTGTTCGTCGATCGTGATGATGGCATCCGCCGCGGTGCTGACGATCGCCTGCAGCCGCTCCTCGCTGTCCCGCAGTGCCTGGGTGCGCTCGGCCACCTTCTGTTCCAGGGTCTGATTCAAGGTGGCCAACGCCTCCGCGATCCGCTTGCAATCCGTGATGTCGCGCCAGACGCCCTGAATCAGAACTTGCTGACCGACACAAATGGCTTTGGCTCGAATCTCGATGTCCAGCACGGTGCCGCTCTTGGTGCGGTGCTGCGTTTCAAAGACCGCGGTGCCATTGATGGTGACGCTCTGGCTGTGCTGTTTCACTTCTTCGGCGGATTCCAGCACCTCAAAATCAGAGATTTCGAGCTGGGCGAACTCCTCACGAGTATAACCCAGGCGCCGGCAGGCTTCATCGTTGAAGTCCAAGATGGTGAGTGTCCGAGGGTCAAACACAACCACCGCATCCGCCGCTTGCTCGAACAGCGTCCGGTACTTAACCTCGCTCTCCCACAAGGCCTGTGCGACACACTGGCTTTGGCTGATGTCCCGTTCCGAAGAGGCCACGCCAATCGGCCGCCCGCGTTCGTCACGAGGGGGCGTCACGGTCAGCCCCCCGGCCGACGCGCCGCTGCCGACGATGGGGAAATCGGGCTGCCGTGCGCCGTCCGGCGCAATCCGATCCGGCGTAGACCGGCTGGTCTGCTCAGCCGGGCTTGGTTTGGGGCCAGATTCTCGAGCGGCGACGGCGGTCGTCTCCGCAGCGGGCGTATCAGCCGGAACCTGGGGGGGCTGCTGCGATGGCTTGTCGCCAACGGTTCCGTCAGCGCGTTTCTGCTTCTTTGCCATTCAACCCTTCCTTCCAACCCTTGACTGCGACGGCTTGGCAACCGCGTATTGTAACCATTGTGGCGGTCCCGGCCAATCCAATGCCGGCCGCAACCCCAAGCCGGCACCGGATCTACCGCCACCTGAGGCGATTCAGGCGGCCGGCATCGCCCCCGGCCGCCTCCTGGCACCAAACGGTTTCTTGATCCTGACGCGTGAAGAATGAGATTTTACGGTTCCGCAGTGCCGGACCCCAGACAGGGCTCAGACGTACAGAATTCAAAATTGGCGGACAAACCACTCTGACTTGGCAAAGTCGCTAAACCGCCAATTTTGAATTCTGTACGTCTGAGCCCTCGCGGCAAGCCCCGTCCAGGCGACAACGTCAAACCTCATGCTTGACACTCCCCCCCGTCAAAAACCGTTTGGTGCTGGTGGAATCCACCATGTGCAAACCGTCCATTTTCCGATTCTTCCAGGTGTGTCGGAGCTGGAAAATAAGCACCAGGCGTAAGTGACGATCCAAAAGAACGGTCAGAGCCAGCCAGCGACAAGCGTCTTGGGCTTGCTGTCGCTGGCGGTCGCCCAGGGAACGAAGCTGGTCCTGTCGGCGACCGGGCCAGAGGCCCAACAGGCGTTAGAGGCGGTGGCGATGGTGTGTGCGGGGGACGAGGTCGCCTACACTACCTAGCGCCACAACTGAGGGATTGCCATGGGTAGCGAGGCACTCCGACTGTTGTTGATCGAAGACAATCCGACTGACGAACGGGCTGGACTTCGCCGGGCCGACGGGGAATACCTAGACCTCGTGGAAAAGGCGTTGTACGAAAGTGAACAGCGTTACCGCGAGTTGCTCGCCGCCATCACCAGCTACACCTATTCCGTCGCTTTTGTGAACGGCGTACCGATAGCGACCCGACATACGGTGGGATGCCTAGGTGCAACAGGATATGGCCCGGAGGAGTATGCGGCTGACCCCTATCTGTGGTTCCGCATGATCCATCCCGACGACCGCGGACAGGTCCAGCAGTACGTGGCGAAAATCCTCGATGGCAAGAAAACGCAGCCTATCGAACACCGGATCCTCCACAAGCACGGCGGTGTGCGTTGGATACGCAATACGATTATCCAGCGTTGCGACGAGACGGGCCTGTTAGTCGGCTACGACGGCCTTGTGGAAGATGTCTCGGCACGTAAGGAAGCGGAGCAGGCGTTGTGGGAACGTGAAGCCCATCTGCTGGCGGCAGCAGCGATTCAGGCACGGCTGTGGCCGAGGGCTCCGCCCGCTCTGGCCGGCTTCGACATCGCGGGGGCCTCGTATCCGGCCGAGTTTGCGGCGGGAGACTACTTCGATTATGTCGCGATGCCCGATGGCTCCATGGGGTTTGTGGTTGGCGACGTCAGCGGGCACGGGCTGGGGCCCGCAATCGTCATGGCTCTGACGTACGCCCACGTGCGGTCGCTAGCACAAATCTACAGTCAGCCCGCCGAGATTTTGACGCAGCTCAACCGATTCCTCGTCGACGAGACCGAGCCCTTTGTCACGCTTCTGTTTGCACGACTGGTTCCAAACGCCAGATCGCTCACCTGGGTAAACGCCGGACACCCGCCGGGGTTTATCCTTGATTCGATGAACAACATCAAGGCCCGCCTGGAGAGCACCACCGTTCCGCTCGCGGTATTGCCCAATCCGGAGTTTTGCTCCCACGACGCCGTGACGTTAGAGTCTGGCGACATGGTGCTGCTGTTGACAGACGGTATTCTGGAAGCAAGATCCGCCGCGGACACCGTGTTTGGAATAGCAGGGGCACTAGAGATTGTGGCTGCGGATCGCAGCAGACCGGCTGGCGAGATCGTCGCAGCGATCATCCGTGGAGTCCGGGAGTTCTGCTCCCCTGAGAATCCGAAGGATGACCTCACGGCGATGGTGATCAAAGTTGGACCCGATAACCAGTGAATCCCCGCCTTCGGCAGGGTCCTTGAGATCGTCTCCAAGTCTGCCCTGCGAACCTGGGCGGCGATTGACAGAGTCGCCCCCAGCCCGCACAATGATCCAACTCACTCAACGGGAAAAGACGGTACTGTGATTCCACGACCCCTGCTTGCCATCCTGGTGTTCGCCTTGCCGCTGTTGGTTGTGGCCTTTGCGGTCGTGCTTGGCGGAGCCGCTTTGGCCCAAGCTACGCTGGACTTGGTGGGCGCGCAGGTGCTGCGTTGGATTGCAATGAGTGTCCTGATGCTCGCGGTGGTGGACCTGATCCTGTTGGTGGGCGTGCTGGGAATCCATGCGCTGGCCGACCCGAAGGATTTGTCCGATCGGTCCGACGGCTAGTACCCTGAGCCAAACGTTGGTCAAGCGTTCTGCCATGCCGTCCGATCCCCGCCCGAACAAGACTCCCGACTTCTCCAGGGCGGATTTTCGGACCGGCCCCAGCTATGTGATTGTGTCTCGCCGCGTGGTCTATTGGCAGGGCCTGCTGCTGGGGGTCGTGGCGGTAGGCGCCTTTGGCTTGGGGATTCTGTTGGGTCGGGGGACCGTGCCCCGTGGCAGGCCAGACGTCGCTGCAGTTCCCCAGCCCTGTGTCCTCCAGATCACGGTGTCGTTCGTCAATGGAGACCAGGCCACGGTGCCGGACGTGGGGGCAGTCGCGATCGTCCTGCCGCAATCGAATCCGCCCGACAGCAAAATCGCCTGGGACGGCTTACGTCCTCAGGAGCCTCGACCGGCCGACGATCATCCCGGGTTGGCGGTGATCCGCAGCCTGGGTGGCAACTATGCACGCGCCGATCAGCAGGGGCGTGTCCATCTCCGCGTGTCAGGCGCCGGCAGATACTACGTGTTGGTCATTTCCTCGCATCAAGCCAGTCGCCAAGTTGTGCCACCGCGACACGTGCTAGCGGAACTCGGCCGATTCTTCCTGCTAGTGCCGGATCTGTTTGCGGGCCAGGACTATCGTTGGCGCGAAGAGGTTATGGACGGCGAGCGGGAATTGAACATCGTGTTTCCCTGACGCGGGTTATTCCTGTAGGGTACAGCAAGCTCGCTCAAGGTGCATCGTCGCCAGCGGCAAACGGCGATCCTCAGTGTGCAACCTTGGACAACGCTTGACGAGCGCCGCTGGTCCCGGCCAGCCGCTGGCGCGATGCACCCTACGAGCAGGATTGCCGCGAATCATCCGCGTTAGAGCGTGTGGCTCGGTTGCTGGCGAAACCCTTTGATCCGGATCGTGCCGTCTGTCAGCACGTCCACGAGCGCATAGCCATTCTTCTCCGGTCCCGAACCGTCGACCATCGCGACCAGGGTACAGTAGTGGATGCGTGCCAGCTCCCGATAGTCGCTGTGGTGGCGGTGTCCTTGCAGCACGGCGAGAACCTGGCCCGAGGCCTCAAGGATTTTCCGGACCTCCGGCGCATTCTTGATTCCGTAGGGTTGGCCCACATCCAAGCACTGGTGGACAAACACGATCGTCTTGGCCGAGGTCTTGCTCAGGTCGGCGTGCAGCCAAGCGAGTTCCGCGGCCGGGATGTTCGCATCCGTCCATTCGGCGTTCTGGCGACCGTAGGGCTGGCCGTCCTGGCGGAAACAAGCGTCCAGCACGACGAAATGATATCCGCCAACATCGAACGAGTAATAGGAGTCCCGGCGGCCGACCGTCTCCAGGAATTCCGGCTTCGTCAACGTGTAAACGCAGTGATTTCCGAGGACATAATGCTTTGCACACGGGAGGGCGGCGAACACAGCGTTGATCCGTTCCAAATAACCGCGTTCTTGCTCCACCGAGTCCGCCGCGTCGATGAAGTCGCCCAGTTCGATGACGAAATCCGTGCGGTCTTGCTGGCATCGGTCCGCCGCTTCGGCGAGCTTCGTGAGCGTCTCCCGGTAGCAGCGCGAACCGGCGGATTCCTTGTCCGCATAGTGCAAATCGGTAACCACCCCGAATCGCACCTGGGGGCGGGGAGCCTCCTGTGCGACCGCCATCGACGAAACGGTAGGACGGCCCTCCGAGGCCGTCCGGTCAATCTGCGGGCGGGGAGCCTCCTGTTCGGCCGCCATTGACGAAACCGCTGATCCGGCCAAGCCTGTCCCTAACAAGAAAAGCGTGCCATCGTGGAGAAACGCCCGACGTCCGAGCGTTGTGGTGTCCTGCGTGGGAGTCATCTTGCTGGTCCCTGAAACGTTCCCCCAAACCGCCACATCGTACCAACGTCCCAAACACTTCTCAACCGGTTGTCCGGGGTCTTTGAAGTTGCGATATCGCGTTTTCGCGGCGTTTCTTGTAGGTTGGGCCTCCGACCCGACCTCAGGAACATCGGAAAAGGACGGGGCAGGAGACCCATCCTACAAAAATGCGCAACTTCAAAGTCCGGGGTGAGGGAACGTCGGACCTTGGCAGAAAAAGTCCATGCTCCCTGAAACCATCCGGTCTGAGCGTGGGTATTGTGAGCAGTGGCAGTAGTTCCAATGTTCGTAGCGGCGTTGCAAATTGGCGTAGCTGAATTCGTAAGAATTCAGGGGCTTTCGCCAACCCCCTGAACTCTTACGAGTTCAGCTACCTTCCGAACGTGGAACTACGGAGTGAAGCCAGTTTTTCTTCTTCTCTGACTCGATGGAGGTGACGTATGCGAATTCTAAGTGTGGCAGTTGCGATCGTTCTGGGATTCGGTGCGCTGGCCCAAGCGGCTCCACTGGAGCTGAAGCACGTGGCCGCGGACGCGAAGTGGGTTATGCATCTCGACGTGGACGCTGTCCGAGCTAGCAGCGTGGTGCAGAAGGGCTACCACAAGTGCATGGAAATGCACAAGGAAGCGGCCCAACATCTGGATACGGTCCGCGACATGATCGGCATGGATCTGAGGACGGATCTGCATGGGATCACGTGCTACGGCCCGCAGGTTGGTAAGCGGCAAGGCGTGCTGATCCTGCTGGCGGACATGAATCAGCAGTTGCTGGTGGACAAAGCGAAGCTCGGCCCGGATCACATGGTCACTAAGTACGGGGCCTACGAATTGCACAGTTGGACGTGCAAGAAAGGTGACAAGCAGCACCATGCCACGGGCGTTTTCTTCACGCCGAAGGTGGCCGTGTTTGGCGGTAGCGTCGAGGAAGTGAAGGCGGCTCTGGACGTGTTGAGCGGCAAATCGCCCAGTCTGGTCGGCAAGCCCTCGGCCTTGGACGGCGACATCGCCCCCGGCACGACCTTCCTGCACCGGGCGATTGACGTGGGTGCCCATACCAAGTGCCCCGTGTTGAAGCAAGCTCAGTCCTACCGGATCGCCACGGGAGAAAACAAGGGCGAATCCTTCTTCCTTGCTCGGTTCAGCATGAACACGACAGAGTCGGCAGACCAAGTGAAAGCGATCCTCGATGGCTTCAAGGCCCTGGCAGCGCTGAAAGCGGCCTCGGACGCGGAGGACGCGAAACTGGTCGACGCCCTGAAGATCACCCGCGAAGACAAGACGTTGGTGATTCAGTGGTCCGCCTCGGCCGACGCCGTGTGGGCGGAGATCGAGAAACTGGGCAAGAAGATCGCCGAGTGCAAAGCCAAGGGCGGCACATGCCCGCTGATGAAGCACTTGGAAGGCCACAAAAAGAAATAGCGCACACCGCCGGTTGGCGGATGGTGTCGTACTGAAGTAGAATCTCCAGACTTCCGAAGTCCGTCCGGACTTCGGAAGTCTTTTTTATTTTCGGTACCGCCGCTTGAGGGGCCCCACGGTATGTCCCAGTATTTCGCGAAGCGCGAGGAATGCTCGCACCACAAGATCTTTCCCGGCGTTGACATCCACACCTTGGCGGGCCAGCAGATGATGTTGTCCCTGGTCGAGTTCGCGCCGCGAGCGGTGGTCGAACGCCACAGCCATCCGCATGAACAAATGGGGCTCTTGCTGGAAGGCGAACTGGAGTTCTTCGTCGGCGAAGAACGCTACGTGGCGCGGCCGGGCGATATGTGGCGTATTCCGGGTGGCGTCGAGCATCGCGTGATCGCGGGTGACCAACCGGCCAAGGCGCTGGACGTGTTCCAGCCGATTCGGGAAGATTACTTGTAGAACTTGTGGCCTTCCGTCTATGGCCAAACACGGTGCCGGCCCCCACGCCCGTAAACCCACGCCGCCACGGGATGTCCCACGTGCCGCCCCGCATGGGGAACGCGTTCGCCGCGCGCTCCAACTGGGGCTGACCGCGGTGTTTGTGGCGACACCGCTCATCCCCAGCGAATCACCCGCGTCCGGCACGGGCGTGATGCTGATCCTGTTGTGGCTGCTGCTGTTGGTGGCCTGGTCGGTCGCGACCTTGGTCTGGCCGCAGGCAGGCCTGCGCTGGGGTTGGGTCGACTCGATCGTGATGCTGTTTCTGGTGCTGTACACCGTGAGTGGCCTCGTGGCGGTCAGTCGCGGCGATGCGCGGGCCGCGATCAACCTGCTGTGGCTGTGGCTGGGCTTCGGGGTGTGCTTCTTCCTCGCTCGCCAATTGCTCTCGCAGCCGCGTGAGAGCCGGGCAATCTGCGCCGTGTTCGTGTCGCTCGCGGTGGGCCTCTCGGCGTTTAGCGGCTACGAATACGCCTACCTCATGCCGTTGCGGCGCACTCAGTATGCGTCCCATCCCGAACAGAGTCTGCGCGACGCGGGCCTCGACTTCCGGCCCGGGTCGCCGGAACGTAAGCTCTACGAAGACCGGCTGAACAGCACCGAGCCGTCCGCGACCTTTGCATTGACCAATTCGCTGGCCGGGTTCCTGGCGCCCTGGTTGGTACTGACCCTCGCCGTGGGCATGTCCGGTTGGACGGGCCGGAATCAACGCGGAAGGACCGTAGCGACGGTCGCCGGGATCGCGGGGCTGATCGGATTCTGCCTGTTGCTGACCAAGAGTCGCTCTGCCTGCCTCGCGACCGGACTGGGCGTGTTGTTGATCGGATCGCGATTGTGGCGCGGCGGTCGGCGAATCGATTGGCGCGTGACGCTAATCGGACTGGCCGCGTTGGCCAGCTTGCTGGCTGTAGCAATCGCGGTTGGCTCGTTCGACTGGTTAGTGCTCAGCGAAGCCCCGAAGTCCGTGCTGTATCGTCTGCAGTATTGGCGTGCGACGCTGAACATGATTGCCGACCAACCCTGGTTCGGTTGCGGCCCGGGAAATTTCCAGCACTACTATCCGGCTTACAAGCTGCCCGAAGCGAGCGAGACGATTGCCGACCCCCACAACTTCCTGCTGGAAATCTGGGCCACGGCCGGTACCCCGGCCATGCTGGCCTTCGCCGCGATTTGGCTGACGTTAGCTTGGCAGCTCGGACGCCGATGCGGCGTTGACGGACGGGATGCAAGCGTGTCCGACGCCCCGCTCACCTCCTCACGTGCTCACTCCGTCACCCCGTCACCCGTGTCGTCACCCAGCCCACCCCATGCTCAGGCCGAGGCCCGCCACGGTCATTCCGCTGTGTGGATCTACGCGGGAGGTGTGCTGGGGCTTCTGCTGGCCTATCCGTGTGGAGCGGCTAGCGGCTTCCTGCCGGACGTGGAGCTGCTGGTGATCGTGTTGCCATCGGCAGCGCTGGCTGGGGTTCTGCTCGATCGCTGGGTCGACGGCGGGCAGCTGCTCCGCTGGATGCTGATCGTGCCCTTGGTCGTCCTGTACGTGAATCTCTTGGCAGCCGGCGGAATCAGCTTCGCCGGCGTGGCGCAGACAGGCTGGCTGCTGCTGGCGATGGTCTTGAACCAGTTGGAGAGCGGCGCTTCTGGAACCGCAACCCAGGGTGTGGGAGCTCGGGAAGGCGAGGCTCCGGCCGAGCCACGGCTCCGCGGGAGCGTCGCCCTCCCAAGCGAGGCACAGCTCCGCGGGAGCGTCGCCCTCCCAAGAGCAGAAAGCCTCGCTCTCCCGGGGGCAGGGAGCGAATCTTTCGCAATCTCTCGGCCAAGTCTTCCGACGGGGCGCGGGCAGAAAGTGCCCGCCCAAGCCATCTCCGGCGGCGGGGTTTTGCTGGCCATCTTGCTCGTGGTCACGTATCAGCAGACGATGTACGGGCCGGTCCTGAGACGGCCGCTGCAGCTCGCGGCAGGCGGCGCGGACGAGGCGGAGTCGCGGTGGGACCTCGCAGAAGCGGCTTATCGCGAGGCGGCCGCAGCGGATCCGTACTCGGCCGAGCCGTGGTTCCGAATGGCGTCGCTGGACCATCAGTCGGCGTTGGCGGACGCGTCCCCAGCGCGTTTGCCACGGTTCGAGCAGGCAATCGCAGAGCTCGTGAAACGCAACCCGCATTCACAGGTGGTCTGGAAGCAGATCGGCGACTGGCGTCTGGCTCTATACCGGGCGACCGCGGATCGGGTACAACTAATCGGGGCGATCGACGCCTACACCCAGTGCGTGCGGTTGTACCCCAACGGCAACTACGTTCACGCGCAGTTAGCCTGGGTGTACCATGTCGCCGGAAATCGGGAGCAGGCCAACGTGGAAGCGCAGGAAGCGTTGCGTCTGGATGCCCGGAATCCGCACCGGGAACGGGCGCTCGCCCAACAGCGGCTTGTTGATCCAAAAAAGGATGAACTGCGAGACGAAAACGCCGAACAAAGCATGCGGCGATTGCGTAACTAACCTGGGCTGAATCTGGGAGGGCGAGGCTCCTGCCGAGCCGGAGCGTCGACATGACCTGAGTCTGGGAGGGCGAGGCTCCTGCCGAGCCGGAGCGGGGCGTCGACGGCACCTGCGGCTGGGCCGGAGCCTCGCCCTCCCAACCCGCTGGTCGCCGAGTGAATTCGCCTGTTAATCGAGAGGAAAGAAGTACCGTGAGAGTCTGGTTGCTTGCTCTGGGATCCATCCTCGTGGGGATCACGTCCGCGTTGGCCTGTATGTGGCTGGAATTCAGCGGGGGCGTTGAACAATTCGAACCGCATAATCAGTCGGCCAGGCCCCCAGACGCCGGCAATGACAGCGGCGAGAAACCCTTGCCCCGCGCGGTCATGACAGGCGGCACGGACTACGACTTCGGAGTCGGCCAGCGGGACGGCTCGCTGAGTCACGAATTCGTCATCAAGAACGAGGGCCGAGTTGCGTTAACTTTGTCCAAGGGCCCGACCAGCTGCAAGTGCACGCTCAGCGACTTGGCCCAGGATCAGGTGCCGCCAGGCGAAATTGCCAAAGTCAAGCTCCAATGGAAGCTCACGACAACCGCCAAGCGGTTCCGGCAGACGGCGGAGATTCACACGAACGATCCGGCGCTGCCCACGATCCTCTTCTCGGTGCAAGGCAAAGTCCTCGATATCGTGCGGCTCGATCCCACGGAATTGGTGCTGAGCAGTCGGTCGTCCGGCGAGGGCGGAAAAGCCCACTTCCGTTTGTACAGCTACAGCGTCGAGCGGTTTCAAGTGATCGAGCACGAATTCACCAATCAGGAATTGGCGCCCTATTTCTCGCTGGCAATCCAGCCGCTGTCGGCTGACGAAGTCAAGCAAGAGCCGGACGCCAAATACGGTCTCGTGGCGGAACTAACCGTAAAACCAGGGTTGCCTTTGGGACCGATAAACCAGACAATTCGCCTGACCACCGATGTTCCCGAGGCGAGCAAGTTTGAGGTTTCCGTCACGGGTTCCGTCGTCAGCGATATCGCCATCGTCGGCTCCCAGAATTTCGATGAGGAACGCGATGTATTGAGACTCGGCACCATCGCCCAAGCCGAGGGTGCCCGCGCGAGTCTAAGGATCCTGGTCAAGGGACCCCACCGCCGAGATGTGCGGATGACGGTGAAAGAGACGGATCCGGCGGACGTGCTAGCAGTCTCCCTGGGAGAGGCCACCGAGATCAACAATGGAGCTGTGTTCATGTATCCTCTGACGGTCGAGATCCCCAAGGGCGCGCGTCCGGTCGATCGCCTGGGATCCGACCAGTTCAAGCTCGGCAAGATCGTCATCGAAACCACACACCCCACCAGCAAAATCATCAAGCTTTACGTGCGATTCTCGGTCAAGTAGGTGAGGCTTTCCAGCCTATTCACGGACGGAGCCCCCATGCAAGCCCTGCCGCAGCTTATTGTTCCAGCCACACGGATCTGTTGCGCCGCAGGTCTCGCTTGGTGCGTGGTTGCCGGTTGCGAAAAACCGCCAGCAGGAAACCCTGCGGTGCCCAACGGCAAAGACTCGGCCACCGCGGTGTCCCAAGTCGGCGAGGTCGCCCAACCTTCGTGGCCCGCCCCCTCCTCCAGCGCGAATGTGTCGGACGACCGCGGGACGCCTGCTTCGGCTCCGAAGACCCACGCCGCGAAGCCGGCGCAGGCCGCTACGGCTGCCAAACGGCGCGAGCCGCTGTTCGAAGATTGGCAGAAACCGGATTTGGTGCTCTTCATCACGGGCCAGCAGCATGGCTATATTGAGCCGTGTGGCTGCACCGGTCTGACCCATCAGAAGGGCGGCTTGGCTCGCCGTGCAACGTGCCAGAAGTCGCTGGCCAATCGCGGCTGGGAAGTGGTGGCTCTGGATGCCGGCAATCAAGTCTCACGGTTCGGCCGCCAGGCGGAGATGAAGTTCCAGATCACCGCCGAGGGCCTGAAGAAGCTGGGTTATCGAGCCATCGGCCTGGGACCGGATGATTTGCGGTTATCGGCTGGTGAACTGGTCGCCCAGACGGCCCAAGACGGCAATCAGCAGAGCCTGTTTGTGTGTGCCAACGCGGCGGTGATTGACCGCAATTTGACGCCCCGATTTGTCGTGATCAAGGCGGCTGGTAAGAAGATCGGCGTAACCACGGTCCTTGGCACCGATCGCCTGGCGAAAATCGCGAGCGACGAGATCATCAAACAGCCGCCCGAGCAGGCGCTGCGCGAGATCTGGCCGCAGCTCCAGCAGCAGGCCTGCGACCTGTACGTGCTGCTGGCGCAGGCGTCTATCGAAGAATCGCAGAAGCTGGCTCAAAGCGTCCCGCATTTCGATATCGTGGTGACGGCCGAGGAGGTCGGCGAACCGGCCTACCAACCGGAAGAAATTCCGAACACGAAATCGCTCCTGATCCAGGTCGGCGTCAAAGCTATGTACGTCGGCGTGGTGGGACTGTTCACTCGTGATGAGCCCCGTCTGCGCTATCAGCGTGTGCCGTTGGACGATCGTTTCGCGGATAGTCCGGAGATGCTGGAGCTGTTGGCCTCGTACCAGGAACAACTGCAGACGGCGGGTCTGGAGGGGTTGGAAGTCAAACCAATCCCGCATCCCAGCGGTCGTCAGTTCGTCGGTTCCAAGGCGTGCGAGGAGTGCCATGATGAGGCGTATGCTATCTGGAAAAAGTCGAAGCACGCCCTCGCTTTGCAGACTTTGGTGCGCCCTGGCGAACGTAGCGAGATCCCGCGGCATTTCGATCCCGAATGCTTGAGTTGCCACGTGGTCGGCTGGAATCCGCAGAAGTTCTTCCCCTACGTCTCCGGCTATCTCGGTGTGGAGGAGACGCCACTGATGCACAATGTCGGTTGCGAGAATTGCCACGGTCCCGGTTCAGCACACGTCGAAGCGGAGAAGATTAAATCGGCGGAAGACGTGCTCGAACAGCTACGCGAGGAGGTGCGGCTGCCAGAGGCCGAGGCCGAAAAGAAGTGCATCGAGTGCCACGACTTGGACAACAGCGTGAACTTCCATGTCGAGGGCGCGTTCGACGAGTATTGGAAGAAAATCAAGCACTAAAAAAACGCGGCGCGACCGGGCGTCAGCCCAAACAAACGTTGTCGCACCGCGAAAATGATTGAGCGAGATAAGCCTCTTCGCTCCAGAACTTCCTGCGCCCCCGGAGCCTCGCGCCCGACAGCGGCTCGTGGTTTCCCCGCTAGTGGGATGCGGCAATCGACCTAGAGTCGCCGCCACGTATGTTACGAAGGGACGCTGCCACGCGAGGCCCCCGTTCCTTGACAAAGGTCTGCGATAATTGGTCGTGTCGCTCCTTTCCCTGGTCAAGAATCATCGGACCTGACTGGGCGACCACCCTAGCCGGTCCCGATCACCTTCCGTCTATCAATCTTCGCTCCACTCACACAAACTGCAATCGCTGTGCCGGGGATTCCTGTGTGCTCGATTCTCCACCGCGAGCCTTGATCGGAACGTTGCGCAAGACGCTAGTAGTGGATCACCGTAAGCGCGAAGCGTTAGCGAGGAAACGCCGCTGTTTCTCGCGGACCGTTCGCGATTACGGTGCACAACGTTCCGCTCAAGACCTCCGCCGCGCAAACACGAGAGCTGAAAAATCTTCGCACTTCTGTGATCATCGGCAGCGGATCGCTCTCCGGGAACGCAGGTCCGCTGTCCCGCTGAAATGTGTCCTGGCGGTGCGCTCTTCGTGCATTTTCGCACATACCAAAACGCGCGCCCCAAGCACCAACCTGCTGGTCTTCTGGCGGCCTTAGATGCCCGACGGGCGGCGGCCTTGATCGTAAGGTTGCGCATTACTGTCAGCGTCGGCAATGTCCCGGGTGGCTGGTGGCTGAGTCTAAGCGAAGCCCCAGTACCTGGTTTCTGGGGCATCGCTGCACTCTGCCACCAGCCACCCTGCCCGACTGCTGCTAGCGTTTTGCGCCACGTTACGATCAAGGTTACGGGCGGCGGCTGTTCGTGTAGGCTTTGATCATAACGTTGCGAAATGCTAGCAGTGTCGTGATCGCCCCCGAGAAGCTCCCGACGTAAGTCGGTGGGAGTGTTCCCGCCCTGTGCCTAACCCGGAGCCCCATATGCGACCGGCCCGACTCGTCGGCTGCCCGTCGCCGGAGGCGGCCGGCAGCCGACGAGTCGGGAGAACTCGGTGAGGCGCCGCGGTGTTAGGAGTTGGCGGGATTGCTCTCACCGACTTACGTCGGGAGCTTCT
>JAPLNJ010000388.1 GCA_026692885.1 Planctomycetota bacterium | reverse complement strand
GGCCTTCCGACCGGGACCGTTCCACCATTTGACAAGCCAACTGCCCGTCACCCGCTACTTCGACCTCCAACTTCAGCTTGCGCAGCAGATGCCCAATCACCCGTTGCAGACTGGGTTCATCCTCCACCAACAGGACTCGGCCCTGCAGCACGGGACTCGGCTCGCCTGGTTCGGCGCGAATGGTCGGCCCCGTGACCTGGTCGGAAGACGCACCTCGGCCCGGCGATTCCCGCCACGGTCCCCCGTCCACCGTCAGCGTAAACGTACTACCCCGCCCCAATTCGCTGGTGACGTCAATGCGGCCGTCGAGCGCCTCCGCGAGCCGCTGGCAAATCGACAGCCCGAGTCCTGTGCCACCGTGGCGGCGAGTGTGACTTCCATCCACTTGGACAAAAGGCTGGAAGATTGCTTCCAACGTGTCGGACGGGATACCGATGCCCGTATCCGATACCGCGAATTGCACCTGGGTGGTCCCCTGACCTGACTCGGAGCAACGCACGGTCAGTCTCACTTCACCACGTTCCGTGAATTTGACGGCGTTGCCGACCAGATTGACCAGAATCTGACGCAACCGGGCCGCATCGGTGTAGAGTGTCGCCGGCAACGGTAGACATTGGACCACTTGCAGGCTCAGGCCCTTCTTGGCCGCCGTAATTTTCGCCATCGCCATAACGTCGTCCAGGATCTGCTGCAAAGCACAGTCGGTCTTCTCCAAAGGCAGCTGGTCGGCTTCGATCCGGGCCAGATCCAGCACGTCATTGATGATCCCCAGCAGACCCTGCCCGCTACGTTGGATTGTTTGCAGGAACTCGCCTTGCTCAGTCGGCGACAGCTCCCCAGTATTGAGCAGTTCGCTGCAGCCCAGAATCGCCGTCAGGGGCGTGCGGAGCTCATGGCTCGTGTTCGCCAGGAACTCGCTCTTGGCGCGGTTGGCCGCTTCCGCCCGCACCGCCAACTCTTTGGCTTGGGCCAACGCCTGTTCCAGCTGCGTGTTGGCCGCCTGCAGGTTCTCTTCGGCTCGCTTGCGATCGGTGATGTCCAGGAAGACCACCACCCCCGCCACGACCTGACCGTCTTCATCGCGGACCGGCGCGGCTTTGGCCAGGACGATGCGATCGTCGTTGCTGGTTCTCCGGATGATAAACTCTCGGCTGCATGTTTCGCCGAACAGAATTGCGCGAGCGAGAGGTACCTCCTCCTTGCTCAGCGGCTGGCCATCCAGGTCTAGGATGTGCCAAGCGGCCACATACTGATTGATCCCGACCTCGTTGACGACGGTCCGGCGGTCAACGCCACGGATGCCCAGGCCCGCATCGTTCACGTAGCGCAGTGCGCCGCTAGGAGCATCGGCAATGGCGATACCCGCAGTGCTCTGATCCATGGCAGCCTGAAAAATAGCCTGGGTCTGGCGCAGCGTCTCTGCCGTCCGCTTGCGATTGGTGATGTCCCAGAAAATGCCCTGCAGTCCGAGCAACTCGCCGCTGGCGTCGCGTAACGGGGTCTTGACCACTTCCACGAACCGCTGCTCCTGATTCGGCGTCTGGTGTCCCTCGATCGTTTCCAGCGGTTCGCCTGTTTCGATAACTCGGCGGTCGTCCTGGCCGTATTTTTCTGCCAGTCCAGGCGGGAAGAAGTCAGCATCGGTTCGACCGAGAATCTCCGCTGGGGACTTGCCCAGGAGTCTGCAGAAATGACCGTTCACAAAGGTGAAACGCCCCAGCAAATCCTTGCGGAAGACACACTGGGGCAGGTTCTCGACCAGTGAATGATACAGCGTTTGCGACTCCTGTAACGCCTCCTCCGCCCGTTGACGCTGCGTCTCTTTAGCCAAGTGCTCCAAGGCGTAGGAAATGTCCAACGCCACTTCCTCCAGTAGGTGAACCTCGTCGGGCTGGAAAAAACCCGACTCGGCGGAGCAAATACCGAAGGCTCCGCAGACCTCGCCCTGAAATCGAAACGGAAATGCCGCGCAGGAACGGATGCCGGCTGGTAGTAGAACCACGCGGCAGCATGCGGTCCGCTCGTCCTGTCGCACGTTGTGGTTCAGGCAGGGGCGGCCGGTGCGTATGGCTTCGGTGGTAATGTCGCAGCCGTGGACCGGATGGGGCAACGGCAGGGGCAATTCCGGCGCCGCCGTGTGGCAAGCGACGGCTGTGACTTGTTCGTCGGCATCGGTCCGCACGCTGACCCAAGCCGCCTTGAACTTGCCAAACTCGACAGCCACCTGACAGAGTTGGTCAAACAGTTCCTCACGCGATTTGCAGCGGACGATGGTCTGGTTGACCTGGCTGAGGATGGCGTAGAGGCGGTTCATCCGCCTGACTTCCGCGTCAGCCTGCTTCATCCGCTCTTCCGCCTGATGCTTGTAGAGGGACATCTCGATGACGGCGCGCAGCTCACGGTCATCGAACGGCTTGATGATGTAGCCAAACGGCTCGGCCGCCTTGGCACGCTGCAACGTCGCCTCCTCGGCAAACGCCGTCAGGAACACGACTGGGATGGAAAAACGCTCCCGGATGGCTTGTGCGGCATCGATGCCATCCAAGCCGCCCGCCAACTGGATATCCATCAACACCAGGTCGGGCCGCTGCTGCTCGGCCAGGACCAGGGCGTCCTCGCCCCGCGGCGTGGTGCCCACCGACTCATAGCCCAATTCCGCCACTTGCTGGCTGATATCTCGGGCCACCACGGCTTCGTCTTCAACGATGAGAATTTTCGCTTTGTTCATGACGAGCCTCTGCGGAAGTGGTTATCTTGGGCAATGTACGGGGGGGGGGGTAAATGTCACCTCCACAACCGCGCCGGTAGCGGGTGCGATGGTGACGGGTTGTTCGGTCGCTGGCTGCGACTCGTTTAGGGCATCGCCAACCACACCGTCTGGACCTCGGCCTACAGCCGGTTGGCAGCTGGCGATCCCGCCACGGCAGATCTGCAGCTGTCCTTGGAGCTGACCAGCCAGGTCCGAAACCAAATGCAGTCCTAGGGAATGCAGGCGTTGCAGGTCAAAGTCCGCCGGGAGTCCCACGCCGTTGTCGGCTACCCGCAGGCGTACCGTGGGGCCGCCGTCCACCGGCTGGACTTCCACAAGGACCTCGCCCGCGCGTCCATCTGGGAAGGCGTGTTTGAGGCAGTTGGATACCAGCTCATTCACCAAGAGGCCGCACGGAACGGCCTGATTCGCATCCAGATACACGGACGCCACGTTCAGGCGAAGCTGGATGGAACCGGGGCGCGCCACCAGGGAGCGGAACAACTGGGTACACAGGGCTTGGAGGTAGGGCGCGAGGTCTACCTGGGCCAAGTTGCCGGAGCGGTAAAGCGTTTCGTGGAGCAAGGCCATAGATCGGATGCGGTTCTGCATGTCCTGGAGTGCCGCCCGCGTGCTGGGATTCTCGATTTGGCCTGCTTGCAGGCGCACCAGGCTGCTGATCACTTGCAGGTTGTTCTTTACCCGGTGATGTACTTCCCTGAGTAGCGACTCTTTCTCCCGTAAGGCATCCCGCAGGGCCTCTTCCGACCGTTTGCGCTCGGTGATGTCCAAGAGGAGACCGAAGATGCCGATGATCTCGCCCCGCGCGTTCCGCAGGGGAGTCTTGACCGTGTGGACCCAGACGTCGCGGCCAGCCAGACGGGATTTCTCCTCAAACTCCTCGGTCTGTCCCGTCTGCATGAGGCGCTGGTCGTCGGCGCGGTACTTGTCGGCCAGTTCCTTGGGAAAGAGATCATCATCCACCTTGCCAACCACCTCTTCAGGCAGTAACCCGAGATACCGGGCTAAGCTCTCGTTGACCATCAGGTAGCGGAAGTCACGGTCCTTGACAAAAAACTCTTGAGGAAGGTTCTCCACGAGCGTCCGGAATTTGATTTCACTCTCGCGCAACACTTGCTCGGCCTTCTTGCGCTCGGTGATGTCATTGAAGGTGACAACCAGCCGGTCTGCCAGAAAAGCGGCGTACAGTTCGCAAAGGCGTGCCGAACCATCGCGGCAGGTGACCCGGTACGCTCCCGCGTTAACTGCGTGGGCAGATCGTCGCGCCTGTTCCAAAGCAGGTTTCCATCGATCAATCACCTCGCGCCGGTAATCGGGATCCGGGTACGCAATCTGATACCACTCCGCTGTGGTGGCAGCTGTATGTCCGAAAACGTCGAATGCGCTGCGACTCCAGAAGTCAATATTGTCGTCCTGAACATCGACTAAGGCAATGGGGAACGGTGTCGCGTCGAGAATGGCGCGGAGTTGTGACTCACTCTTCCGCAACACTTCCTCCGTTCGCTTGATGTCTTCGATATCGGTGCAGGTGCCGAACCATTTAAGAATCTCCCCGCTCGCATTACGCAACGGCACGCCGCGAATCAACCACCAATGGTAGACGCCATCGGCACGCCGCAGACGGCATTCCAGCGAGTACGTGTCGTCGTTTTGCGTCGCATTTTGCCAGGCTTGCCACGCGCGCTGCTGGTCATCAGGGTGGAATGGCTTGTTCCAGCCATGGCCGTAGCTTTCCTCCAGCGTCAGCCCGGTGTAATCCACCCATTGTTGATTGAAATAGATATTCCAGCCATCAGCCCGAGTGATCCAGACGATTTGCGGCATGGCTTCAGCCAGGGAGCGAAACTCATGGTCGCTGGCCCGCAACGACTCTTCCGCCTGCTGGCGTTCGAGTTCCCCGGCCGCCCTGACGGCCACCAGTTGCAGCGTGGTTTCGACCAGCGAGCGGTTCGCCAGTGGGCTGCGCCCGATGACCGCGATCAAGCCGATCGGCCGGCCGACGTGGCTCCAGAGTGTCACCCCGGCATAACTCTCCGCCCGCAGATCCTGGAGCACTAGATCGCGCGGGAACAATTGACGCACGTTGGCCGGGAAGCAACAGACCCGCTTGCCCACCGCCTGGCCACAGGGAGTGTCTGGCAGGGCATAGGTGATGTTGTCTGCAAACTGGCCGTCACACCAGTTGGCCACGGTACGAGCGGTCAGTCCATCCCCTTCGAGGCGGTCGATGCAGACGAAGTCCAGGCCCAGGCTTTGCGCCAAGTAGCGGGCCAGCGAGTTGAAGAATGCCTCGTTCGTCGGTCCGCTGGTTTGGGCCAGAAAGGCTTGAGTCTCTTCGATCTGCTTGCGTTCGGTGATATCCCTCGCGATGCCCAGATAACCGATCAGGTGACCCTCTTCGTCGCGACACGCTGACCCCTTGGAACAATGCCAGCGAATCGACCCATCCGGGCGCACGACGCGATAATCCAAGCCGCCGAGCGGCTTCGTCGCGTTGCCGACCCGTTGCAGAAACTCCCGGCACAAGGGAACATCGTCCGGGTGGACGCACCGTTCGAAGGAAGTGCCAACCGCTGCGGCTGGTGCTTCTTCCATGAATTCCCGCCAGTTGGGAGACACATAGGTGAAGCGGCCGTCCGGGGTCAGTGCATAAACGATGTCGGTGGCGTTCTCAATGAAACCGCGGAATCGTTCTTCGCTCTCCCGCAGGGACTCCTCGGCCTGCTTGCTCACGGTGATGTCGATGTGCGTGCCCACGGTCAGATTTGTTGGGGTGCCATCCGAGGCTCGCAGCGTTTGCCCCCGGGACCAGATCCAAACCCAATGCCCATCCCGGTGCCGCAGGCGAAAAGAATTCTCATACATCCCGACGGAACCACCGGCCAGGTAATTCGCAAACACGCGGGACGCCCTTTCCTGGTCGTCCGGGTGTAGCAGATCGACCCAAGCCTTTTGCAGGTTGGTGCGACCCTTGGTCACGAACGGGGCAGGGTCGCGTCCCAGCATGGCGAAGTATTCAGGGCTACACCACAGGGAATCGGTGTCGAGATGATACTCCCAGGCGCCGGTATTGGAGACTGCGATGATCGAGCGGTACCGCTCCTCACTGGCCCGCAGCGCCGTCTCCGCGTCCAGTCGCTCCAGTTCGGCGGCGGCGCGCAGGCCCACCATTTGCAGCATGGCTTCGGCCTGCGGACGGTTGACCAGCGGCTGGCGTGAGATCACCGCGATCAGGCCGATCGGCCGCCCTGCATGGTCAAAGAGCGTCACACCAACATAGCTCTCCGCCCGCAGATCCTGCAGTACCTGATCTCGTGGAAAGTGCTGGCAAACGCCGGCGGGGAAGCAGCAGACCGCCTGGCCCACCACCGCACCGCACGGGGTGTCCTTCAGCGCATACGTGACGTTGTCCTCGAAATGGCCATCGCACCAAACGGCCTCCGTCCGGGCGGTACACCCGTCGCCCTCGAGGCGATCAATGCAGACAAAATCCATGCCGAGGCTCTGGGCCAAGTGACGGGCCAGCATTTGAAAGAACGGCTCCTCCGCCGTCCCGCCGCTGGTGTGGGCCAGAAAGGCCTGGAGGGCCTCATACTGCTTGCGCAAGGTGATGTCGACTTCCGAGCCGGCCATCCGGATCACCCGACCCGTTTCATCGAAGAGCGCCTTACCCCGGTCCGCGACCCAGAACCAGGAGCCGTCCTTACGGCGAACCCGATATTCCTCCGCAAAAATGTCGGTCTCGCCCGAAAAATGCGACTGGACCGCGGCCATGACCCGCGGCGCGTCGTCGGGATGGATGCCTGCGATCCATTCGGTTTCGTTGCTGGTGATCTCCTGGTGCCGATACCCGCGGAGTTCTTTCCAACGGGGCGAGAAGTAAACCTGCTTATTGGGCACATCCCAGTCCCAGATCGCGCCCACCGTGCCTTCCGCGACCAACTCAAATCGCACGTGGCTCTCGTGCAACGCCCCCTCCGCCCGTTTGCGCGAGGTCAGTTCCTGTTCGAGCTCTTGAGTGCGCTTCGCCACCAGCGCGACCAGTTCTTTCTGCTCCAGCCGCCGCAGACGGTTGGCTGCTTTGAGCTTGGCCATGGCGCGGACCTGGGCGACCAGCTCCTGTTCGTCCAACGGCTTGGAAAGAAATGCCTCGGCACCGGCCTCCAGGGCTTGGACACGGCTTTCACGGTCGGTCCGCAGAGCGGTCAGGAAGACGACGGGAATCGACCGCAACACGTCGTCTGCCTTCAACCGACGACAAACGTCAAACCCGTCCATGCCGGGCATAACGATATCCAGCAGGATCACATCGGGGTCTTCGCTGCGGGCCAATTCGATACCCCGCGTACCGTTCAGGGCAGCCAGCAGGGTGCAGTCGGGCAGGGCCTCCCGCACGACGGCCTTGAGCGTCGTCAGGTTGTCCTGGTTGTCGTCGATGGCCAGCAACTTCAGGTGATTTGCTCCCATAGTTCGATCTTCTGATCAATCAAGAGCCTCGTGCAGCAACCGTGTCAGGCTGGATAGTCTGACCTACGTCGTTCTTCCCGTCAATCGAGAGCCTCGTGCAGCGTCTTGAGCAACTCGTGGCAGAACGTAGGCACCTCTTTTCCGCGGAGCATGACGCCCGCGAGTTGGGCCGCGTTCTCTTCGATCTCTCCGAGACCGGGTTTGGCGTCTCGGAGAGACGCGACCACGTGGATGCGATGCCGACCCGCGATGGGTGGCTTCCGGGAACTGCCGCTCTTCGTGTCGTACATGCACACGTTGAAGAAGAAAATCGCCGTCGGAGTGATCAGCCATCGCACGCTGCAGGCCGATTTCCCGCAAGTCGTCGCCGAGCGAGTCCGCCGTTGCCTCCAATACATTCCGGCCGACAAATTAACCGGCCGCTACCACAGCCTGATCCGGGCGTAGCTCAGAACGTTAGCGCCGCCCGCCCGCTGGCCGAGCAGGTCCAGCGTGGTGGATGGCGGGGAGCCGGCGCGGACGGTGGCCGTGAAGAACTCGCTGAAGGGGCGTTGCAGCGGCAGGCGTACTGGCGCACCGCAGCAGCCGTCCGCCTGCAGTTCCACCAGGCGGTTCTCGGACACCGGCTTTCCCGACCCATCCGTGCCGGACACGAAGAAGACCGCGAAGCGACGGCCGTCGGGCGTGACGTGGAACCGGCCACGCCCGGGAACTTCGCGTGGCCCACCCTCCTTGGCCTTCAGCAACGTGCTCCGTCGCACGACCTGGCCCGCGCGCAGGACAGCATACTGCAGCGAGTGCGACTGCTTTTCGCCCGGAAAGAAGTCCTGACGCAACCGTTCATCCAGGGCTTTCTCGGTCCACAGAAGATGCACGTCGCCGTCGGGGGCCAAGGCCATGTCGCCGGGCGAGATCCAGCCGCACGTCTTGTCGCGACTGGCGATCTCGACCCACTCGTGGAACTTGCCGGTGGCGATGTCGTCGCTCCAGGTGTAGAACAGTCGGCGGAAGTCGTAGTCCCAGTGCTGACCGGTCAGCCGTTCCTTGTATGCTTGCCACTTCTGGTAGGGCTCGACGATGTCGCTGACGCCGCAAAAGTGCACGGACCGGCCGCGCATCGCGACGTTCGGGTAGCAGACACGAATGGGCTGCGGCTTGTCGTACTCGGCGCCCCACGGCCAGACCAGTTTGCCGCAAGCGGCCCATTGGCCGGCGCCATCGCGGAACGCCCATTCGGCGTGCGTATAGCCGATGTTCTGGAACAGGATCATCTCGCCCGTTGCTCCGTCGGCAGCGAAGCTGCGGTACGAGTGCTCGCTGAACTCGGGTTGGCCCTGCCAGACCGGCAGCAGCGTTTCCATCGCCGCCCGCGGGTCCTTCGCGGAAAACTGCAGAATCTCCGGCCGCGCGGGGCCGGCGGCGACATTGGGATCGGTCAGGCGTGTGGGGTTCGCTGACAGCAGCACTCGCCCGCCAGGCAAAGCGACCAGCGGGCACGGCTCCCGTGTACGGCCGGCCGGGTCTGTCTGCAAGAGCTGCCAACCTGCTGCGCCGCGGTGGTACAGCGTCCAACGGCAATTGTTCAGTGGTTTCGCATCCGGCAGGGTCTCCAACCCGCTGGCAAAGACCTCCTGGCCGATACGGACCAGACACGTCGAGCCGCTGCACCACAGCGGTCCAGCGCCGTTATTGGCGGGCGTGAAAGAGTACACGTCCTCTTCGACCTCGACAACCGGTTGGACGGCGGTGGGGGCCTGGGTGGCTTGGTCAGCGGCCCGGGCCTGGGACGCGTCCAACAGAATCGACAGCAAGAAATAACTTACCCGTAGGACGGCCCTCCGAGGCCGTCTGGTAAACCAACCTGCGGGACGCAGTGGACGGCCTCGGAGGGCCGTCTTACGGGAAGACCATCCTACATCGGGTTGGGTAAGTTATTTCCTTCCGCTCGCCTTAGATCCGATCCGGGAAAACGGGGGGGGCTGGGGCAGCACGACGACGTTGCCCAAGGCATCGTGGACTGGGGTTTCGCTTTGGCTCAACCGCCAGCCACCCGCTTCAGCTTCGCCCTATTGTCGCGTCCCGAGTCGTGTGGCACAATCAGCCGAGCCTCACAAACACCCCCAAAGCAGCAAGGGATGGAAGTGGGGCTGATCAAAAACCTGTTGCACAATCTGCCCGAGTACAAACACGCGGTGCCGGCGGAGCAGGAGGCCCTGGAACGCATCGCCGCGGTACTGCTGAAGCAGGACCAAGCCGCTCGTGACGCCTCGGCCGCCGCCGTGGTGCCCGTCAAGCACACGTTGAAGATCGAGCCGATCCAGTAGGTCAGGCTTTCCAGCCTGACGGGGACAGCAGACGATGGTGCATCGGCGCAGCGCTTGATGCACCCTACGCCTGACGGAGACAGCAGACGATGGTGCATCGGCGCTGCGCTTGATGCACCCTACGCCTGACAGGGACAGCAGAAGATGGTGCATCGGCGCAGCGCTTGATGCACCCTACGCCTGACGGGGACAGCAGAAGAGGGTGCATCGGCGCAGCGCTTGATGCACCCTACGCGTCAGGCTGGAAAGCCTGACCCACACAATCTGTGCGCACGGTTCGTGGGAAACCTTCCACGCGTCCGTCAGGAACGGGTGCCTTGCTCCACTACGCAGTCAGGGGCAGAGGTGCTAGCGGCTGCTTTCGTAGGTGGCGGTCACGCTGGTCGTGATGCCGCCGCGGGCACCGAATTCGGCCCACAGCTTCACCCGCCTCGGTTGGACCACGGCGACGAAATCGTCGAGAATCCGGTTGGTCACGTGCTCGTAGAAAATGCCCTCGTTACGGTACTGCTGCAGGTACAGTTTCAGGCTCTTCAGCTCCACGCACTTATCGCCGGGCGTGTACGTGAAGGTCAACACCCCGAAGTCCGGCTGACCCGTCTTGGGACACACGGACGTGAACTCTGGGCAGCGGATCTCGATCACGTAGTCGCGTCCAGGGAACTGATTCTGGAATGTTTCCAGGGTGTCGCGGAAGCTGTCGGACATACGCGGGCTCCTTTCCTAAAAACCGCTATTGTGCCATGATGGGCACACAGCGGAAGGGGACCATGCGCGTTGCCGAAATCTACAAGTCGATTCAAGGCGAGGGTTTCCTCACAGGGACCGAGAGTACGTTCGTGCGCGCGGCCGGCTGCAATCTGCGCTGCTGGTTCTGCGATACACCCTTCGCCTCGTGGAATCCGGAGGGCGAGGACTTGGCGGTCGAGGAAATCCTCAGCCTGATCGCACCGCTGGCCTGCCGCCACGTGGTCGTGAGCGGCGGCGAGCCGATGTTGTTCGCGGAGTTGATCCCGCTGTGCCAACACCTGCATGAGGCCGGGCATCAGATCACGATCGAGACGGCTGGCACGCTGTATCTGCCGCTGGAGTGCGATCTGATGTCGATCAGCCCCAAACTGTCGAACTCGATCCCGCCTGAGCAACTGGCTCCCAAGTGGCACACACGGCACGAGCGCAGCCGCCACGCCCCCGACGCAATCCGCCGACTGGTGGCCGAACACCCGTACCAGTTCAAATTCGTGGTCGGCCAACGGGCCGATGGCCAGGAAGTATTGCAGTACTTGGAGCGGTTCCCCGAAATCGACCGATCGCGAGTCATGCTCATGCCCCTGGGCACCGAGGTTGAGCATTTGCGTCGCATCGCCGATTGGCTGGTCGGCTACTGCGAGGACCAGGGCCTGCTGTTCTGTCCGCGCAAACAGATCGAATGGTTCGGGCTGACCCGTGGTACGTAGGGACGACAAACTGGCCTGGACACGCAGACGCCGTTTTGCAACACTCCCCGCCCTTGTCGCGGCAGGTGGTCCGCCGCCGAATTCTTTTCGAGAATCACTTTGTAGCCTGACGGAGGTTTGCCGTGAATTGTACACGGTCGATTCTGGTCGGAGCGTGTCTGCTACTGTTGTCCGCCACCTTGAGCATGGCAGACGACCAACCTTCAACTCTCTCGAAGCTAAACCCTTTCAGTAAGGCAGCTTCGACCAAGCCGAAGACCAACGGGCGCAAGGCCGCTTCGACGTCGACGTGGGACAAAGTCTCCGGCGGCACGAAGAACGCGCTCACGAAAACGAACGAAACCATCAATCCGTGGGCCAAGAAAAGCTCGCCAACCACCAAGCGAACCAGCAGCAAGCAACCCGCCAATCAGCCCAAGACTGCGGAGAAGAAGTCGTTCTTGAGCAGCATGTGGCCTGCGAAGGAAGAACCTAAGAAGGCGAAAACGGTCAGCGAGTTCCTTGCGCAGCCGAGGCCCAACTGATCACGTAATCAGAGCTGGTCGGCTTTGATCATAAGGTGGCGTAAGACGCTAGCAGCCGTCCACACTAGCCCGACGCGCCAGCGAGGGTGGTTGAGGGCCACTGCTGTGCACATCTTTGCAGCCAGCCAAAGGCTGGAAATACAAGCACGACGCGCAAGCGAGTGAGTCCGGGGTGGACCGGCAAGCGAAATCCAGACTCACTCACTTGCGCGTCGTGCTTGTAAAATACCGGCCTCCGGCCCGTTTGAAGATGTGCACAGCCGTGGTGGTTGAGGCCCACTTGACGTGAATGTCTGTGAATTGCCGTAGGTTTCGGCAAGAAACCACATCTCAGGCGAAACACCGGGGCGAAGTCTGAGGCACCCTCGCTGACGCTTCGCGCTTACGATGCGCAACGTTCCGATCAAGGCCGAGCTGGTCACAGCAGGCTGCGAAACTGGTCGAACAGGTATCGGCTATCGTGAGGCCCGGCCGAGGCTTCCGGATGGTACTGGACGCTGAATGCCGGCAACGTGCTATGACGCAAGCCTGCAATCGTATTGTCGTTCAGGTTGCGGTGCGTGATCTCCAACTCCACGGGCAGTGAAGGCTCTTCGACTGCGAACCCGTGATTCTGGGACGTGATTTCGACCTTGCCCGACAGCACATTCAGCACCGGCTGATTGGCCCCGCGATGGCCGAACTTCAGCTTGAAGGTCTTCGCGCGGCAGGCGAGGGCCAGCAACTGATGCCCCAGGCAGATGCCGAACACCGGCTTCTTGCCAAGCAATCCGCGGATGGTCTCGATCGCGTAGTGCAGGGGTTCTGGGTCGCCTGGTCCGTTGGAGAGAAATACGCCGTCTGGGTTCTGCGCTAACACGTCGTCCGTCGACGCGGTCCCAGGCAATATCGTGACGCGGCAGCCGACGTCGATCAGGTGTCTCGCGATGTTCCACTTCATGCCGTAGTCCAACGCCACGACATGCCTGGTAGGCCGGGTTTGGGAAGCGGGCGCGGTCTGATCCGACAGCCGCGCCCAACGGCTGAGTCCTTCGTTCCAGACTCTTGGCTCGCTGGGCACGACCTCCTGGACCAGATCGCGGCCCACCAGGCCCGGGCTGGCCTGGGCCTTCGCCACCAAGCTGCCGTGGTCCGCATCGACGGTCGACAAGACGCCCTTCATCGCGCCTTGCGTGCGGATGCGACGTACCAGGGCGCGTGTATCGATGCCACACAACCCCACGATGCCGTGCCGTTGCAGGTAGTGCTCCAGTTGTTCTTGAGCGCGGAAGTTGCTGGCGATGCGGCTGTTCTCGCGCACGATGAATCCGGCCAGATGCGGCTTTTGGCTCTCGACGTCTTGCTCGTTCACGCCGTAGTTACCGATCTCCGGATAGGTCATCGTGACAATTTGGCCACGATAGCTGGGGTCCGTCAGAATCTCCTGGTATCCGGTCATGGACGTGTTGAAGCACACCTCACCGTCCACTTCGCCTTGAGCACCGAACGCCAAGCCTGTGTAGACCGTCCCGTCTTCCAGGGCTAACTTTGCTGCTTGAGTCGCCGTGTGAGTCATAGTCTCCCTACAGTCCGCAGAACGTGAAGTCGAACCGCTGCTTGGCCGCCGACTTTTCCGACGCGCGACGCGTCCGCTAAAGTTATCAGGTCACGCTGCCCGATAGCCAATAACGGCTGTGGGTCTCTGGACACTGGATTTCTGATCCATGGTCCGGTCAGCCAATCGTTGAGGACTCTTGTTGCGGCGAGCAAGAGTCCTCTTTTTTTGCGCGCGGCCACAATTCGGCGGTGGATTATAACGGTGTGAAGAGCCGAAGAACAGGACCGCTCTCGCGGTGCGACGGGTGGCCTGCCAGTTCCACGTTGTCGCCGCATTTCCCCTGGGCTATAATCGCAGGCCAACCGCGGCGAATGTATCCTATTTTGAGTCCTAGGACTCCAGCAGCGATGGCCGCAAAAAGAGTTCTTTCAGCCACCACGCGCGGAGAGGGTCCCACGACGTCGACACGAATCGGAATCGGGCACGACACACATCGGCTGGCAGCCGGTGGACCGTTACGGCTGGGCGGCATCGACATTCCCCACGATCGCCACTCGGTCGGCCACAGCGATGCGGATGTGCTGCTGCACGCCATCACCGATGCGCTGCTGGGCGCTGCAGCGCTGGGCGATATCGGCGAACTGTTTCCGAACACCGCCCCAGCAAATCGTGGTCGCAATTCGGTCGAGATGCTCGAGTTGGCTTACCAGAGGGTACGTGAAGCCGGTTTCGCGATCGTAAATCTCGACTGCATTGTGTTCGCGGAACAGCCTAAGTTGAGTCATCTGAAGGACCGCATCCGTGAGCGAGTTTCCCAGGTGCTACAGATTGCTACGGCACAGGTCGGAGTGAAGGCAAAGACGGGCGAGGGCCTGGGAGAGGTCGGTCGAGAAGAATCGATTATGGCCCAATGCGTGGCGCTGCTCGAAGGCTCGACCGAAGCACAACTCCCTCGCCCCGGTACTCCGGGGGAGAGGCTTGGGGTGAGGGGCGGAACAGCCAATGCCGATCCAATAGGAATTTGTAATAGCGCGTCGTCTGGGGTTTCGAGCACTTAGCCCCAGCACCCCCAGCTCCGGCGCAGCCGGATTCGAAATCAACGAGGCCTGACCATGACCATCCGCGTCTACAACACCCTGACCAAGAACAAAGAAGTGTTCGAACCCGTGAGCCCGGGCAAGGTAGGCATCTACCTGTGCGGGCCGACCGTCTACGACAAAGCCCACATCGGGCACATGGTCGGACCGGTGATCTTCGATGCCGTCAAGCGATACCTGGTTTACTCGGGTTACCAGGTCACTTGGGTCGTCAATATCACGGACGTGGACGACAAACTGATCAACAAGGCCAAGCAACGCGGAATCTCGATGGCCCAAGTGGCGGCCGAGAACACCCAAGACTACCTGGCTAATCTCGCATCGCTCGGCGTGGATCAGATCGATCACATGCCGAAAGCGACCGAGACGATGGATGAAATCATTCGTCTGATCGAAGCCCTGATTGCCAAGGGCTTCGCCTACGAATCGGAGGGGGACGTGTTTTTCGACGTGGCCCAGGACCCAGGCTACGGCAAGTTGAGTAATCGCAGTGCGGACAGCCAGCAAGGCGAAGGTGGCGAGGCCGCGTCGAAAAAACGATCCGCCAGTGACTTCGCGTTGTGGAAAGCGGCCAAGCCCAGCGAGCCGTCGTGGGCCAGTCCTTGGGGAACGGGGCGGCCGGGGTGGCATATCGAATGTTCCGCCATGAGTCGCAGCCTGTTGGGCGAGACGTTCGATATTCACGGCGGTGGACTCGACTTGGTCTTTCCGCACCATGAGAACGAAATCGCGCAGAGCGAATGCTGCCACGGCAAGCCGATGGTCAAGTACTGGATGCACAATGGCCTGATGCGGGCTGCGGCCGCCGGCAAAGTCGGCGGCCGGGCGGAACGCGAGCAAGAACAGGCGACGGCGGATACGAAGATCAGCCGCTCGAAAGGTGCGGGCGGGTTGGCCGAGTTGATCGCCCAGAAAGGCGGCGAGACGCTACGGTTCTTCCTCCTGCGCACGCACTACCGTAGCACGATCGCCTTTGGCGACGAGGGTCTGCAAGAGACCCGCGGAGCGTTGGAAGCCTTCACGCGATTCTTCGAACGGTACGAGCGGATTACGGGTGAGAGCTTTTACGACTTGACGCCCATTCCGCGGCGTGTGGACGGCGAGTTGACGCCGGACGGTGATCCACTGCTGGCGGAAGTCGCGGAACGCCGGGCTAGCTTTCTGGCCAAAATGGACGACGATTTCAACACGGGCGGGGCGTCCAGCGATCTGTTCGAACTGGTCCGCCTGCTGAACAAATTTAGCGATCAACATCGATTGGAAGAGACGGCGGCCCGCGACGAGAAGTTGCTGGCGGGGTTCCGCCGCGGTGTGGCCACCCTGCGCGAGTTGACGGCGATCTTCGGACTGTTCCGACAACCGCCGCCGCAGCTGGCGGCGGCAGCGGATGCCCTGGTGGGAAAACTGATGGAATTGCTCATCTCCCTACGGGCCGAGGCACGCACGAAGAAAGATTTTGCCACCTCCGACAAGATCCGCGACTCGCTGGCCGCCCTCGGCGTCGTGCTGGAAGACCGCAAGGACGGCACGTTGTGGCGAGTTTCATGAGTGCGGCAAGTTGGTTCCCCTCGCCCAGGTATCCCAGGGTGAGGGGTCCAGCCGAGCGACCTTGCCCCTCACCCCCGGCCTGGGCTGCGCAAAATTGTATTCCAGAGGGTCCTTGCCATGGTGAGATCTCGTCCGGCTTTTGGTTGCAGTTTGGCATGTCTGGTCCCCATCCGGGCTTGCCCCGAATGGCACGAGGTTAAGGACAGCAGGAGCGATTTCCCGCCACGAC
>JAPLNJ010000387.1 GCA_026692885.1 Planctomycetota bacterium | reverse complement strand
TTGTGTATAACGACGAGGGGCAAGCCGGGGGCATTCACCAGTTGCGGCCGGTATTCACGACACCCCCAGAACAAACGGGGAAGTTATTTCGTGGGCGTTACTACTCTTCCGGCCCGAACGGGCCAAAACAAATCAGCCCAGAGCGTCGCGGCGACAGCCGCTGAGCGACGCCCTGGGTACGGTATCGATTCAACACGGTAGCCCTGAAAGGGCGAAACAAATCGGTTCATCCCACACGCATTGTTCGTCAGATGCGGCCAAGGCTTGTTTCGCCCCTTCAGGGCTGGCGTGCTCTACTCTGTCCTAACCCAGGGCGGCGCTACGCTCTGCCCTGGGCTGTCATGTGGCTGCCCCTATCGGGGCGAAGACCTGTGGATCACGATCAGGGGTGCCCCAGGGGCCTCTTGGTCATCCCTGACGTCCGTGATTTCGTGTTCGCTCCGCGAAGCAAACCAGAATGGAACAAAATCAGGCACACAAGAAATACACCGGCGGCTAGCGCCTTGCCGCTCACAGGAAATGCACCGGCGGTCAGCGCCTTGCCGTCGCCCTGCCCGGCTCGTGTCGGCTATATTGGAGGGGCAGCGAGTTGCTCGTCGGCCGTGCCCAACCGCTCGCTGAACCCCCACAGGAAAGGACACGATGAAACCCACCCTCACACGCATCACTACCCTGTTGCTCTGCCTGCCGACCATGGTCATGGCACAGCCGAACGCGAATCCCGCGCCTGCCTCCACCACTCGAAGCACGTCAGCGGCGCAGTTGCCCGTGGACGCGCGAACCGAACCGCCGGTCATCATCACCGCGCCCGGAGCGGAATTTCAGGACAACTCGCGGCCGGGCGCCATGATCATCGGTATGGATCGCACGCCGCAGGGCCGCATCTGGGGCTGCTGGACGGGCACGGGTGACAAGCCGGACGGCTATTTCATCCTCGCGACGAGCGATCAGGACGGTGCCAGTTGGTCGAAACCGCGCATGATCGTCAGCGCGTCTGATCCCTCCGGCAGGCGGCAACGCGGCGCGCTCGTGGGCAATCTGTGGACCGATCCGCTCGGCCGGCTCTGGCTGTTCTTCGATCAAGCGGTCGTCGGCATGTCGGGTCCGAGAGGCAACTGGTTCAGCCGCTGTGACCATCCCGATGCGGAGGCGCCGGTGTGGTCGGAGCCGGTGTGCTTTGCCGAGGGCTGCACGCTGAACAAGCCGACGGTGCTCAAGAACGGCGACTGGCTGCTACCGGTTTCACACTGGGCGGAGAAAACCGCGTGGGTCTATGCCTCGACCGACCACGGCCAGACCTGGAAGCCGCGCGGCAGCGTGAAGTTTCCCGATTGGGAGTTCGACGAGCACATGCTGGTGGAGTTGCGCGACGGGCGGCTGTGGATGCTGGCACGGACGCAGGGGAACCCGCACGAGAGTTTCTCCACGGACAACGGCCAGACATGGAGCCAGCCGCAGCCTGCGGCGATCCAGAACGTCAATGCGCGGTTCTTCCTCCGGCGGCTCGCGTCGGGCCGACTGCTGCTGGTCAAAAACGGGCCGCCGAGCGAGCGGCTGGCAAAGCGTTCGCACCTGTCCGCCTTCCTTTCCGATGATGACGGTAAGACTTGGCGTGGCGGTTTGCTGCTCGATGAGCGGTCCAGCGTTTCGTATCCCGACGGCTTTCAGGCACCGGACGGCCTCATTCACATCCTGTACGACTGGAACCGCCACACGGACGCGGAAATCCTGCTGGCAAAGTTTCGCGAGGAAGATGTGCTGGCGGGAAACATCGTCTCGGCGGACGCGAAGCTCCTGATGCTCGCGAACAAGGCGACCGGCCCCAAGCCCATCCTCTACAACGGCATCGAACTCCCGCTGGAGTGGCCGCCGCGGCAGCTCGATCCGAAGTCGACCGAGCCGATGCCCGTGCCCTATCTGCGAAAGCTGCCTAAGACGATCCCGGTTGACGTCGGCCGGCAGCTGTTCGTGGACGATTTCCTGATCGACAGCACGACACTCCAACGCGTCTGGCATCAGCCGGAGAAGTTCGCCGGCAATCCCGTTCTCAAGCCGGAGACGCCGCTGGAACTGCAAGACGGCCTCTGCCCGCTGGCCGCCCCGTTCAGCGATGGCGTGTTCTTCGACCCGCGGGACAGCCTGTTCAAGCTGTGGTATCACGCCGGTTGGTTCGACGGCACCGCGTTGGCCACGAGCAGGGACGGCCTGAAGTGGCAACGCGGAAACGACGGCAACCGCCTCATCCCCGACCGCGACCAGATGCGCCGCGACGGCCTGTCCATCTGGCTGGACCAGGACGCCACGAACGCCGCGGAACGATTCAAGATGTTTCTCTTCACCCGCACCGGCCCTATCGGGGGCGTGCTCACGGGCGGCACAGGTCAGCTGCTGGCGTCGCCCGACGGCGTCCACTGGGACTTTCGCGGCACCACCGGCCCGCTCGGCGACAACAGCACGTTGTTCTACAATCCCTTTCGCCAGAAGTGGGTCTTCAGCATCCGTTCCTCGCGCCGCGCTCGCACGCGCGATTATTGGGAGACGGATGATTTCTTCAACAGTCCGAAGTGGGGCGGGAAACCGCCGGTGTTCTGGGCGGCGACCGACAAACTCGACCGGCCTGATCCCGTGCTCGGCGACACGCCACAGCTCTACAAGCTCGACGCCGTCGCCTATGAGAGCGTGATGCTTGGCCTGTTCGAGATTCTGTATGGACCGAGCAATCAGAAAGCCGCAGCGCAGGGGATTCCCAAGTTCACCGATTTGCAGGTGGCCTTCAGCCGCGACGGTTTTCACTGGGACCGTAGCCATCGCGAGCCTTTCATCGCAGCGTCGCGAAAGCCGGGCGATTGGGAGCGCGGCTACATCAGCAGCGCCGGCGGTTGCTGTCTGGTTGTCGGCGACAAACTTCACTTCTACTACGGTGCGTTCCAGGGCAACGCTTCGCACCAAGGCGGGAACGAGATGTGGAGCGGCATGTATGCGAACGCCGCGACCGGCCTCGCCACACTGCGCCGCGATGGTTTTGCTTCCCTGGATGCCGTCGAGAAGACCGGCACGCTGACGACGCGCCCGCTCAGATTCAAGGGCGAGCATCTGTTCGTCAACCTCGACGCGCCGCGCGGCGAATTGCGGGTGGAAGTGCTGACTCTGGACGGCCAGCCCTACGGGCCGTTCACGGCTGAGAAGTGCGTCCCGTTAGGTTGCGACAACACCCGCCAGCGCGTGACGTGGCGCGGCGCCGAGAGCCTCGCACGCGCCAGTGGCAAGAACGTGCGGCTGCGGTTCACGCTGACCAGCGGCTCGCTCTATTCGTTCTGGATCACGCCCGACGCGAACGGCGCGAGCCATGGTTATGTCGCCGGCGGCGGCCCGGGTTTCAACGGAACGCGGGATGACGTCGGGAGCAAGCAGCCCTGAAGCAGCGCCGCTGCGAAAGAAGTGGCCAGCAGGACGGGCTTCAGGGACGCCTGCTGTGAACATCTTGGAAACCCTCGTTCCCAGGCTCTGCCTGGGAACACACTGCATTGCCGGCTCTGCCGGCCTACTTGCGAGGCGGAGCCTCGCGTCCAGTGGGTTACGAGGCAGAGCCTCGTAACCAGAGCGATTGACGAATTTTGGACGATGCAAAGATGTTCACAGCAGTGGGCTTCAGGGACGCCTGCTTCACGTGCTGGTTCAGCAGCATTCCGGCCGAGCCCAGACTACTTGTAGGGCTGGGTCCATGCGGCGGGTTGGGACTGCCAGTCGGGCTTGAGGTCTGCGGCGACCTTGACGATCTTCGCCCGGACGTACAGATCGTCCGACTTGAGCGTGTAGGCGCCTTCCGTGCCCGCCACCGTATCCAGGACCACGCCGATCTTGTCCGAATAGACGTCGATCTTCCGCGCCGGGCAGCGGGGGCCTTGCTGCACCTGGACCACCCGGCTGGAGGCGTCGTAGTCCTGCTTCGTGCCGAGGAACAGAATTCGGTAGGAGCCTTCCTCCCGGACGTTGATCTTGACCGAGAGCGTCTTGCCGTCGAATTGAATGTCCGAGAAATCCAGTCCGTTGGAGGCGTAGAAATCTCCGGCGGAAATCGCTTCCAACAGATCCTTGGTGCAGAGACTTGCCGCTCGAACCACGGTCCAGGCTTTGGGCGATGGGCCGTAGGAATGACGGTCGTCGGTTCCCAAGCCCAACAGCAGCGGTTGGTCATGCGCGGTCCGATAGGCGTTGACGACGTCCCAGAATTTCTCCGGTTTCCAGCCCTGCGGATGTTCGTCGAACCCGCCAGCAATGTCGTTGTTGTTCAACTCGAACAGGCGAATCTGCGGAAGCGCGATCAGGTCGGCGGGGGAGTAGTCGTAGTACTTCCAAAGCGGATGGTTCGCCGTGAACAGGTAGTTCTGCCCCGCGTAGGCCGCCCGCCCTTTCGCGAACGTGCGTTCGAAGAACTCCCGGGGTGTGGCCGCGGAAATATACGGGAAGACCTCCCGGACATTGATGAAATTCGCGTGGACCTGTTGATCGTTAGTCGTTGAGGTTGGCGCGGAGCATTCAGCGCGGCGGCAACGTGTGTCGATAATCGTCTTTGTACAGCCCGATCTTTTCAAAGGGGATCGTCTCGAACGACGGGATCTCTTTTTGGATCCACGCCTGCCAGCGCGACGAGAAGTCCTGGATTGTCACGTCGCCAAGACCGAGCTTGATCGGCTTGCCCGCGGTGCCTGCAAGATTGGCGAAGCCCTTGACTTCGACCGGTTGCGCCATATTCTTGACAGCTCCGGTCGTGTTCACTGCCAAATTGTCAGCGATCTCGAACTTGTCGAGCAGTTTCTTCACGTTGCCGTCAAAGCTGCAGACCTGCTTGGTGCAGTCGACGAACACATTGCGGCGAATTGGATTGCCCAGGGGTTCGCGCGGCGCTTCGTGCATGATCGCCGCCAGACGCGGATACTTGGTGCTCCACGGCGGTTGGGTATAGTTGAACTGCTGGGCCTTGGCTTCCAAGGACCAACTGCTATCCGCAGGGTTGTTCCATTGCTTCCACGTCATGCCGCGCGAGTCGATGTGCAGGCCGATCGGGCAATCCACAACGAGGTTGTTCAGGACGGGGTTATCGCGGCCACCGCCGATCATGATCGCTCGGCCCGCGCGGTAGAACACATTGCCCACCAGCGTGTCGCCGCAATCGCAGTCATCGAGATAGATCCCCATCGTATTCACATGCTCGGCGTGGCCGCTGCCGAGGTCATGAATGTAATTGTTCCGTAGCACGTTGCCCTGGCTCGTCCAGTCCCGGCCGGTGTAGAACGCGCCGGCATCACCGGTCTCCATGACCACCCGATAGACTTCGTTGCGTTCCAACAGATGTTCGTTGCCGCCGTACAGGACGGCGTTGTGCGGCGCGTCGTGGATACTGTTGTTGCGGGCGGTCTGGCCGCAACCGTTTACGCCGATTCCCGGCGCGTAGGTGCGTTGAAAGATGCCGAAGTGGTGGATGTGGTTGTTCTCCGCGAGGTTCTTGGCCGGTGTCAACGACTTGCGATCCCCGCCGCCCAGTGAGATGCCACCCCGGCCGAGATTGAACACCTCACAGGAACGCACCGTACTGGCTGAACCGTCGAGCGAAATGCCGCCGCCAGCCAGATTTGCCACCACACAGCCAGCGATTTCCAAGTGCTCGGTGTTCCGGGCGATAATTCCATCGGCGTGGCCGTACTCAAAATTCAAGCCCACGAACTTCACGTATTTCGCACCATTCACTTTGACCAGCGGTTCGGTCAAGGTCGCCAGAACGATTTCCGCCGTGCTCAGATCGCCTTCGGGGTAGAAGTAGAGCAGCTTGCGGGAGCGATCCAGGTACCATTCGCCTGGAGCGTCCAACTCCTCTAACGCGTTCATGGCAAAGAAGCGGCGTGTTCCCGCGCCCCAGGTGCCGGCGTTGATGCCGTACGAGTGCGGCGCCGCCAACGTGATGACCTTCTGTTCCTTGTCGTAGGAGGCGATGCGGATCACTTCATCGCTCCAGTCATGCGTCCAGTACCCGAGTAGCCAGACGCCTTCCGACAGATTCCAGCGTGCCGGCCGCAAGTCGTCGAACAGGAAAGAACCCGGATGTGGTTTGCGCAAGGCGGGGTCCGTTGCCTCGGGCTTGGGCAGCCCGGTATCGACGGCCTTGGCGAAACCTGCCCACCCGGCATCCGTGGCGGTGGCGTTGGGCCAACGGGCCAGTGTCATGGGGCGCCGGTTAACATACAGCCAAGGAGCCACCGGCGCTCCCTGAAAGGCAGTCTTGAACTCAGGAAATGCGGTCGACACTTTGGCTGAGAGGTCGCACACGCGCAGCCTCTCTCGCACCGCCGGGTCCAAGCGTGACAGCACGGCCGCATCGGTGACGGGCTTGAAAGAAGCAGGTTCCAACGCAACGCCGCCCTGAAACCGTGTTTTGCCGCTTTCGCGGGCCCGGTAGACCACCGGCGTTTCCGCTGCGCCGCTGTCCGCAGCAGTCAGTTCAAAGGATGCCTGCAACGGATAAACGCCGGGTTCCACAACCACCGTCACTGCTTCGCCGCTGTTCAGCGTTCCCGCCTTGCGAAGTGCGCGGATCCCATCACGCGCTTGCGTCAGCGTTTGGTAGGGCTTGTGGCGACTACCATCGCCGCCGACCGCCGCATCTGCCGACAAGTAGATTTGCCGTTCGGCGTACGCACACGAAACCATTCCTAAAACAAGCCACAGCGATAAGCACTTCACCATGTTTCACCTCCGGAAGAGTTTCCATTCAAATGTGTCGTCACCAGTTATGGTCTTGCGCCGGTTGGAAGCCTTGCATCGGTTTCCTCCAGACGAAAACGGGTGCAAACCACGGAGTGTTTGCGGGCGTCGTTCCAATACTTGATGTAGGTCGTGGCGACGATCGTGCCGTCAGGCAACTGTTCTACACCCGGATAGCCGCAATCGCCTCCCGCAAAGCTATGCAGGAGCTTGACGCGATACTGTCCGGGCTTGCCCTGCTTGATATCGTCGTACGTGCCGACCCACGCGACAAAATGGCCTCTGCTGGGCGACAGCGGCGCCTGGTCGCGGAAAGCAATCACCAGGCGACCGTCTTTCGCGTACGTGCCCCGATGACGGTCGCCGGTCAGCCCCCACGAAGTATCGACCGGTACGCTCCAAGTAAGGCCCTCGTCGCGGCTGAACATCATCAGGCTGTATCCCTTGTGTGCGTTCTCACGCATGAGACAGCACAGCTCGCCGCCGTCCGGCGAACGGAACACGAATGGCTCGCAAGGGTTCTTGCCATCGACTTTGGCTACCGAGCGCGGCTCGGACCACGTGAATCCACCGTCCCTCGTGACCGACTGCAAGACTTCCAGCGGAGCGCGATCCGCGCCGTCCGGCCCGCGATGGTACATTCCCAGATACGAACCGTCCTTGAGCTGGACCACGCTGCTGAACGTCATCACGCAGCGGAACGCCTGGCCCAGCGGCGGCAGTTCCTTCCAGGTCTGGCCACCATCCTCACTCATGATGCTCGGCATCGGCTCGCCAAACCGCCCGATCCACGCCGAGAAAACCCACAGCCGTTCCTTGCCCTGAGGATCGCTCAGGCGGTAGATGCTCGGGCAGTTTTCGTGATTCCGAAACCCCGGCGGCAAGCGGTCGTCCAAACGCGTCCACGTTTGGCCGCCGTCTGCGCTGCAAGCCAGCGGTCCCGCCTTGCCGCCATGATTGATACACCAGACAACGAAAATGGTCTTGCCGTCGGACATCAGCACGGTCATCGGGTGCCCTTGATAGACACTGGGCGTGCCCTCGGCAATTACGACCTGACGCTGAGTCTCGCGTGACAGGTCAACGACCGGAAACTCCGCTTCTTTCCGCCAGCGGGCTTTCAGATCATCCGGCGGTGGTGCGCCGCTTGCCATACCGGCCGCGTAAAGCAACGCCACTGTGAAAAACGGGAGTCTCATGTGGTTCCTTTTCCTTGTGTCTAGATTTGTGAATTCTTGCGGATACCAACGGAAAGCAGCATGGGCGAAGTCGTCTCTCGGCGACAGACCACGCGGTTGATACGAGGACGGTCGAGAGGATTCCCTTTGGCCTCGCACAAGCCCACGCGGAAGAACCGCACGAGCCGGCTTCACGTGCATCGTGCGGACCGCTCGGCGTGCGATCACGATTTGTCGATAAGGACGGACTCCAGCCATTGCGGGTTTTCACGTACGCCCTCGGCTTCCCGAAGGGGCCATGTCGCGCGGGTGTCGTCCTGATACGGGCCGATTTCGCCGAACGGAATCGGCTCAAAACCGAGCTTCAGGGCGGGGGATTCCGGCTGGAGCGTGAAGTCGCCGTGTTCCGGGTCGACGAACAGCGGGTCCGCGACGACCGAATGCGTGTCGGCCCCCGCCATCTGCCACGCTTCCCATTCCGTCGCCGGTTCCACTTCGTCCAGGTGCAGGTCGCTGATTTCCGCCCAGCCCTGGCTGGAGTTGAACTGGAACTGCAGCGTCAGCTCGGTCACGCGAGCGTCGTAATCCGCCTCGCCGGGTTTCGGCAACCGAAACCCGGTCTGGCATTTGATCCCGTCTGTCGCCGTGGTGACGTCCGACATATCCGAACGTTTCAGGAAGCCTCGCGAGCCGAACGCCTTCCACAGGCCCTGATTCTCGCAAACAAAACGGGCGACCAGCTCGCCGGTCGCGTTCTCGTGACGCAATTGGAAGGTGAGGCGGTAGTTCTTGCCGGCCGCCAGCGTGAAGGGCGTCGATCGGACGCAGGTGTTCCGGATGTATTTCTTCTCACTATTGAACGCGCCGGGCAGTCGCAAGGCGTGCTTGCCCCCCGCCGTGACGATCTGCGATTGGAGGTCTGGGAAGATCTTTTGGTACCAGCGCCAGTCAGCAGCCACGGTGCGGTCGGGGGCTTGGGCGATTTCTTCCGGCGCGAGACGGCGCGAGAAATCGGCATTCGGGATCTTGTCGGTCAGGTCGGCCAGAGCCTTCTTGAATGCCTGCTTGCCCGTCTTCACGGGCACCGTCCCTCCGTTCCAAACCGTGTTGGAATCGATGGTGTTGTGCTGGAGGTTCACGCCGTTCTCGGAAATGTAGCGGGAGTCCGGCTGGTGGGGGTAGTAGAAGATGTTCCGCGTGATCCTGTTACCCCGCATGATCGTGCCGTCGGGAAGGAAGGGGTTCGCTGGCGATACCTGCATGCCGCGCATGGCCGCCCACGCGGGATTGGTCATCAGCTGCTCGTATTCCTTGAGCATCTTCGGCTGCCGGTCGCGCAGAAAGACGCCGCTGGGGGAATTGTTCCAGGTCTGCAGCGAAAGCTGGTGGGTCTTGCCCTGGGGACCGGCGTTGTTGGCGAAGATGTTGTTGTAGATGTGGTTCTCCCGCGCGTTGTGGAGGTGCATCGCGCCGACCTGGCAGCGTTCCACGAGATTGCCGTAGACGTCGTTGCCGCAGCCGCTTTCATCCAGATAGATGCCCCAGGCGAACACGAAGAACCGGCCGTGATTGTCGAACCCGATGCTGTCCGTGCAGTGGTTGTACCGGATAGTCTGCCAGCCGCCACACCAGCCTCCGGTGTAGGTACAGCCCGTGTCCTCCATTTCCAGGTTGCAGTGGCGGATGCGGTTGTATTCCAGGGTGTTGAGCGCTCCGCCGTGAAAGATGCCGCAGCGCGGCATGTCGTGAATCAGATTGTGCGCGACGCGGATGCCGACGCCGCCGAGCATCACCCCGATGCCGTGGCGGTTGAATTGTCCAACATGGTGGATGTAGCAGTTGTCGACCACGTGCTCGCAACGCTCCAGCTTGACCTGGTTGCCACCGTTGACCGAGACGCCATGCCCGCCGATATTCCAGATGTCGCAACCGCGAACCGTGCCATGCGCGCCGCGGTCCAAGGAAACGGCGGAACCTTGGAAGTAACCCAAGTCGTGAATCGAGCACTTTTCGACCACCGCGTAGTCGCAGTCGGAGAAACGGAATGCACACTGCTCGGCGCAGCTCAGTTCGAGCCCGCGGACGCGGACGTGGTGGGTCTTGTAGAAGTCCAGGATGTTGTTTACCGTGGGGGCGGTCACCACGTCCTTGGCCAGATCCGCCCCGGCGGGTGGGATCAGATAGAGCTTCTGATTTTCCACGTCTTGGAACCATTCGCCGGGAGCGTCCAGTTCTTCCCGCATGCCCGTGACGCAGAAACGGTCTTCGGGGCGTGCCGCGTACTGCATCTTTGTCGCGAGCGTGATGGTGCGGGTCGGGGGATCGTAGGCCGCGATCTTTTCGATGCGGTTCCACCAGTTGTAGCGGGGAAAGATGCAGACTTCCCCGTCCTGCGGCCGCGACCATGAGCGCGCATCTTTGGCCCTCAGGACCACCGTGTCGGTGCGTTCTCCCTCGATGTCCTGGTACATGGGCGGACGGACGCCGTCCACGTAGGCCCAGCCGCCGGAATAGGGGTGGTCCCTGTCCTCGTTGGGGTAGCGGGCCCAGGTCAGACGTTTCCCGTTAAGATACACCTGCCTGAAGGGGACCGTGAGTGCCAGCGGTTTCAGGTCGGCCCGAAAGACATCCGCCCGGCCGTTGAACGTGCCCTTCTTCCAACCGGTGATGAGCGCACCACCCACCAGGTGCGGCCGCGCGTCCGGGGCCGCCGGATCGCGCCAGGCGAGGATGTTCAGAGGGGCTTCCGCCGTTCCGGAATCTTCCGGTTTGAACGCGACCGTCTTCCGAATCGTGTGCGTGCCGGGATGCAGGAGAATGTTGACGGCCTCTGTGGGGTGGCCCTTACGAAGTGCTTGGGCCAGGACGCGGGCTTTCTCCAAGGTCTGTACGGGCGCCGCCGACGTCCCCGCGTGATCGTCAGAGCCGGTTGGCGAGACATGCATATCGGCCGCCAGCGAAGCGCCGCAGAGCGGCACGAACAGAAGAAAATGGTAACAACGTCTCATGCGTTTTTTCCCCCTTGCTTGGTTCATTCGATGTCCTTTCCGCAGAGAGCGACCTCGCCGCTGCGGTCCTACCGCACTTCGTACGACGGGCCTCCGAGCCCGTCAGGCATCTCGACGGCTTCGGAGAGCCGTCGTACAGGACTCCGTCGAATTCAACTCGGCCTGCTGGAATCACGTACGTCCATTTCAGGATGATACCAGGGCAGAGCCTTGACGCACGCCGGCACTTTACCTCTGGTTCCAGGTGGGTTTTTCGTTCTTGCCGAACCAGTCACGAAGCAGCCGTTGCCGGTCGGTAGGCTGCGTGGTGGGACGGGTGTCGGTACGGTCCGGGCCGTGCTCGACGCTCCAGCCCTGCCATTCGCGGAAGGCGTGGTAGCTCCAGTCCCAGCCGTGCTCCTCGCAGATGTCGATCACGTCGCTCAGGTAGCGGCAGGCACTGTCGCCTGGCGCCCAGCGAATCGCGCTGAACTCGCCGATGTAGATGTGGACGTTGTACGTGCGCTGGAAGTCGATCACCGGTTGCAAAGCTGCGACCAGGGCGGCCTTGTCCCACCGCTTGCCCTGGATTTCGCCGGGGTACATCATCGGCGGTTGGTTCTGGGTGTGGACGCCTTGATGCGTGAACTCGCCCGGCACGTACATGTGGGCGCTGTAGACCACGTTCGGTACGGCCAGCGGCGTGAAGTCCGCCAGGCTCTCCGGCGATCCCCAGGGCGAGGCTTCCACAATCAGCGTCCGCTGCGGATCGATCTCGCGGATTGCCCGCGCCGTGCGTTCCGCCAGGTCGTGCCAGTCATCACAGCCTTCTTCGACCACGTCCTCGACGGGTTCGTTCGCCAGGTCGAAGCCCCAGATCGGCTTGGCGCCCCGATACCGCGTGGCGATCCGCTGCCAGATTTCGACGAATTTGTCTTGGGCCGCGCGATCCGTGAACAGGCGATCGTCGGTGCCGATGTAGCCGCTGACCGTGGCCTTGCCGCCGGGAGGCGAATGCAGATCGACCACGACGTGCAGCCCGTACTTCTCGCACAGCGGCAGGGCGGCATCCAGACGCTGCAACTCGCGGTCCAGCCAGGCCTCGTAGTCCGCCAGCGAACTCGGTTGACCGGGCCGGCCGTGGCGGGTCAACTGCCAGCGGACGAGATTCGCGTGCCAGTCACGGCCCAAGGTGCGCAGGCCGTCCTCGTCGATCTGCGGACTGATCATGGCCCCGCGCAGCCTCGGCAGCGTGTGCCCGCGATACACGGGTCCCGCCACCGGTGCCGGTTTGATCGTCAGCGGCAACTTGACCACGGTGATCTTCAGGTCATCGAAGGCGACCTTGCCCGTGACCTGCTCCAGACCCAGCACCAGATACACGGCCGTCGCGTCGGCGGGGATCCGCGCCGTACAGGCCGCTCGCCTCCAATCCAAGGTGCCCGTGTCCAGCGCTGCCTGCGGCCAGAGCTTTCGCTCGGGCGTCTCGATGGCCAACATGCACTTGATGCCGTTCCACGGATTGGGCTTGGCGCTGACGGCCTCGGCCTTGACCATCACCGACGCCCGGATTGTGCAACCGCGCAGCGACGCGACCGCCAGCGCCCGCCGCACTGTAGCGCCGCGCGCTGCCTCGCCGGGCCGGCTTTCCAGGGTCAACGCCCGGGCGCTTTGCCAGCCGGAGGCGAAGGACTTGCCCCCGATCCAGGCCGCATCGTCCGCCGTGTTCTCGAAATCGGTATCCAGGAGCACCTGCCCTTTGGTCAACGGCTCTGCCGCGGCCACCGCGCTGGCCCACATCGCCAGGAGCAAACCACAGCTTATCCGCCGCAGGAGCCAGCCACCCGTCGCGCACGCGTCCATCGTCAGTTCCTTTCGTCAACCGCTGGGAGATGGTGTTGATCCACGCGATTGATTCTGTCCGCTGCAGCCTGGTGAAACAACGGGGGTATGCGATCGGCGTTCGGCGAGTTGCCCAAGCGCGAAGCCATCGGGATGTCATTTAAGAAGGGCAACGCGTCGACCCTCGAGAAAGTTCTCGCCTCGAGCAAGTCTATCGAAATCTTGGTTGAGGGCGACAACGAAGTGGCATTCGCTTGTCAACTCTTCGCGGACGAGGCGGCGTCCTATCCCAAATGGAAGCAGTCCGTCCCGGTACGTGCGGGTGACATCCTCGACGCTTTGCGTACGGCGAATCTCGACCCCGGATGTCAAGTAACGCCCGAGGTCCTTAAGCGTTTAGTTTCTGAAGTCAGCAAGCATTTGCGCAGTCGGCCGGCGGGGACGCTTCCCGGATTCCTGGTGTACTCGCCGGAGAATTCCGCGCTTCGCACGTTTCAGGCCGAGGGCCAAATCCTCCCGCTGGGAATCCGTGGCGAAGGTCTTTTCGCACACCTGAAGGCACTCGACTCGCCGATGCACCGCGACCGGTTGGATAAGATCCGCAGGAATCTGGCGCTGATTGATTGGTTTGAAACATTCTTCATCCCGGAGGATCTCAGTCCGGGGCAGCGGAGCATTAAGATTCACGATCGCTACCTCCCTGGCGGGGTCCTGTTCGACCAGCGGAGCGCGAACGAGGGGTTCCTGTTCCTCCTTTTTTACATCACGCTCTTCGTCAGCCCGGAAACGCCGACCTTCTTCTCGATCGACAATATCGATAGCTCGCTGAACCCCAAGCTTTGTACGGCCCTGGTAGAGCAGATCGTCAAGCTTACTGAAGAGTACGACAAGCAAGTCATACTGACGACACACAACCCGGCGGTTCTCGACGCGCTCGACCTTCACGACCCCGAGCAGCGGCTTCTGGTTGTCGACCGTAACAAGGGCGGTCATACCTGCGTCCGTCGCGTCGAAGCTCCGAAGCTAAGCCCCGGCCAGTTGCCGGTGAGCCTGTCCGAGGCATTCGTCCACGGGTACATCGGTGGCCTTCCCAAGAACTTCTGACGACTCTGCGGTGAGGTGGCTGGTGCTCAAGTTCGGACTCGTCGGCGAAGGTCCTATCGATCAGACGGTGATGGAGAACATCCTCCTCGGCTATTTTGAGAAGGCAGAAGACGAACGGATCGTTAACTACATTGAGCCACCTCGCCCATTGACGGACACGCCTGCAGGGTGGGGGCATGTGTTTAAGTGGCTTGAGCGAAGACGCTACGAAGGTGCCCTTCAGTACCTCGATTATCTCGTGATCCACATCGATACCGACGTGCAAGAGGAAGGTGGCTTTGATGTGCCGAGGGCGGCAGGGGGTAAGCCGTTGTCCGTCCCGGAGCTTGTCGATCGGGTCATCAACAGGCTCAAGAAGGAGGTCGACCCGGCGTTTTGTCAGGCCAACTCGCACCGCATTCTGTTCGCCATTGCGGTCCGTTCGATCGAGTGCTGGCTCCTTCCGCTGCTCTATCTCGACAAGAAAGCAGCGAAGATCACGGGATGTGAAGAATCGGCAAACCACGCCCTCCGAAAAGCGGATCGGAATGCGCTTTCTGCCGGGGGGGAGAAGTTTCTCCAGTCCTATGAAGATGTATCGAGTGAATACCGGAAGCGCAAGAGGCTGATGCATCTTCGTGACAAGAACCCGAGTCTGGAACTTTTCATCCAACAGCTCGACGACTTGCAAGAAAGGTTAATTGCGGAGCACCTTTCCGCTGGCGGAGAGCGTGACAGCACGGCCCTCCCGGCCGACGCGATGCCCGGGAACCATGCCACTGATCCAAGCTCATGAGTGCGGGCCCGAAACTGCCCCAGGCGGAGAGCGAGTTGCTCGAAATCCTTTCGCTCCTGGTGGCGCAATACGAATCCACGGAGCACTCGATCCGCGATGCCTCGCCAGCCGAGATGTTAGCCAAGCTCGCAAAGTACTTCCACGTATCGCCAGCCGTGTTTATCGCCGAGCCGACACCACCACCACCCGTCTCCGGTCGGCGGCGAACGCGTGCCGGTGGCGCGTCAAGCCAAGCAGTTGCAGCAAGTCGGTGAATCCGTGGGGGCTGGTCGCGGAGAGCACGAGCGCCGCGAGGTGGAATGCGATCTGGTCGATTGGGCTCGTCCCTATCCCGGATACCAACAGGCGGGGACCGCGCCGCCCGGCTCTATTTCGCGCCGCAGACAAAGCGTTGCGGCGGTTTCACCGTGAGGGTGATCCGCTCGCCAGCGGTTCCCAAATAGCCGCCCCAGCCGATGCTGACGGAAGCGATCTTGGACAGGTCGAGTTCTCCTTGGGTTTGCCCGAACGGCTTGAACTGACAGAACATCACGTAGGCGCGGCACGAGCCCGGCACGTTCAGATAGTGCCCAGTGCCCGCCAGGAATCGGCCACCGTTTGCCGTGTTCAGGAACACCAGCAGCTCGGTGCCAGTGCGCTGACCCTGCGGCACCGAGGCGTCGATGGCCAGTCCCTCGCACGCGGTCAGATTCAGCGGCTCCGTATAGGGGAAGTTGAGGAACAGGAACGTGTCGACCTGCCCTTTGGTCAGAGTGGCCGCCGCGCGCCAGCCGGAGATGTCATCGCCGGTCAGCTCGGACCGCACGAACTCTCCGTGGGATGCGGCCGGTTGGGGCGTCTTGGGCAGCGGCTCGCAGGTCGTGGAGAGGGAGGCTGCGACGGTGCCGCCCAAACGCTTCGGAACGTCGGCGGTCGCCGAGCGGAATAGCATCGCTCCATACGGGCCGAGTCGCACCGGCACCTGCGTGCCGTTCGCCAACGGCGTCATCACGCCGGTCGCGGGGTTCCATTGCTCGCTCACCCCTCGGCCGCAGAAACGGATCCCGCCTTCCCAGACCGCGTCGCTGTCGTTGATCGCAAAATAGACCTCCTGTCCGTCGATGCGGCGTCGCGTGATCTTGACCGGCGCCTTCGCCTCCGCACAGACGGCGGCGCGTTCGAAGAGCGAGTCGACCAACCGCGGCACCAACGCGATCATGGCGGTCGGCAACAGCAGGCCCGCGCCGCCGGCTGGATTGGTGATCAGGCAAGGGGCGTCGGCCGTACCAAACAGTTCGCAGGCGATCTCTTGCACTCGCGGCGAGCTGAACTCCACCTCGCTATTGGCAGGGCGCGTGCCGATCGCGATCACCACGCCCCCTCGGCGACAGAACGCGGCCACGTTCTCCCACGCCTCCAGCGGCAGCGTATCGGCGGCGGGCAAGACCAAGACGCGCCAGCGCAGCTGGCCATGTGTCAGCGTGCCGTCTGCGACTTTCGCCTCGCGCAACGCCTGCGCGTCCACGTAAGCGAAATCGCGGTTCGCGGCGTACAACGCCCCACTCACGCCGTCGAAAACGCTCTCGACGCGGCGCGCTGCGGGTTCGTCCGTCGCGCCGTGATGCGCCGGAACAAAACGCGGCCAGACGCTTTCGAGGGGGTAGAGCACGGCGATGTCCGTGACCTGATGCCCACCGCGCAGCATGGTCTGGCAGCGGCCGACGTGGGTGTTGATGCGCTGCAACTGCTCAGCGGTCAGGTCCTGGAAAGCGTAATAGCTGGTCAGCGTGTTGATCCCGCCCCACACCAGCCGGTTACAGGTGCCGCGGATCTCGTCTTCGGTTACGATCCGGATCGGACGTGTGTCGCCCTTCGGCCGATAACGCTGGCCGTGGTCCGATACCTCGCACATCGTGACGGTGCGGCCTTCGAGGTCAGCGGCGCTGCCGATCAGGCGGGCGATGTACCACGGCACCTGCGGCGGCAGGCTGGTCAGGCAGTCGATACTGGGGGCGTCAAGACGCCGCAGACAGCGGAAGAAGTGGCCGTACAGCGGCACGTGCCCGACGAGTCCCTCCTCCATCAACAGGTGACCACCGGAGAGGAGGTTGTGCTTGCGGCACCAAGTCTGAATCTGGCCGAAGTAATTCTCTGAGACCAATTCGCCCACGGTGTTCCAGAAGTCGTAGCGGGCCCGCGCGCCGGCCGGCCCGGCCTCGGCCACCAGCGCGGGCAGCAGGGGACGCAGTTCCCGGCCGCGGCGTTGGCTGAACTCGCGCTCGATGGTCAGCGACCACGGCAGCACCCGGTAAGGCATGGGACGGAGCCAGAGGTTTTGCAGTGACGGCTCATCGGTGAAGGTCGACACAAAGTACCGACCGAGATCCTGGCCGAGTTTTTCCGCGTAACGCGCATGCGTAACCTCCAGGAACCGCGCAGTCGGTTCCGGCGTCAGCAGGTCGATGCAGGGCTTCTTGAAGGCGAGACTGACTGCCGCATGAGTCCCCTCATAGAGCAGGTCGTCGGTCATCACCACCACGAACCACTCGCCCGCCGGTGCCTGCCAGGAGAGTTGGCCGCCGTTGATCGAGGCCGTGAGATCTTGCGTTTCATCCAACGCGATCACGCCGTCGCGCCGCGGCAGCGCCGCCGCCAGCACCAGTCGGCCGGGCGGCAGCGCGAGTGAAACCGGGCCGCCGCGGGTATTGGCCTCGGCGACCAGCAAGCCGCGCGCGGCCCATTCGGGATGGCCGCGCAGCGTGAGGTCGCGCGCGCTGCCGGAGGGGTAGCCGCACTCGTCGTAGAGCCACAGCGACATGCCGGCGGCCTTGGCCAGGCGGACGCCGCGTAAGAAGGCGGGCCACTTCGTCTCGTCGTCCACGTAGCCGTCGAAGGCGACGTTGCCCGCAAAGCCGCCGAAGCCCTGCGCCGCCAGCGTTCGCAACTGCTGGTCCTGTTCTGCGGCGTTGTCCTTCTGCGAATGCAGGATGCGCAGCATCCGTGCCGAGGGCGGCGGCACCGCGAAGCGTTCGGCCAGCGGTCGCTCTTCCGTCGGTAGCGGCGGTAGCACAGGCACGGACGGCTCTGCCGCTGGGCAGAGCGCGCCAAATAGGCTAAGAAGAATTCCGACCCGACAGGCTAAGTTCATGATTTGGTCTCCAGCAGTGGCAAGTGGCATCGCAGGCTTAGGCGATAACTTACCCGTAGGACGGCCCTCCGAGGCCGTCTGGTAAACCAACCTGCGGGACGCAGTGGACGGCCTCGGAGGGCCGTCTTACGGGAAGACCATCCTACATCGGGTTGGGTAAGTTATTTCCTTCCGCTCGCCTTAGCACCTTTACGGCCGCTCGGCAGGCACGACCGCGTAGACATGCGGAACCGGCTGGCGGCTTTCCCAAGCCTCTTTTTCCCGCAGCGCCATCTCCTTGAGCAGCTCGCCGTATCGGGGCCACTGCTTCAGGTAGTTCAGGGCCATCGCCGCGATGTACTCGGTCTTGTCCCGGAAGCTGTCGTAATGCGCCTGGACAGCGGCCGGATCATCGACATTGATCTTGTAATGGATCTGCATCCAGCGGCGCGTATTCAGCAGGCTGCACGCTTGGGCTTCCGCATTTCGCCGCTGTCCGTTGAGTTGGGCCACGCGCTGCGCCAGCTTGAATTGGGGCGTCGCTTCGTTGAAGGCGAGATTGATGCCGCGCGCGAGTTCCACTCCCGTGTGCCGACCCGCCGGTGCGCCATCGATCCGCACTTCGTATCGACCGTCGGCCAAGCCGGTGACCGACAGCAGTTCCTGGTTCAGGTCCGTTTCGATCGGCACCAGCTCCAGCAGCGGTTTTGCCGCAGGATCAACCGGAAACGGCAGGGCTTTCTCCAGCACCGTGAAGGTCACGCCGCCGTTCGCTTGCCCCACCGCCGTCACCTGGGCGTTGACACTCTCGGTGGCGCGTCCGGCCGCCGCGTCCACCGTCACTTTCGACACGAGGGGCGTGGCGCCCTGTGTCTTCAGAAACAGCCAGGCCATCATCAGGTGGCCTGACGCACCCGGATGCACGCGATCTCCGCCCACGATGGTCCACTTCGGATCCTGCTTCTGCTGGACCAGATTCAGCGCCGTCATCGACCCGTGGAAATCGACCACCGTTCCGTTGTGCTTCGCCGCCAGTTCCCGCACGATCTCCGCGCAACGGCCCAACCCGTCGTTGCAGCCCGGCTGGTTGTTCTCTTTGTCGAGCACCACCGTCTGGTCGAACGGTGACGGTGTGAGGAAAAACAGTTTGGGCTCAGCGGCCTCGGTGCGGATGCGGCCGACGACTTTGGCCATGTTCGCCTTGTACCCCTCGAGCGCCTGCTGCTGCGCCGCCTTCTTCTTATCATCCGGATGGGCCACATACGCCCCGCGGTTCACATCGTTCATGCCGAACATGATGGCCACCGAGGTCGGCTGCTTGTTGATGACATCCTCCTGCAGCCGGCTGAGCGAACCGCCTGCGCTGTCGCCGGAACGTCCGGCGTTCGCGAACCGGACCTTCCGCTCCGGGAACCGGGTCAGGTAGTAGTCGGCGATGATGGCCTGATAGCGTCCACCGGCCGTGATGCTGTCTCCCAGGAAACAGACCGTCTCCCCATCCTGGAACAGTTCGGCACTCACCCGGCTCCCGAGCGACCAGACAGCCAACAGCAACACCGCAACGAAAACCAACCGCTTCATCGTAGCTCCTTTCCTGTTCTCCGGGATTTCCGGGCCTCACGCAGTGCAGTATTCTACTGACGGCGCGCTGACAAGCCACAGGGGCACAAGCCGCGCGCGTGCGGAGGGCGGACCCCTCGTGCTCCAGCGGATGCGATGCCGGTGGCAGGCAGCCTTCGCCCGAAAGCTTGACACTACGATGAAGCCAGTGGACTTAGAGGCAAACCATGAGCAACACCCTAGGATCCTCCTCCAGTCGTCGGGCGTTCTTGCAGGTGGCGTTAGCTAGTGCCGCCGTGCCGAGCCTCGCGCAAGGAGCGGAAACATCGCCGGCGCGGCCGGATCGATTTTTGGAACCGGCCTGCGAATTACCGCTGCACAAGGATGCCGACGTAATCGTCTGCGGCGGTGGTCCCGCCGGAGTGGCCGCGGCGATTGCGGCGGCGCGGGCCGGGGTACGAACGCGGCTGTTCGAGGTCCACGGTTGCCTCGGCGGCGTGTGGACGGCCGGCTTGTTGACGTACATCTTCGACTTCGACAAGCCGGGGCTGACCCGTGAATTGACACAGCAGCTGGACGAGCGTGATGCCCGGCGGCACAAGAATCCGAGCCGCTTCGTGTACGAGCCGGAAACGCTGAAGGTGCTGCTGGAGGAATTGTGCGACGCGGCCGGCGTAAGAACCCAGTTGCACACCCGAGTTGCCGCGGCGCACCGCGAAGGCAACCGCCTGACGACCATCGTCACAGAATCCAAGTCCGGCCGCGAAGCCTGGCGCGCGCGGGTGTTCATCGACGCAACCGGCGACGGGGACCTCGGCGCCCAGGCTGGTTGCGAGTGGGAGATCGGTCAAGGTCACGACTGCCCGTGCCAACCGCTGACGCTCAATGCGTTGGCCGTTGTCCGTGACCACGCGGCGCTGGGCGAGTACATTTCGTTCTACCGGGACGACCGCCGCCACCTGCCGGCCGTGGAAGCGTTCCGCCGCGAGATCGCCCGCGCCGGCCAGGAAGCCTCCTACGGCCACCCGACGCTGTTCCACATTCGTGATAATCTGGTGCTGGTGATGATCAACCACGAGTACGGTGTGAAACCGTTCGACGCCGCGCAGGTCACAGCCGCCACCCTGCGGGCACGGGCCGAGGTGCAGCGGATCGTCCGGGCCCTGGCGCGGCTGGGCGGCCCGTGGGCCGGGATGCAGGTGGTGGCCAGCGCCGAACAGATCGGCGTGCGCGATGGTCGGCGGATCCGCGGCCGGTACACCATCACCCGCGACGACCTGGTCAACGGCGCGCGTCATCCCGACGCGGTGGCGCGGGCGACGTTCAACGTCGACATCCACGCGGCGACGCGCGACGAAAACCGCAAGGAGACGATCTCGCACGGCAACTTCAAAATGCAGCCGTACGATATTCCGTTGCGGGCCTTGATCGCGAAGGACGTCGACTGCCTAATGCTGGCCGGCCGCTGCATCAGCGGCGATTTCCTGGCCCACGCCAGCTACCGTGTCACCGGCAACGCCGTCGCCATGGGTGAGGCCGCCGGCAGGGTCGCGGCACTCGCGGCCAAGACAAATCGCCTGCCGCACGAAGTGCAGTGGTCCGAGATGCAATGACACGCGGCAGGTCCCAGGATCGCCGATTACAACCGGTCGAGCCGATGGCTTCCTCCCACAAGACTTCCGGAAATCGTGGCATGCCTTTTAACCCCTGCGTTGCTGTCGTGCCTCGAGCCAACGCGTTGGGCAGCGTGCTCCGCTGGCATGTGGCCTTGGTGTGCCTGACCAGCGTGGCCGGTTGTGGCCGAGCGATAGGCGAAGGTCCGCCTGACGCTGCGGCAGCGGCGGACGGCACGCCACCACCGGTCGTCTACCAAGTGGAAATCGCTGATCCGGCCTTCCCAGCGGCGCCTCCCCGCGTTCTGAAAGTCGCTCAGCCCAGGGACCGGAACGGGTTTCCCGTCGGCTACGCGGTGCGGATCACGACCGACGTGTGTATGGACAAGAAGTGCCGGACGGTCGAAGTCACCATGCACTGGAACGCCGTGGGCTACTACGATCGCCTCGAATATCCGCCCGCTAGACCGTTGACGAAGAGGGAACATGAGCCGTTTACCGCGGAGGACTACGCGAAGCTTGACCGCATCCTCAAGGACCGCGGTTCCATTCTCGCCAGACAGTCGCTGGCCTTCCTGGCGAAACCCGTGAATGAGACGCCGGGGATCGACGGCTGGTCGGGAGCGACGCCCTTGACCGTACAGGAATCGGTCGTCGAACACGCCGCGTATACGACGTGGGTCATGTGGCAGTGGGCCAATGGCCAGCTGGTTCAGGAGTTGTGCCAGCTCACCGAGCAGAGTTGCACGCCGGCTTATCTAAAGCAGCTCCTGCGTTCCACCGATCGCACGTGCGTTGATTTCGCTCTCAAGTACGTCGCGAAGCACCATCCGTCGGATGTCCAGTTCATGAATGACGTGTTGCATGTGGTGGAGACCGGCGATCGCGAACACAGCACCACATCCCTGCGGTTCCTGAAAAGCGCCGTCGGCAACAAGGAAGAACTCTACGCCCACCTCATCCGGTCAGCCTGCCGCATGAGTCGCGTGCACAGCCCGGTGGTCCTGGACTTCCTGGCGGGCGAGCCGGAACTGCCCCGACCGACCTTGGAGGAACTCACGAGCTACCTGGATCAGCTCTCGTACTTCCAGATCCATCTGATCTTGAGAATGCTCGAGCAGCGGAAGTACTGTTCCGCCAAGACGGAATCCGACGTCTCACGATTGCTGGCCGGAGACGATTTCTTCATCGCCAGGCGAGCTTGCGAGTTCCTGGCAAAACAGAAACTGGGCAGCGAGACCGAACGCAAGGTCCAGGATTTCCGCGCGCGGAACCGGGACCGCCTGTAGGTTGGCATTCCGTGTTTAATGACGACCGCTCCTTCGTCGGCCTAGCAGCGACCCTCTTCCCCGCACGCCAGCCAACGCGTTAGCGCCCACGCGGGAAGAAGTTGAACGACTAACGGTGGGACGGATTGGCGATCCGGCCGGGAAATAGCCACGCCCACGAAATAACTTCCGCGTCCAGGGCGTAGCGGCGACAGCCGCGGAGCGACGCCCTGGGTACGGTATCGACTCTTCTCGGTAGCCCTGAAAGGGCGAAACAAATCGGTTCCTCTCACGCGTATCGTTCGTCAGACGTGACCAAGGCTTGTTTCGCCCCTTCAGGGCTAGTGTTCTCAATCCTCGCATAACCCAGGGCGGCGCTACGCGGCGAACGCCGCTCCGCTTTGCCCTGGGCTGCTATGTGGCTGCCCCTATCGGGGCGAAGACATGTGGATCAGGATCAGGGCGTTGTCTCGATTTGTCATGTGCGCCTTTTCGCGGTAAGCAGCGAAACAGGCTCTCGCCCTTGCCACCGTGCCAATTTCCCATCTCAACCCCAACTTTGCATCGCCCTAGGCTGCCCCTATCGGGGCGAAGATCTTGTGTATAACGACGAGGTCTTGGCCGGGGGATACTTCCGTTTCTTGCTACCCACACGCGGATCCCACTCCCGCCTCGCCCGCGGCGGCGAAGCCTCCACGGGGCGAGCCCGTGGCATCCAACTCGCAGAACCGGAACCTTCGGCCAGCGATCAACGGCTGGCTTGTTGGAATGAGGAAGCTATTTCGTAAGCGTTGCTACCGGCCGGATCGCCGACCATCTGTGGTCGTTCGATGAACTTTACCGCGAGGCCATCCAGTACGGGTAGCTGCGACCGTCTTGACGGCCACTGCAGTTGGGATACCTTGTCGGCATGAAGACCAGCACTCCCAAGACGTTGGAACAGGGTCAAGCCGCGATAGCCGAACTTTGTCGGCATTTTGCTACCAACCGCGATAAGTACCGCGAAGCCGACGTCAAGGAGGCGCATGTTCGCCAGTCGCTAATTGACCCCTTCTTCGCTGCCTTGGGCTGGGACGTGGCGAACGCTGCGATGGCGGCCCCCCAGTACCGAGAGGTCATTCCCGAAGACAGCTTGGACGTGGAAGGCCAACCGAAAGCCCCGGATTACGCCTTCCGCGCTGGCACGCTGACTAAGTTCTACGCTGAGGCCAGGAAGTGTGGCGTCAATATTCAGGGGGACCCCGCCCCCGCCTACCAACTGCGACGCTACGGCTGGAACGCCAAGGTCGGCGTGTCGATCCTGACCGACTTTGAGGAATGGGGCGTCTACGATTGCACGACCCGGCCGACGCCTACCGACAAGGCCAGCCACGCCCGTATCCAAACCTTTGGGTTTCAGGAATACCCAGCGCTGGCCCGCAACATCGCCTTGCGCAACGTGGAGATTTCGTCGGAGGACTTGAACGCGGCCGTGCAACTCACAATCAACCGGGTGGTCTTCCTGCGCATGGCCGAAGACCGCGGCCTGGAACCCTACGAGCAACTGCTCAAGTTGGGCGAGCGGGACGACATCTACGCCCGGTTCATGCGGGAGGTATGTCGCCGGGCGGATGAGAAGTACAACTCGGGCCTGTTCCATTTCGAGAAGGAAGCGGGCGGCTCCGAGGCTCCCGACAAGATCACGCCCAAATTGTCTGTCGATGACAAAGTGTTCAAGCCGATCATCCAAAGCCTGTATTTTGCCTACGGCTCCCCTTACGACTTCCGCGTGTTGCCGGTGGAGATCCTGGGCACCGTCTACGAGCGGTTTCTGGGAAAAGTCATTCGGCTGACGGCGGGCCACCAAGCCAAGGTCGAAGAGAAGCCAGAGGTGCGCAAGGCTGGCGGCGTCTACTACACGCCGTCCTACATTGTGGATTACATCGTCAAGCAAACCGTCGGCCGAAAGATCGAAGGCCAGAGTCCGACGCAACTGGCAGGCGGTCGCGGCAAGTCGCCTGTGCGCGTACTCGACATGGCCTGCGGCAGCGGTTCCTTCTTGTTGGGGGCCTATCAGTATCTCTTGGACCACTGCCTGAAGTGGTACTTGGAACACAGACCGGACAAGCACAAGCGGGCCGTGTACCAGGAGCCGCGTCAACACGAGTGGCGTCTGACCATCGAAGAACGCAAACGCATTCTAACGACGCACCTGTTTGGCGTTGACATCGACGCGCAGGCGGTAGAAGTCACCAAACTATCGCTGCTGCTCAAGGCGTTAGAGGGCGAGAACGACGCCACCCTTTCGCTCCAACTCAGGCTCCTCTTTCACCGCGCCCTGCCAAACTTGGCGAAGAATATTAAGTGCGGAAATTCCCTGATTGGGTCAGACTATTTGACCGGCAGATTCGCCTTCGACAATGAGGCTATGAACGTCGCAAACGCATTCGACTGGGAACAGGGTTTTGTGGACGCCATGAAAGTCGGAGGATTTGATTGCGTCATCGGCAACCCACCCTACATTCGGGTCCGTACGTTCAAAGAATTGTACCCCAGTCAGGCACGCTATCTAGAGGAAAACTACCAATGCGCCACGCATGTCTGGGACATCTACCTTCTCTTTTTTGAGAGAGCTGCCGGACTCGTCAAGGATAACGGGTCTATTTCGTTGATCGTGCCCATCCAGACGCTACACCAGCCGAATTGTGAAAGCCTGCGACGTTACCTTCTTTCCCACACTCACGTTCGCGAGCTAGCTGACCTTTCGCACCTTAAAGTATTTGAAGGCGCCACGGTAAAGAACTGCATTCTCACCTGCGACCGAATCGATGGCGTCGACGGGACGATCAGAATACGGGTCCCAAGAACGCCCCACGAACTGGCGGATGGTGCAGTAAGGCGATGGGCGCAATCGAAGGTGCATCGCAATCCGGGCCTCAGCCTCAAAGTGGAACTGCTTTCTCCAGTGCGTGATCTTTGCGACAAACTTCGCAAGCAAAGCTGGGTTTTGAAGGACTTGTGCTATTCCACTTTCGGTCTCCGTTCATGCGCGAAAGGAAAGGGACAGGGGGGGAAAGAACGTCTTGTTACATCGCATGCGGACGTCAAACAAGCAAGACCATACCTCGAAGGAAGGAACATCGGGAGATATGCCGTGTCGTGGACACGGCGGTTCATCCGATACCTGCCTGCGGAGATGTATAGTCCCCGCTCGCCTGAGCTATTTGAGACGCCTAAGATCGTTTCGCAAACAATGCTTTCAAAGCCAAGTCTTGTGGCGACCTACGATGATCGCGAGTTCTACGTTGAGCAGAGTTTGGCGTGTGTTGTGCCGCACGGGATCGTGACTAACACCAGACCCAAGGCGGACCTTCCGCTGAAATTCATACTCGGCGTGATTAACTCCAATTTGGAGCGTTTCTACTTTGCGTCCTACGTGATAGATCAGGCACTCGGAGGGGGACTCATACATGCTACGCCCGGATCGCATGACAAGCTCATTGTTCCCAAAGCGAGCGGTGAAGCCGTCGAGAATATGGTGTCCCTTGTCGATTCCATATTGACTTTGAACGAGCAGTTTGCGGGGGCAAAGTCCGCCGCGCAGCGAGGTGTGATTCGACGTCACATCGAGGCGACGGATCGGCATATTGATCACCTCGTATACAGACTTTACGGACTGACCGATGACGAAATCCGGATTGTCGAGGCGTCCACGGATGGAGTTGAGAAGTAGGTGTCGAGACGAAGCCACGCCGGGGAAATAACTTACCCGTAGGACGGCCCTCCGAGGCCGTCTGGTAAACCAACCTGCGGGACGCAGTGGACGGCCTCGGAGGGCCGTCTTACGGGAAGATCATCCTACATCGGGTTGGGTAAGTTATTTCCTTCCGCTCGCCTGGGGAGTCCCGCGTCGTGGCCCAGGAAGATCCCGAATCGGCGCACCCGGTCGTCCTCGGAATGTGGCTGAATTCGCCAGAATTCAGGTCCACGTCCTCGAAAATCCCCTGGATTCTGGCGAATTCAGCTGCGATTCTGGGCCCTTACGACCTCGGCCAAGCCGTGGGTTTATCGCCAGTCGCTCACGCTCACCGAGGCGGATGTGTCGGGAAAAAACGGCCGCCTATTCCTCGACCTGGGCGCTGTGGAGTCTTGTAAGCCGCCGCGCAACATCGACAATCTATTGTCCGCTGTTCCTTTCCTTGGAGCGTACCAATTCTCGGAGCGTACCAAATGATCTATCATCTATCACGTCGCGGTTTTCTCATGGGGGCTTTGGCCGCCGGAACATCGCCGGCGGTCTTTGGACTCGCCGCTCCTGCCGACCAGCCGGGAATTCTACCTCAGCCCGGTTCGGAGAGACTGACGGCCTACCCCTTCGGGCCGCAGATCTGGATCCGCTGGGCCGACGAACCGGTCACCTGCTATCGGGCGCATCCCACGCAGAAGTACCCCTACTTCTATCCGCTCAGCGGTCCCGTCTCGGGCCTCTCGTTGACCACTGAAAGCGGCTCGTCCTATCCGCATCACCGTTCCCTGCTTTTCGCCTGTGACAGGGTCAACGGCGGCAATTACTGGCAAAGCGAGGTCGCCGCGGGCCAGATCATCTCCAGCGGGCCGAAGCTGGGGGCGTGCACGTCGGATTCGGCAGAGATCTTGGATGACTGCGACTGGCACAAGCCGGGCGAGACGGCCGTGATGCGTGATCAGCGACAATTCCGAATTTCCATCGCCGGGCCGCGGTTGCGCATCATCGACGCCAGCATCACCTGGACCGCGATTGTGGACACGACGGTTCTGAAGACCAACCATTCGTTATTTGCCTTACGGGCAGCTCGCGACATCACCCCCTGGGGTGGCGGTACGCTGGTGAACTCCCACGGACAGGAAGGCGAGCAGGCGACATTCGGCCAGTCGGCGGCCTGGTGCGCCTACTTTGGCAAACGCCAAGGAAATCCGGGAGTAGTCGAAGGGATCGCGCTGTTGGATCATCCGAGGAACCCCTGGGCGCCCGCGCCATGGTTCACCCGCGACTACGGCTTCATTTCTCCGACGCCGATGAACTTCCTCGACAAACCCTGGGAATTGGCGGCCGGCCAATCGGTCTCGCTCAAATACCGAGTGCTCCTCTTCGCGGGAGACACGAAGGAGGCAGAGGTCGAGCGAATTTACCGGGAATGGGCCGTATGACATGGGCCCCGCGGGCCGCCGAGAGCAAGCTACAGACCGTGTCCAATCTGAAAGGAAAGCCATGCAACGAGCATTTGCGTTGATCACCGTTTTGCTGTTGGTGGCCGGCCCTGCCGGCCGCCGAGGTGAAGGCGGACACGCTGAACATTCTGCTCATCCAGTCCGATGACCACAGCGCGCCGCACGTGGGTTGTTATCTCTTCGCCCAGGCCCCCGATGTCAAGAGAGCTTGGAAAGCCTTCGCTGCCGCCAAGCAAGCCAAAGCCGTCGCGCAGAAATAGTTCCTTATGAGACTCCACTTCACACTACTCGCCATCGTCCTTGCAGTAACGGTTCTTCCCGGGTGCCGAAAGCCGCGGACTTCCGAGATGCCCCCGCAGGCACGGCCCTCCGTCCAGGAGGCACCTCGCTCGGCGGAGGAAGTCCTGCGTTTGATTCAACAGAAGAACCAAGCCATTGCAGAACTGGAGAGCGAGAAAGTTGGGGCGAGCATCGCTCTATTCGAAAAACTTGCCGAGGAGCTTCCGGCCGATCCGCTGGCCCACGCGAACCTCGTGGTCGCCTACATCCTGCTTTTGAAATCGCCGGCCTTTAGCGCGCAAGCTGGAGACTTGGTCCATCGACAGATCGTCGAAAAGGCAGAACAAGCCGTAAGTCGCTTGCTGCAGGTTGCTGACGATTCGGCCACGAGTCATGTATTGGCTTCCAAGTTTGCTCGCTTGGTGCCCGACGAACGCCGCTCCCTGGAAGAACGGAACCGAGCCGTGGACCTGAGGCCCGACGATCCGGTTCTTTGGTACGAGCTGTTTCAAGCCGGGCGACTTTCGGGGAATGCGGAGGTCAAGGCACGAGCAAGGGAGGAATTGAAACGCGCGCACGAGCTGTGGCCTGACAACCTTTCCGTGCTCCGAGAGCGTCTGCTCCAGCAAACCACGGACCGGGATCCCATGCTCATCGAAACGCTGAGGAATGCCAGCACGACGATTGAACCTTTGGTCGAGAGTTCCCCGACGTGGCGGAAATGGAATCTATTGAGCATGCTCGACCAGACGGTCGCCATCGCTTCGGATCAGTCCCTGGACGGGGAAGGGAAGTGGAACACGGTGCTCACGAAGGTGCGGCCT
>JAPLNJ010000386.1 GCA_026692885.1 Planctomycetota bacterium | reverse complement strand
TTGGACCCTGTGTTGCTTCAAGACTAATGGAGGACTGTTGACATGTTGAGACCCAGTGTGAAGAAGTTGTTGTTGGTTGCGGTGCTAACCGCCGCGGTTGTGTCGTTGCCTGCCAAGCCTGCGCAAGCCGGTTGGGGGCATTATCCGGCGTGGTGGTACGACTGCTGCCCGTCGTACGTCGTGCGTTACCCGGTCCGTGTGGTTTCGTGCTGCGATTGGTGCTGTGACCCCTGTTTCGACTGCTGCTGGAGTTGCGGTCCCGGTTGGCGTGTGGTCGCTGAACCATGCTGTGGCGGTGCCCCAGTCAAATCTGTGGAGCAAGCTCCCCAGGCACATCCCAGCCCCAAGAGCCAAGCCCCCGCCGGGGATGACTCCGTGCTGCGTCCGAAAGTCGGTAGTCTCGACCGGTCGCTTCAGCTGCGTACCGCGGTCCCCTCGGCACCGTCGGTGACCCACGCCTTGACGTCGCTGGCGGGCAGCACCTCCGCCAGACAGAGTCAAGGCGAAAAAAGCACGGGGCGAACCGTCGCCAACAGTGCCGTGTTGACGGCCAAGGTGCCGGCGGAAGCGCGCGTCTATGTCAACGGCGTCCTGACCGAGACCACGGGGACGGACCGCCGATATTTCTCCGAAGGACTGCTTCCCGGCTATCGCTACGACTTCCGCTTCGAGGTCGTGCTGGAACGTAACGGCCAGCGTCTGAGCGACACGCAGGTGGTCCAAGTGCATGCCGGCGACTCCCTCGCGCTGGACTTCCACCTCGCCGACCAACGCATCGCACAGAAGTAGCCACGGTTACCGTGGGGAGGCTTCTTAAGAACACCCTCAAGACCTCGCCGGTGTCCTCATCGGCGAGGTCCTTCCGTCTGGCTGCAGCGATCATCTCGCCCGGACAAGATCATCAGGCCCCGCGGCTCGGGCGCTTCGGCAACTATGGCAGCGACTCCAGACGGCGCTGAGCACCGTGACGCCCTCCAGCGCCGGCGGTGTGCTGCAATTGTGATAGCACCATCCTAGGATTTGAAGGCTCCTGCATGAACGACAACGTCATCAAGGTCGGCATCATCATTTGCGATCGCTATCGGACTTGTGCCGGAGGAAAGTGCCTGCGAGCGTTGACCAATCGGGAGGGCGCATTCGCCAGCTACCGAGAAAAGGCTGTCGAATTGGTCGGATATGCCACGTGCGGTGGTTGCCCCGGCGGCAACGTGGAGGACGCGCCGGCAGAGATGAAAAGGAACGGCGCCAGTGTCATCCACTTGGCCACCGGTTTGATCGTGGGCTATCCGCCTTGCCCCTACCTCGATCATTTCCGCCGTATGATCCCGGTGAAGTACCAACTGCAGGTCGTCGTCGGAACGCACCCGATTCCGCAGAAGTATTTCTTGATACACACGCAGTTGGGTACCTGGGAATCGCCGCAGTGGCAGCCCTTGCTGCAAGCCACCCTGGGCGACGAGAACACGCGTGTCTCCTACGACTAAGAAGATCGCACACGCGGTTCGGAAGGTCCCTCTCGTGAAGGCCAAGGCCCTGGCGGGGACCGTTCGCATTACGGTGGTTCCGGAAACACTGCAGCTCTTGTGCGAACACGTCTTGGCGTCCTGTCTCGAAAGCCCCGTCGAGCGTCCACAGGACGGTGCGCAAGAATTGCTCAGTACGAGAAGGTCAAACGCGCCATATTCTGCACGCAGGTCGAGGTCCGAACGATTGCTCGCGGCCGGCCTTGCCGCCATCGGCCCCATGTCAGGCCGCGATTCGCAACAACTTGCCTAAGAACGATCTCATCGGCGGGAATCGGCATGCGGGTTGCGAATCAGCATCGAGCCAGCGATTTGCCTGGAGTAATCCCGTCTAACGCGAAGGAGCATCCGATGAACCTGCGAACTAGTGTGTTGCGAATGGTGTTGGGATTGAGTGTGTTGGCGGTCGCCGCTAGCCAGTTGGCAGCTCAAGGCGGCCCGCCGTGGGCCGGGCGAGGTGGTGGCCCTGGTCGAGGCCCGGCCTGGGGCAACCAGGGGGGCGGGCCAGGTCGTGGACCGGGATGGGCGAGGCAGGGTGGAGGTCCCGATGCGCAATTCGCAACGGACCGCGACGTCTTCCATTTCCTGTTGCAGAACCACGACCAGATTCGCCGCGAGGTGCAGAACACCAAGCAAGGCGTGGAGACACTGACGGAATCGGATCAGCCGGAAATCGCGGCCAAGATCCAGGAACACGTCGCCGCTATGGCCAAGCGTGTCGAAGAGCGGCGGCCGATCCATACGCGAGACCCGTTGTTCGCCGAGGTCTTCCGGCACGCGGATAAGATCCATTTGAAGTACGAGAAGACCGCCAAGGGTGTCCGCGTGGTCGAGACCTCGGATGACCCTTACGCGGTCGAATTGATTCAGGCTCACGGGGGCGTCGTTTCCCTGTTCGTGAAGAACGGCTTCGCCGAGGCGTGGAAGAACCACGAGGTCCCCGGAGCTAAGGGCGGCGCAGCGGCGGCAGATGGCCCGCCTGCGGGCGCCGTCGGTTGTCCCCGCGCAGGTTGCCCACTGGCTGCGGCCGGTCAGTGTCCCCGTGCCGCCGCCGGCCAGTGCCCGGCTGGCAAGAACTGCCCACTGGCGCCGGCCGGCCAGTGTCCCCACGCCGCCGCGGGCCAGTGCCCGGCCGGCAAGAACTGCCCGTTGGCCCAGCCGTGCCCCGCGGGAAAGGACTGCCCCTCCGCAAAGGCTTGTCCGGCGGGCAAGGACTGTCCCCAAGCTCAGCAGTGCCCAGCCGGAAAGGCTTGCCTCGGCTGCCCCAACGCGGGCACTTGTCCGCTGAACAAGACAGAGCCGGCGCCGCCGCTCCCGAAGACATCGGAAAAGTAAGTATCGCAAGCATAGTAGTCGTCACGCGGAGAGGCTGTGAAAGAATCGTAGGGTGGGCTGTGCCCACCACAACTGCTTGTGCTTGGTGGGCACAGCCCACCCTACACCTTGTGCAAGCATTGTCGGCCAATTTGATTCTTTCACAGCCTCGGAGCGTGATGACCACATTGAAGGTCCGCCGTTATTTCTTTCGCGATCCTAAGGAGAGTCGGTAATGAAAACGTTACTCAAGACAGCAGCTATTAGTTTGGCGATGTGGGGTCTGCTGGCGGTAGCAGTCCAGGCTCAGCAGGGTGGTCCAGGTCAACGACCACCTTGGGCGGGAGGCAACGGCGCGGGACAAAACGCGGCTGCGAATCAAGCGGCGGGGTAACCTTCAAGAACATGTCTCAAGAACGTGGATCAACCAAAATGGAAATCTTCTTCGCGCTCGGCTTCGTGGTGTTGTGGATTGCTTTGCAGGCGTGGATCTTGCCGCGTTTCGGCGTGTCCACGTGAATGAGCAACTCCTGCCGGCCGAGTTCGGCCGCCCGTCACCAACAGCAAGACACCGAGGACCAACTGCTTCGGCAATCGCCAACCGGCGAGCCAGAGCAACCTGGCAGTTCCGCGTCGAGGCCGCCGCGCCACGGTGAATGACCCTACCGCACGCAGTACACCGCCGGATCGTCGATGACCCATTCGGTCGACCAGGTGTGTCCGTCATCGCCGTTGCAGACGTTGAAGAAGAACGTGCCGAACTGTTGGCAGCGATACCCGTAGGGATACTGCGAGGTGATGTAGTCCTTCTCCGCGAGGTCTTCGATACCGGGCTTGGCGTAGTAGTGCACCATGCCATCCGGCGTGACCGACATGCCGAAGGTCCACCAGCCGGTGGTCGTAATCTCGGGACCGGCGAAGTCACCGCCCCACTGATTGGCGCGGATGCGGAGGCGGGCGGAGTCGTGATCCCGGCCCTCGCCCTTACGTTCCAGTTCGATGAAGAAGCCTGGCCAGTACGTTTCGGCGACCCGCTGCGTGCTGGAGAAGCGGATGCCCCGTCCCTGTGACTGTTTCGTGATGGTGGTATCCAGCGCCGTGCGGAACGCGAAGTGCGGCCCGTTGCGTTTCTCCCAGTTCTCGAAGGCCGGGAGGAAGACACGGACCACGGCGCTGGGCGTCCGCGACGCAGGGATCGAACCTCCGATACGAGAACTCACATCGGCAATGAAGTCGTCCTGCTGCATCTGATAGCTGGGGTGTCCCGGAATCCCCGTGGACAGGGACCGCAGCAGCAGCGAGCCTTGGCTGCCGGGTAATCCGCCCGGGGGCGTCGGGACGCGTTTGATGAGGTCCGGTTGCCCGCGTTTCATCCCTTCATACCAACGGCCATTCTTGGCTTCCCCGCTGGGGTATCGGTTCTGGCCATCGATATTCTGACTGCTCTTCGGCAGGTTGTAGATGTACTCCCAGCTTTCGTCTTCAAAGTCGTCGCCGACTTGCGGCAGTTTGCTGCCTGTGCCGGGCACGACCGGCTCGGCACGGACCACGCTCGTCCCGAGGAAGATCAATGACGCTACCATTAGCCAGTGGGGAATTGATTCGACTCGATTAAGCGGGATGCTCATGTACCTGGTCCTTATCTGCTGTCGGGAGAGAAGGTGCAATCTTGTGGCTCCTGGCTCCACGAGCCCGGCCCAACGTCCGTCTATCATCGGTCATCTGCGGCGGCCGTGATTGATCCGAGTCTCCGACTGCTGGTTCGGGAAGGCACGCCGGATATGCTGACTGAATCGCGGGCTCGCGACCTCCTCGGAGATGTCCCCCATGGTCAACCGATCGGAGGTGACGTTGCAGGGGTGTGAGTTCAGCAGACGCGGCAGTTGGGTCCAGTGGCAGAATGCAACGGAGCAGGCCACACGGCTTGCAATTTGCCAGACCTGCGATCGAAGGGGCCGTTTTCCAGGCGAGGTCTAAACTCCATGTGCGAAGATTGTTACGTGCAGAATTCGCGATCGTGTTGTCGTTCGGCATGAAAGTTGAATCTGTGACTGCCGCTCGGCACAAGAACTGAATGGAATCCCGGACATGAAAGTTGTCATTCCCACTTGGCGGGACCGCGTGTCCCCGGTACTCGATGTCGCCCGGCATCTACTGTTGATCGAACTGACCGACGTGACAGAAGTGTCTCGGCAGGAAGTCTCGCTGCCCGAGGCCGAGCCTGCTCGACGGGTACGCCGGTTGGCGGATCTGCAAGTCCAGACCGTCATCTGTTGCGCCGTCTCACAGCCGTTCAAGGCGGCCTTGGTCAGCCACGGAATCGAAGTGATCGACGAGGTCTGTGGTGATGTGGAAGATGTGGTTCTCGCCTACCGGAACGGGTCCCTTGATGAAGAGCGGTTCGCCATGCCCGGGTGTGTCGGTCACCATCGGCCGGGAGTCCCGCTGAACCCTACCGCGGCGGAGCCGCAAATCCATTAGTCCAGCCTTCCTGTCCGGCTTGCCTGCCTGATGTGCCGTCCCAACACGGCAGTCGGTAGAGCCGGATTCCCCCCGTGCACGCAGCGTGCGTGCATGGCCCATACCTGTGACACTTAACATGGAAGTGAATATGTCTAGCTCACGGATCATGAGCAGCCTGCTGGTGTTCCTGTTACTTCGCGGCGCGGCCGGGGCGCAAGACGCTTTGCGTGCCGACGCCGAGAAACCGATTCCTGCCGCGCAGACCGAGGATGCCTCCCTGCCGTCTGCGCCAACCCATAAGGTTCCACCGGCGAACGAAAACGCCGGAGCGGACGACGCGAGTCGGCCCGTCTCGGCCAAGCCGCAACTGTCGCCACGAGGGGGTGAGACGGGCAGCACCTCGGCGACGCAGCCACCGGAACTATCTCCCGAAGCACAGCGGCGGCGCGATGAACTGCGGCGCTGCCTGGCGTACTATTTTCTGCGTCCGGAAACCACGACCGAGCGCGCCCCCTGGGGCGCCATGCACGCGATCGTGGGTTTCGGTGTGGACACGGCCTTGGACTCCGGCCACGAGAAAGTCAACGCCATCGGCTGGCTGTGTTGGAATCGATCCTGCGGTGGCATGCAGCTGTTCTACGCGGATCGTGGCCAAGTGATCGCACCGATCGGACCCGGGTATCAAGGACACGAAGGGCAGTTCCTCCAGGTCATGGCCCTGTCTCGCGTGCCCAAAGACTACGCTATGCAAGTCAACGGTCAGGAATTCTCGATTGCAGATTTGGTCAAACGTGAACAACTGACTTGCCAAAGCCGCACCGAGTTGAGCTTCAAGCTGGTGGGGTTGTCCCATTACCTGGACAGCGATACGACTTGGCAGAACCAGTCCGGCGAGTCCTGGAGCCTGGAGCGTCTGATCCAGGAGGAGTTGGCCCAGCCGGTGAATAACGGCGTGGCCTGCGGCGGTTCGCACCGTCTGATGGGACTGGGCTACGCCGTCCGCAAACGCGAACGACGCGGGGAACCGCTCACCGGACAGTGGGCGCGGGCCAAGCAGACCGTCGACAGCTACGCCGCCTATGCCCTGCGTGCACAGAACACCGACGGCAGCTTCAGCACCAATTGGTTCGAAGGCTCTGGCAACTCGGCAGACATCGAGCGGAAGCTGAACACTACGGGGCACACGCTCGAATGGCTGTTGCTTTCGTTGCCCGACAAGCAATTGAGCGATCCGCGATTGGCGCAGGCCGCCCAGTTCCTGACGGCGTTAATGTGGACCCACCGCAGTCAACCCTGGTACATCGGTGCCAAGGGGCATGCGATTCACGCTTTGACGCTCTACGACGAACGGGTGTTCGGAGGGAAACCGGGACAGCGCGGCGCCGAGTTGGCCCCGTTTACGGATCAAGTCGCCGCCGAGGGACCGCTCGTGCGGAGGGATGCACCTGCCGCTTCGCCTGCGGCGGGTCGCCCACGGGCCTACCGGACACGCTGAACCTGATTCGAGAGCAGCTTGGGGGCAGGCGTCTGGCGAAAGCGGGCGAGGGTCGCTATTCGGTCTGGGGCGATGCCGTGGCCCGCCGGGCACAGATGCTGCCCCCTTTTGGAAATGGAACCAAGTGGTGAAACACTGGCGTGTTGGGGCGTGTCTCTTTTTACTGACCGTGGCTTCGCAGGCCGTGGCGCATGACTGGGCCAGGGAGATGTTCCGAGTCACGACGCACGACTTCGGCACCGTGCCTCGCGGCTCGAAGCAGGAGTT
>JAPLNJ010000385.1 GCA_026692885.1 Planctomycetota bacterium | reverse complement strand
ATGCCGCGCGTGCGGCCCAAGTACTTCGTGGATGTCGAGGAACGGGTGTACGTCGAGCGCGACCCGGATGACCCGGTGATGGTGATTCGCCCCGATGTCGCCGTGGTCGCCGCCGTGGCGGAGGAGGGCAGCAGATATCCCGCCACCGCGACTAGGACGACGCCGGTCGAGTGTCTGATCCCGCTGCCGGAGGAGATCCACGAGGCGCACCTGACCCTCCGCCGCAAGGATCTGCGAACGATCGTCACGGTAATCGAATTGCTATCGCCTACGAACAAACGCCCGGGCGCCAACGGCTTTGACCAGTACCTGGAAAAGCGATTGCAAGTCCTGGCGAGCTTCTCCAACCTCGTCGAACTCGACTTGCTCCGCGGCGGGCGCCGCCTGCCGTTGGTGGGTCAGCTACCGCCGGGGGACTTCCTCGTGACCGTGGCCAGTCTCCCGCGCCGCCCACGTGCCGAGGCCTACGTTTGGTCTCTGGAGCAGCGTTTGCCGATCATCCCCATTCCGCTGGCCGACGCGGATCCTGATGTCCTGCTGGACCTGCAGGAGGTTTTCAACCTGGTCTACGACCGGGCTGGCTACGACTACTCGCTCGACTACCACGAGCCGCCCGATCCACCCTTGGACCCGGTGCGCGCCGCGTGGGTCCAGCAGGTCCTGTACGGCCAGGTAGTGTCCTAATTTCAGGGACAAAGTAGGTCGCGCGTGCCGTGGCTGGACCAAGGTATCACTCGACCTTGCCCTTGCCGGAATTAGCCATCCAATCCCATGCGTCCTTTGGAGCCTTTCCCCAGTACCTGGGGATGGAGTCGAGGACAGAATGACCATGTTCGACTTGGCAAGTGTCGGATCTCTTGAAAGATTGACAAAATACTTGAGGGGACATAAAATCCCGGAATGGACGCGAAACCAACGAAACACCGCGGGCGTGGTCGGCCGGCAACCGGACAGATGCCGAAGCGATATTTCCGAATGAGCGATGACGGCTGGCGTCAAATCGAGCAGGTTGCCAGACTATCCGACGAAACCACGTCGGAATACGTCAGACGTGTGCTGCTCGCAGATGCCGAGCGCACACTGCGGCAAAAGCAGTAAGGCGGAGAACGGGGGTTACTATCCCGTCCGTGCAGACGGACCCCTACGGCAGTTTATAAGGCTGCTGCGCTACCAAGACGCGGTCCGCTCTCCGAGAATCGGTTTGCGGCGGAGCGGGACTCGAGTGTTGGATTCATAATCAGGAAAAAGACGACAAGCGGTCGCGAGGTTCGGAATGAACTACTTCCAAAAACGGCTATTTGACCCGGATACGCTTGAAGGCTTGTTGCCGAAAGCGGTGGTACACCCAAGCCTCGAGCCGCCAGCCATCCTCTCGCTTATGTCTGTAGACGAAATTTTTTCCGAGGCCAATCAAGAGTTACTCGAGTGTCTACGCGAGGACAATCGAGTTGAACGCAAGCCAGCATCGTTCCATAGCAACCAATTGACGGAATATGTCGTCATGTGGGCCAATACGCCTCCAGACGGAGGGCTGTTGGTGATGGGAATGCACGACGACGGGTCATGGGAGGGCTGTTCTAAGCTCGAACAAAAGGCACTAAATCGCCTAGAGCACCCCCAATCCGACCTTGGACCAGAGGCCCCAGAGTGCGAAACAAGGCGAATTCCAGTAACCAATAAGAACGGAACGATCGATTTCGTTGTCTTGATCCGCGTCAAGCACTCGAGGCGCAAACGTGTCATCAGGACAGCCAAGGGTGACGTGTTTACCAGACGTGGTGACTCAAAGAAAAAGCTGACTCCAGACGAAATCCGTAATCTTCAGATTGATATTGGCGAGGTAGATTTCGAGCAAGAGCCGTGCGGACTCGAGTATCCAGATAAGTTCGATTGCAATGCAATTCACGGGTTTTGCGAGACGATCCGGGCGCTACTCGAGCTTTCGCCAGTCACCGACGAAGACATACTGACGGCAAGGCATCTTGGAGACCGAAAGGGGCAAGCATTCATTCCTAATTTCGCGTGCGCGCTCCTATTTGGCCTTGACATTGAACGGATTCTTCCTGGCTGCAAGATTCGTTTTCTCCGGTACGACGGGCTAGTAGAAGGATCGGGGGAGAGATTCAACGCCGTCAAGGATGTCTTCATTGAGGGCACTCCAGTGCCGAAACTAATTCACCGCGCGGAAGAAGTGCTCGAGGCGCAAATCCGGACATTTTCGACACTTGGAAAAGACGGGCGATTTTACACTCAGTCGGAGTATCCAAAAGCGGCGTGGTACGAAGCGATAGTCAATGCGTGCGTTCATAGGTCATACGGCAATGGCCTGCGAAATATGATGATCTTCGTAAAAATGTTTGACGACCGGCTCGAGATTGAAAGTCCGGGCGGATTCTTGCCATTCGTGACACCGGAAACAATTTACGGCCAATCATGCCCACGGAACCCGATGTTGATGCAGGCCATGTACTACCTTAAATTCGTCAAGATGGCTGCGGAAGGAACACGGCGAATGAGGGACACCATGACAGCAATGGGGCTTCCGGTTCCGGAGTTTTCACAGAAGGAAATCGAGCACAGTCGCGTTCGAGTGACTCTCCGAAATGACATTCAGCATCGGACGAAGTGGGTAGACAACGATGCAATTGCGATTGTCGGCGCTGCGATTGCGAGGGGCCTTACGGACAGCCAGAAAAGAATGATTAACTTCGTAGCTGAGCACAAGGCTATCAACGTCACGCAGGCAGTTCGCTTAACCGGCCTAGATTGGGTTACCGCGAAAAAGGCGCTGTCTAAGCTCGAAACGCTTGGCATTCTGCGTAGGATCGCGAGAGACGACATCGATCGTGATCCGCTAGCTAAGTACGTGTTCTCGACCCCCGAAGAGTAGTATCACTGGCAACGGCCCCGTTGACCAATCGTGTTCTTCAAATTAGGACACTACCCGCACCCAGCGTCAACTCCAGGAGGCCGCCACATGCCCATGCCGCGCGTGCGGCCCAAGTACTTCGTGGATGTCGAGGAACGGGTGTACGTCGAGCGCGACCCGGATGACCCGGTGATGGTGATTCGCCCCGATGTCGCCGTGGTCGCCGCCGTGGCGGAGGAGGGCAGCAGATATCCCACCACCGCGACTAGGACGACGCCGGTCGAGTGTCTGATCCCGATGCCGGAGGAGATCCACGAGGCGTACCTGACCCTCCGCCGCAAGGACCTGCGAACGATCGTCACGGAAGGATGAAGGGGACTTCGGTTTCCCCATGGGGCCCCCTCGTCTTGACCCACGTCTTGCTCGACATGGCCGGGCTGGATATCTTGGTGCATCGAGCACGATCTGGGATTACGCAATACAAGAGGAGCTTACATGGCATCTGCACCACCGAGGAAAGACTTCGAGTCAGGCAAACAACTCCGCGCCTTGATGGGCCAGTATTTCGCCGAATTGGGTCGTGGGCCCGAGACGGGGAAGAAGACGGCCTGGTGCACCAGCGTGGGGCCTGCCGAATTGCTGCGGTCGATGGGCTTCAACGTCTACTTTCCCGAGAATCACGGCGCGATGCTGGGCGCCGCACGCATGGCCGCGGACGTGATCCCGTTGGCCAACGCCCAAGGCTTCTCGCCCGACATCTGTTCGTACCTGACCAGCGACATCGGCTCGTTTCTCAAAGGCGAGACACCGCTGCAGAAGATGGGCTTGTCCGGACCACCCCAGCCGGACGTCCTGGTGTTCAACACGAACCAATGCCGGGACGTGAAGGATTGGTTCCAGTGGTACGCACGCCAGTTCCACGTGCCCTGCATCGGGATTCATACGCCGCGTTCGATCGGTGCGGTGGATGACCTGCTGGTCGAGAACGTCGCCGCTCAGATCGTGGGCTTGATCGAGCCGTTGGAAGCGGTGGCGGGCGTGAAATTCGACATCGACCGGCTGCGCGAGGTCATGGCCCGTTCGCGGCAGTGCACGATGCTCTGGAAAGAGGTGTTGGAAACCGCCGCCCACGCGCCTTCGCCGCTGACGTTCTTCGACGCGACGATCCAAATGGGTCCGGCCGTGGTGCTCCGCGGTCAGCAGGATGCGATCGACTATTACACCGTGTTCCTGGCCGAGTTACAGTCGCGCGTGGCCCAGGGCATCGCGGCCGTCGAGAACGAGCGGTTGCGGATCTACTGGGAGGGGATGCCGGTGTGGGGCAAGCTGCGCGATATGTCGGCGCAGTTCCTCCAACTGCGGGCCTGCGTCGTGGCCTCGACGTATTGCAACAGCTGGATTTTCGAAGCCCTCAATCCGGCCGACCCGTTCCGCGGCATGGCCCGGGCCTATTCCAGTATCTTTATCTGCCACAGCGACGATCAGAAGGAAGCGTACATTGAACGGATGGTTGAGCAGTTCCAAGTCGACGGCATCCTGTTCCACGATTCAAAGACCTGTCCGAACAATTCCAACAGCCGCTACGGCATGCCACAACGCCTGCGGGAGAAGCTGGGCAAACCCTACCTGATCATCAACGGCGACCTGAACGATCTGCGGCTGTTCTCGGAAGAGCAGACCCGCACGAACCTGGAGGCGTTCGCGGAGCAGTTGGTGGAAGCCTGAGAATCCATGCGGTACTTTTGCGGGGTCGACATTGGCGCTTCGGCGCTGAAGCTGGTCATCGTCGATGAGACGGGACAGGCCGTGGCGCGCGCGGTCCGGCGCTCGGGCGTCGACTACGCGGCGACCACCGAGCGCTGCTTGGCGGAGGCCCTGGCGATCGCGGGCTTGTCCTACGATCAGATCCAAGGGGCGCGGTCCACAGGCTACGGCCGGGACAACGTGCCCTGGGTCAACGGCTCGATGACCGAGATTGCCTGCCACGGGAAAGGCGCGTTTTTTCACTTTCGCCGGGCCATGACCATCGTCGACATCGGCGGCCAGGACAATAAGTTGATTCAACTGGACGGCCAGGGCCGCCGCCTGCACTTCAAGATGAATCGCAAGTGCGCCGCCGGAACGGGAGCCTTCCTGGAAGAAATCGCCCTGCGTCTGGACCTGCCCCTCCAGGCACTGAACGGGCTGGCGGAGCAGTCCACGGACGAAGTCTCGCTGGGCAGCTTCTGTACCGTGTTTACGGCCACCGAGATTCTGGAGAAAATCCGCGCGGGCAAACGCGTCGAGGATATCGTCAAGGGCGCGTTTCGCTCGGTGGTGAAACGGATCCGGGAAATGGGGACGGTGGACGGTGCGCTGGTCATGACCGGCGGTGTGGTAGCCCATCATCCGGTGCTGGTCAAACTGGCCGAGGAGTCGCTGGGCGCGCCGGTGTTGGTGCCGCCGGATCCGCAATGTATCGGTGCGTTTGGAGCGGCGTTGTTTGCGTTGGAAGGTGCGTAGCGAGGTCAAGGGCTCAGACGTACAGAATTCAATTTTCGCGGTCAACGACGCATTCTGCGAAAAAGCTCTTCCCCGCGAAAATTGAATTCTGTACGTCTGAGCCCAAGTCAAAGACACTCAAACAAGGAGTCAGCATGCTGGTCCAAGACCCTCCCGTCGAAGTTTCCCCCAAGCTGTGGATGCTGGGGACCAACGAGTATCCGTTCTACCTATTTCGCGGCCGCGACCAGGCCACGCTTTTCGAGGGCGGTATTCGTTCGACTGGGCCTGTCCTGCGTGAGCAACTCCTGAGTCTGGGAGTGCCGGCCGACTCCATCAAGCAACTGGTTGTCACCCATGCCCATCCGGACCACGTGATGGCCGTGCCCGCGATCCGGCAACTGTGCCCTGCGGTCCAGGTCCTCGCCTCCGAATTGGCCGCCCAGACGCTGGCGGCAGAAAAGGCGGTAGCATTCTTCTGCAAGCTGGACGAGGTCTTGACCGATTCGCTGGTGCGCGCGGGACTGGTCCCGGACGCGGGCCCGCCGCAGCCGTTGACGGAGCCGCGGATTGCGGTGGATCGAATCTTGCAGGAGGGCGATGCGGTCGTGGTGGACGAGGGCGTGGCTTTCCAGGTGCTGGCGACGCCCGGACACAGTGATTGCCTGCTGAGTTTCCACGAGCCGGGGTCCAAAGTCCTGATCGTCTCCGATACCGCCGGCTATTACCTGCCGCAACTCGACTACTACTGGCCCAATTACTTCACGGACTATGGGGCCTATGTCCGCTCGATCGAATGCCTCGCCGGTCTGGATGCCGAGGTCCTGTGCCTGAGCCACAACGGCGTCATCCGAGGCGCCGCGGCTGTGGCAGCTTTCTTGGCTAACGTGTTGGCCGTGACCAAGGCGTATCACACCCGCATTGTCGACGCGGCGAAGGCCGGTCAGACGGTTCGCGAGATCGCCGCCACGCTGGGCGCGGAAGTCTACGAGAAGACACCGCTGATGCCGCTGGATTTCTTTCAGAAGAACTGCGCGTTGCTGGTGAAACAATCGCTCAAGCACGAGGGAATTCAGGCGGCGTAAGGCACCCTGCAACTCGGTTCCAGCTGCGTGTGGGGTTCAGCGCTGCCGTGAACATCTTGGCAACCCTCGTTCCCAGACTCTGCCTGGGAACGCACTGCCTTGCCGGCTCCGTCGGCCGTCTTGCGAGGCGGAGCCTCGCGTCCAGTGGGTTACGAGGCAGAGCCTCGTAACCAGAGCGATTCACGGATTTTGGACGATGCAACGATGTTCCCAGCCGTGGGGTTCAGCGCTGCTGCGGATGTGACCGTTACCCCAGGGGGTTATTTTCCGTTGCCCGTTCACGCAACTGGTAACGTTTGATCTTGCCCGACGCTGTTTTGGGCAGCGTGTCCACGAATACAACGGCTCGAGGATACTTGTGGGGAGCCGTGTGATGCTTCACGAACTCCTGCAGTTCGCGGGCCAGTTCGGGAGACGCCGCGTGGCGGTCCTTGAGCACGACGTAAGCCACCGGCTTGAGCAGTCCGTCCGAATCCAGGGCGCCAACGACGCCACTTTCCAGCACCGCGAGATGTCCCTGCAAGACACCTTCCACGTCGGCAGGCCAGACCGCCTGGCCGCTCACCTTCAGCATGTCGTCCGTCCTGCCGGCGTACCAGTAGAAGCCCTCCTCGTCGACCCAAAACTTGTCGTGGGTGTTGATCCAATGGCCGTGAAACGTCTTCTGCGTCTGTTCGTGCTTATTCCAGTATCCGGCAGCGATGCTGTCGCCTTTGATCCACAGGGTGCCCACCGTCCCTGGCGGGACTTGCTGCCCCTCCTCGTCGACGATTTTCGCCTCATAGCCGTCGACGATTTGGCCGGTGCTCCCCGGTTTGATCTTGCCCGGCCGGTTCGAGATGAAGATGTGCAAGACCTCGGTGGAGCCGATCCCATCCAGAATCTCGACGCCGAATCGCTCCCGCCAGGCGTCGAACAAATGCCGCGGCAGCGGTTCGCCGGCGGACACGCATAGGCGGACCTGTCCCAAGCTGTTTCGCCCCGTTTTCTCCGCAAAATGCAGCAACGCGGCATAGTTGGTGGGCACGCTGTAGAAGACGGTCGGTGCGTACCGGTCGATGCTCTCGAAAATCGACTCCGGCTTGGGCCGATCAGGCATCAGGACGGTCGTGCAACCGACGCGCAGCGGGAAATACAGGCTGTTGCCTAGTCCGTACGCGAAGAACAGTTTGGCCACTGAGTAGGTGACGTCGGTTTCGTGCAGGCCCAGCGTCGCGACCGCGTAGTGATCGGCTTGGGCCAACATGTCGTGGTGCAGGTGGATCGCCCCCTTCGGCATCCCCGTGGTTCCGGAACTGTACAGCCAAAAGGCCATGTCGTCCCTACTCGTCTGCTCGGGCTCCAGTTCGGGAGCAGCCTGCTGGAGCACTTGCCCCAGGGCCAAATGGCCCAGCGGCTGGTCCCCCACGACCAGCACGTACTTGAGAAAACGAAGACCGGCCCGGATGCCCGCGAGGCGGTCCAACATCGAGGGGTCCGTCACGAGCACCCGCGCGCGGCAGTCGTTCAGCAAGTACGCGTAGTCCTTCGCGGTCAGGTTCGTATTCAACGGCACGGCGACGGCGCCGGTCTTCATGCTCCCAAAAAACGCATAGGCAAACTCGGGAGTATCCGGCAGGAGCAGGGCCACGCGATCCTCAATGTGGACGTCCAGGGCCTTCAGAGCGTTGCCGAAGCGGTTGACGTGCTCGTAGAGCTGGCGGTAGGTTATCGCTCGGTCGCCACAGAGAATGGCGATGTGCTCGCCGCGCCCTTCTGCCACAGGCCGGTCGACGAACTGCGCCGCCGCATTCAGAAGTTCCGGATACTCAACCGTCGTCATACAGGACTCTTTTACGTTGTCGTTTTAGCGGGTCAAGGTTAACCAACCGTCTCACAATCGCTCCGCGGCCTCCAACACGATCCGTTCGGTGGTGTCCCAATCGAGGCAGGCGTCGGTGATGGACTGGCCGTAGACCAGCTTGCCGGGTGGCCTGGGAAACGGTTGGTTGCCACCCACCAAATTGCTCTCCAGCATGACACCTATAATCGAGCGGGTACCGGACGCCCGTTGTTCGATCACGTCGCGAAAGACTTCGGGCTGGCGGTTGAAATCCTTGCCGCTGTTGCCGTGGCTGCAATCGATCACCAGGCTGCGGTCCAGTCCCGCCTCCTCCAATTGTTGCTCCGTGTCGGCGACATGGGCGGCCGAGTAGTTCGGCCCGCCGTCTCCGCCGCGCAGCACGAGGTGGCAGTCCGGATTGCCGCGGGTGGACACCGCCGAGGCCACGCCGTCCCCGCTAATACCAAGGAAGGTCTGCGGCTCGCGCGCGGCCTTGATGGCGTTCAGGGCCGGACCGATCGTGCCCGCAATGGTGTTTTTGAAACCCAACGGCATCGACAACCCGGACGCCATTTGGCGGTGCGTCTGCGACTCGGTGGTCCGGGCCCCAATCGCCGACCAGCAGATCAGATCGGCGATGTACTGGGGGGTGATCGGATCCAGGAGTTCGGTGGCCGTGGGTACGCCCAGATCGATGACATCCCGCAGGAACCGCCGGGCGCTGCGCAGCCCCTCCGGAATTTCGTGCGAACCGTCCAGACGCGGGTCCATGATCAGCCCCTTCCAACCGATCGACGTGCGGGGCTTCTCGAAATAGCAGCGCATGACCAGGAACAGCTTCTCCTGCACCCGGTCGCTCAAGCCGTGCAGCCGAGACGCATACTCACGGCCCGCCTCGACGTCGTGCATCGAGCAGGGTCCGACGATCAGCAGAAACCGCGGATCGCTCTGCAGCAGGATGTCGCGGACGTGCTGTCGCGCTTCAGCGACGAAATCCTCCTGCGCCCCGCTGCGCGGGATTTCGTACAGCATCAGCGCCGGCGCTGGTAGGGGGATATTGGACTCGACATGTAGATCGGAAACCTTGCGCATGGATAACCCGCCGTGGACAGAGCGGTGAATCAGGGATCGGCTCACCAACGGTGACGCCCATGGAACTCGTGTTAGAATACCCGCGGCGTAGCTGTTACGCCAGACAAGAAGACGAGGAAGATCCCTCACCTCCGGCCTGGGCCACGCAAAATCGCGGTGGGAAGCTGACTGGAGTTCATCCCGTTCTTGTGCCGCGCGAAGACAGGGGTCGGGTGTACGAATTTCAGTTCTTGCGGCCCCAAGTCCGTGGCCAAGAAACAGCTACTCGCCGCAAGAACTGAAATTCGTATACCCGACCCCTAGCCACACGGACGCGTCATCGCGTTGGACGCAATATACAATCGACCACTTCCGACCGGGAACTGGCGACAGGCTTGGACGCCAATTGGCCGCAAGAGAACACAAGGAACGCAAAGAATACAAAATCAAGAAGGGGAATCTGATGCAGACGATCTTTGAATTGTGTGATGTGGTGCGGGTGCGGCGGACGCGATTCATGAGTACCACGGTCATGGCCACCTGGAGAAGGTCTATGAAAACGCGCTGTCGCATCGCTTACGCAAACGCGGCTTGCAGGTGGAGCAGCAATATCCGTTGACGGTCTTCGATGAAGACGGTACCGTGCTCGGCGAGTACTACGCCGATCTGTTCGTCGATCAACGTCTGATTGTCGAGCTCAAGGCGGTGAAGAACACTGCGGACGAGCATGTGGCTCAACTGTTGGGCTACCTGAAATCCTCGCGCATCGAGCACGGACTCCTCATCAACTTCGGCTCGTACCGTTTTCAAATCAAGAAGTACGTGTTGAGCCCGGACGGCGGGAGTAAGTAGCCGCGACAGAGCGTAAGGAACACAAGGGGCAGTAAAGTCCAGAGTTCTCAGGCGGCAGGTGAACGACGCCTGACTCTACCAGCCACTTCCTCTCTCCTGCTTTGTGTTCTCTGCGTTCCTTGGCGGCCAATCCTTGTCAGAAGGGAGTCATCTCATCCCCGTCCGCAGGCGCTTCCGATTCGTCAGGCAGTGGAGCTCCGTCGTCAGATTTGTCACCTGGACGCAGGAGCTTGAAGGCGGTCGCTTCGGCACTCAGGAAGAACTTCACTTCGCTGTTCGTGTCGCGCTGCCATTTGCGGCCATTCAAGCGAAAGGGGACTTCGATTTCGTCGCCGACGTTCAGTTCGTCCACGGCGTCGCAACCTTCGTGCGTGAAGTCCAGCGGCACGAAATTGGTAAACCGTCCCGTGTCCTGTTCCAAGACGACCAATCGCTTGCGAAAGCCCTTCTGCCCGAAGGTTTTGGTTTCTTCGATCAGATGCACCTTACCTCGAACCTTCCACTCGCTCATAATTCCATTCCCCGTCGTGATGAAGAAGCCGCAGGCGCTGGGACCCACACCCGTTGTGCGGAGCGTCTCCAGCCACTACTTGAACATGGTAGGCCACCGTCGTGCCCCGTGCCAGTCCCGGTCAAGCGGCCCAGTGTCGGGCGGCCCAGCCGCTTCCGCTCCATGTTCGGTCCGTCTCCCTGATTGCGTTGACATCGCCGTTGCGGTGTGACAGAATCAGTCGCCCCGGTCAACGGTCGGCTATTTCCTCGTGCGATTCGACTTTCGAGATGGGCGTTGTTGCGGAATTAACGGCGTTCGAGCATTGCGTTCCATTTTTATGCCACTCTCTGCCTACCAACAAGCCTTGGCCGATTTGCCACCAGCTGAGGCGGGGGGCGGTTGAACTCACGTTCACAGGTTGGTCGCTGGATGCCAGGCTCGGCCGGATTTGTCAAAACACTGCGGGTGAAACGGCTCTTGAGACCGCTCGTTTTGCGAGTCTGTTGAATTCGTTCGCTGCGCAGCTCGCAAGTGGCGGAATGCCGGTCGATGCTTGGCGAACTGCCTGTCGCGACCACAAACTGCAGGGCCGCGAAATCCCAGCTGCAGACTGTCCCGCGATTCTCGGCCGAGCGAAAGGCCTGGATGACCATGCCGTGTCCATCGCAAAGGCTTCCCGCGGCACACTAACGTCGAGCGAGGCCAAGAAACTGCTTCTAAAGCACTCGGGGTCACTCGCTCCAGCCGGGTTGGATGCCTTCCTGCGCGACGCCCCCTTGGGAAACTATATCGTCTGGGCAACCTTTGATTCGGCGGCTCCCGATGCGGACCCGTTTGATCGGATTCCGCACTCGCACAACGGGATTTGCACGACCCTCGGCCTGGGACACTTCACGACGAGCGACACCTTGATCGTGCTCGTGTGGGATCACGTCGTTTCCGGTTCGCCGCCCATTCATCGCCCGACGGTTGCCGACGCCGAGGATTATCCGTATTATCAACCACGTCCTGAAGCGGCTGCTTCTTGGGGCCTGACAGCACCGCTGCCGCCCAATCCCGACGGACTCGAGCCCCAGCCCGAGGTGGTGATGCCTGAAACGACCAGCCAAGGATTGCGGCTTCCCTTCCGCGTCGTCCACGCATAGGTTTGCTTACAGTGAATGCACCGATGACCATCCATGACCTGAGCCATGACGAGATCCGCGTATGGCTGGCACGAGCGTTACATGGCCAGGAGTCGCTACCGCGGCTCACCCCAGACGAGTCTCTACACCTTGGCGTCTTGCGGCTGGAGAAGACCCAAAAGCCAGCAGCCCGCGATTCCCTGAGGAACGGCTGCCTCCAGTTAGTTCGTCAGTTCTGTGCCGACGGACGCGGAGAAACAGCCTACGTCGAGGAGCTTCTCTGCCTTGCTTCGGCCTTCAAAAGCCCTGAAACCGTCCAATCGCTGGCTCAACTGGCCCGTGGGTTTCCGCAGTACCCCGACATCTCCGTCGAGATTCGGGTCGCGGTCTTGGCGGCCCTTGTCGATACCCCGCCGCCCCAGCCACCGGCATTCTGGGATGACATCCTGAAGCAGGACCCGGAGAAGTATGCCGCCCTGGCTCTTTCCGGCGTACTCGCCACCCATCCTGCACAAGCGATCAGAATGCTGCCCGCCATGCCCGATGCCGAGCGCGCCGGACAGGCCGCCGCACTCAAAGTCGACCTCGCCTGGGATGACCTTCCCCCGAAGAAACGTTTTCAATTCGTCCAGGACATTCTGGCGATCCTGCCGCAATGTGGTTCGCGATTCGCCGGTCCCGTCAAGAAGTGGACAGATTCCAAGGAAGAGCCCAGCCCGGCTGCGGCCAATCCAAGTCTCCGGGCCGCTCTATTTGGATTTCTTGGCAGTGAATTCGCACCGAAAGCCTGGACTCCAAAACTCTGCCTCTGTTGAGCCGCCTGACCCATGAGCCAAGACCAGCCCAAAGCCACCTTCGTCACGTTTTACTCCTTCAAAGGGGGCGTCGGACGCAGCATGGCTCTGATCAATACGGCCGGCATCTTGGCCGGGCGGGGCTTTCGTGTGCTGGTCATCGATCTCGACCTGGAGGCGCCCGGGCTTTCCTACCTCGACCCAGACGCGCCCGACGCTTCGCCGTCGGAGCAGAAGCCGAGGAAGCGTCCGCTTCAGCTCGGCTTCGTGGATTTGCTGATCGATGCCAAGAAGCGTGGGCAGGAGGCCGACTTGTTTGCACTGTTCGTTGGCGAATTGGCGAATCGTTACACGCAAGCCTATCACGTACCGGACGATCTGCTCGAATTCAAGGATGGCTCGCTTCACATCATGCCCGCTGGAAGATTTGATGGCAGTTACGCTCAGCGGTTCGATGATTTGAACCTGCACGTACTGTATGAGCAAGGGCTGGGCGAGCCGTTGATCCGCGCCTTCAAGAAGAAGTTCGCGGAGGCGGGCCAGTACGACTACGTGCTCGTGGACAGCCGGACAGGATTCTCGGACGAGGCCGGAATTTGCACCCGCGACTTGGCCGACCACCTGATGATCCTGAGCGGACTGAACCGACAGAATGTTGAAGGCACATGCGAGTTTCTGAAGTCGCTGCGAGTAGCGACGGACGGTAAGAAATCGTTTCAGATCATTCTCAGCCCAGTCCCCAACGGAGAGGACGCCCTCTTGGATCAGCGGGAGAAGGCGGCGAAGGCGGCCTTTGAAGATGCGTGGGGATCCGAGGTCGATCTGTCGTTACAGATTCCCTACCATCCGCAACTCGCGCTGACCGAGGAACCGCACATCTTCAGGCGTCGCCGTGGATACTTGTTCGACGCCTATTGCGCCATTGAGCGACGCATGCTCAGCGCGCTTGGTCATGATGCGCAGACGCTGCTGCGAAAGATGGAGGAAAGACTGCAGCAAGAGGATTATCCCGCAGTTTTGCGCGATCTTCGGCACCTGATTCGGCTGGATAGGGGAAAGGCGGCATTGTCTCAGTTTGCGGGCAACCTGGGAACGGCGGATAAACGACCATTTCTACGAGGCAAAGCAGACGGCGAACCTACCCAGGAGAAGGCCACGCTGGACAAGATTCTTCGTGATGATGATGGGCGACGGGTGGTCGAGTTTGTGGTGGACCATGTTCCCAAGGGCGAAAGTGAATGGGGAACCGGAGCGTTGCTCAAGCGGCTGACTGACTCTTCCCCCGATTTTGCCGACAGATTCTACAAACGCCTCGCAGACGTCGATCCAAGCGATCCCGATACTCTCGGCAGGTACGCGGTTTTCCTGGTGAGCGAGCGCGGCGATAAGGACGGCGCGGAGGTCTATTTCAAGCGGGCGATTGAGGCCGACCCCACGAGTGCCCAACACCTGGGCAACTACGCGATTTTCCTGAAGAACGAGCGCGGCGACAAAGACGGCGCGGAGGTCTATTACAAGCGGGCGATTGCGGCCGACTCGAAGCACGCCATCAACCTTGGCAACTACGCGTTTTTCCTGCAGACCGATCGCGGCGACAAGGACGGCGCGGAGGTCTATTTCAAGCGGGCGATTGAGGCCGACCCGAAGCACGCCAACAACCTTGGCAACTACGCGCTTTTCCTGAAGAACGAGCGCGGCGACAAGGACGGCGGAGAGGTCTATTTCAAGCGGGCGATTGAGGCGAATCCGAAGCACGCCAACAACCTGGGCAACTATGCGGTTTTTCTGACGAGCGAGCGCGGGGACGAGGACGGCGCAGAGGTCTATTTCAAGCGGGCGATTGAGGCCGACCCGAAGGATGCCAACATCCTCAGCAACTACGGACAGCTTCTCGCGGGCCTTGCTCGGTTTTCGGAGGGAGAAAAGGCTCTTCTTGCCGTGTTTGAGCATCTTGATGGATTCAGCGCGGCAAACATGGCCGAGTCTTGCTTTTCACTCTGGCTCGTTTTGCGGATGCAGGAGCACGACGAGGAACGTTGGGAACGGGGCTTCAAGTTCCTCGTCCAGCAAGGCTTCAAGCGGAATCCGTGGAGTTTCGACCGCATGTTGGAACAGGCGGAAAAGGTCCTCCCGCCGGAGGAGCTTGAGTATGCCAAGGCTCTAGCGCTGGCCTTCCTTGACGAAAACAAAGTGGCAGACCTTGAGCGGTATGAGCGGTGGCGCGCGCTGGAGCCTCTGGATCCAAAGGGAACAGGGTAACCGATCTGAGTCGTTCCCAGAGCTGACAGCACGCTTCAGAATGAACGCTTTGGGTTACGATGATCCGGCGCTAGCGTGTTGCGCAAGGCTGCGATCAAGGCAGAAATGGCGACAGGCTCGCTGCTTGAAGGCGACGAGCGTTTGGGCAGACTCAGGTCTTTGAAGTTGCGCATTTTCGCAGGATGGGTCTCCTGACCCGTCCTTTTCCGATGTTTCTGAGGTCGGGTCGGAGACCCAACCTACATCGAGCGTTCGTCTCCCGTCAGCTAGCGTCTTTGCTGCGGCTGAGCGCCAGTGGAAGCGCGATGGCCGTCGCAATCCCTGCCCCGATGACCGCCCATTCCAGCGGGCCGAGGATGATCGGAAAGCCCCCGCACCGCCGGTTGCAACTATCTTCGCAAGCCGTCTCGCAGGCCCCGCGAACCGGCCCGTCCCCCGAGACGAGCAACACGTCAGACACGGCGGCCGGCGGTGCGGTGTGGGCAGCCCACAAACGACACAAGGCACCGCCGTGGGGTGTCTGGATCCCGTGGAGTCCGCCCGATAGACCGGCAAACTGGAAGCGTCCCTCGCGGTCCGTACGAACCGCCACGAGGCGGTCGCTGGACGTCCCCGCTTTCGCGACCTGCACCGTCAGGTCCGGGCAAGGCTGCCCCTGGGCGTCTAGCACTTGGCCCCGCATGACTCCGCCGGGCTGCAACGCGACGTCCCGAATCACGGCCTGCGTGCGGGCCGTCGAAACGCCCGCGTCCTGCGCCGTCGGGAGGTTGGCAGCCAGCGTCTGCTGTACCGGGAGGAGCACGGACGAACAGATCAGCCCCAAGACGACAACCTTCCGACCAAGTTCCCACTTCATGGTAGCAACCCTTCCTGCTGAATCCCTTACGTATCTCGACGCCGCAGCGGCTTGCGACGGATTATCGTCTGATAAGATGTAGGGGCTTGAACAGTTCTTCTAAAGAAGTGCCAGCCCTGGGAGAGGAATCAAGATGGAGTTTCGCACCTTTGAGCCGACGTTGTTCCAGTTTCTGGAGGAGCTAGCAGACCACAACAACCGCCCGTGGTTCCAGGCGAATAAATGGCGGTACGACCTCGAAGTCCGGGAGCCTTGCCTGGCCTTCATTCGGGACTTTGAATCGCCACTGAAGAAGATTTCCGCCTGCTTCGCAGCCAGCGACCGGCGCGTCGGTGGCTCGCTGATGCGGGTCTACCGCGATACGCGGTTCGCGAAAGACAGAACCCCGTACAAGACCAATGTCGGGATCCAATTTCGGCATGAGCTCGGCCGCGACGTTCACGCGCCAGGCTTCTACGTCCACATCGCACCGAACGAATGCTTCTTGGCGTTGGGCGTGTGGCGCCCCGACTCCGCGTCGCTCCACCAAGTCCGGCAGGCCATCGTCGATCGCCCCGACCGCTGGCGACGAGCCCGATCCGCCAAGCCGTTTTGCCAGTATTTTCAACGGGACGGCGAACGCCTGAAAACCGCGCCTCGAGGCTTCCCGCCGGACCATCCGTTGATCGAAGATCTGAAATGGACGGATTTCGTCGCGCTACACGAATTGAGCGAACAGGACGTACTCGGCGAAGGATTTATCGAGTTGGTCGCGACCGCCTTCGCTGCCAGCCGGCCCTGGATGCGGTTTCTCTGCGAGGCCCTCCAGGTACCTTTCTGAGTTACAGCAATTCCCACCTAGTCGGCAGCGCCGAGCGTCACTTGCTGAAAGGCTTAGACAGCCAACTGGGAACCAACGATTTCTTGGCCTTCACCGGTCTCGATTTGGTCTTGGCCGGGCCCACGGAACCGGTAGATCCGGTGCTGAGACTGCTCCATTTCGAGGCGGATGTGTGCGGTGCGGCCTTGCTTCCAGAGAACCCCGAACTGGTCAAAGTCAGCAGCATCCCGCAGGCCACGAGGATCGACCAAATACGTTTCACGGCACACCTCCGTCTGGCAAGAGAAAGATCTAAGACAAGGGCGGCGAGTGTCGCAGAACCGTGGAGGTGCGTCTAGCCCGAATTGTTCACGTAGATTATTCGATTATTCACGTAGGGTGGGCGGGTGATCGTGAGGTTGGCAACGGCTGTCAGTAATGTCAGGGGTCGGGGTGGCTGGCGGGCCATGACCGTAACGCTGCGAAATGCTAGCAGGGTGGCTGGCGGCTGAGCCTATACTGTCCGCGGGCAGCTTTGTCGTAGAACGGATTTCAATCCGTTCAGTGAAGCGGAATAAATTCCGCTCTACGAAGGGACAAGGCCGGCTGGCGGCTGAACCCAACGTGCCATTTTGCATCGTGTGCGGTATAATCCTGACCGCTTCCGCACGCGGGAACCTGTAAGCGGCAACCGGAAACAGAAACCACCAGAGACGTATGGGAGGGAATCACACCATGAGCCAGAGCAGGCGGCGCGAATTCTTGGGGACGGCGGTGGCAGCCGCGGGGACGTTGGCCATTAGCCGTGGAGTACACACTGCGGAGCCGGCCCCGCCGTCCGAGTTGAAGATGGGGGTGATCGGTGTGGGCTGGTACGGCATGGTCGACGCCAAGGCGGCGCTGAAAGTCGGCGGCGCGAAAATCACCGCCATCTGCGACGTCGATAGCGACCACCTGACCAAGAGCGCCGACGAACTGCAACGGCACCAGAAGCAGCGGCCGCAGACGTTCAAGCGGTACGAAGACCTGTTGGACAAGACTCAATTGGACGTGGTGGTGATCGGCACGCCACCGCACTGGCATGCCCTGCAACTGCTCGCCTGCCTGGAACACGGCCTGGATGTCTACTGCGAGAAACCGCTGGCCTACGATATTCGCGAAGGCCAAGCAATGGTCGCGGCGGTCCGGAAACACAACCAACGGCGGGTCCAGGTCGGCTTCCAGCGGCGGCAGAGCAAGGCCATGCAAGCGGCGGCCGAGTTCATCCGGGCGGGCAAGGCCGGGAAGATCGTCCAGGTCGACGCCCGGATCCACTACCGCGCCGGTACGAATGACCCCACACCCCAGGCGCCACCGCCGTCACTCGACTGGGAGTTGTGGTGCGGACCAGGACCAAAGATCCCCTACAGCCCCCAGGTCGGTCACGGTAGCTGGCGGCTGGAAAAGACGAGCGGGCACGGGCACCTGGTGGACTGGGGCATCCACAATATCGATGCCACCCGCATGATGCTGGGCCTGGGAACGCCGAAGCAAATCACGGCGGCGGGCGGACTGATCAAGCTCCAAGGCAAAATCACCACGCCGGACACGCTGACCGTGAACTTCGAGTTCGAGCAACTGCCGGTCGTGTGGCGGCATCGGATCTGGGGCGCCGTCGAGACCGATCCGGACTTCAGCAACGGCATGTTCTTCTATGGCGACGAGGCCACCGTGTTTGCCTCGGACCAGCGCTGGGTGGTGTTTAAGGAGGGGAAGGACACCAAGCCCGAGGAGTTCAAGGCCGACAGCGATCTGGGCACCCTGCACATGGCCGATTTCTTGGAGTGTGTGCGCAGCCGGAAGCAGCCCGCCTGCACCGTGGAAGAGGGCTTCCGGTCGACCGCCACCGTCCAACTGGGCATGCTTGCCTACGAAAGCGGCACCACGGTCCGCTGGGATGAGAAGTCGGGGCAGATCGTGGACAATCCGGAAGCGGCCAAGTTGCTCCAACGCGACTACCGCCCGCCGTACGTCCATCCGTACCAAGCTTAACAGAATAGGTGAGCCATGCATCGGAAAGCAGCAGTGAGCGTTCTTCTCGTGATCCTACTCGCCGCCTGGGGGACCTGCCCGCAGCGGTCTGCCGCGGGCGAAAACCTGCTGGAGAACGGCAACTTCGAGCAGGGGTTAGGGGGCTGGGGGCAACTCTGGACGCGCACGCCTGGCGGCACGTGCTCCTTGGAAACGAAAGAGACCCACGGCGGGAAACAGGCCGTGCGGATCGAGCACACGGGATCCCAGGACTGGTCCTTCCCTCAACGCCAACGCCTGGCCGTCGCACCCGGTCAAATCTACGAACTCAGCGGCTGGGTCCGCGTCCAAGGCGAAGGCAACGCGACACTCTGCGTGACCTTGCGCGAGACGCCGGATAAAGCAACTCAATGGGCGTTTGGCGGCGATACGGCCAAAGCCGGGAAGGACTGGCGCCGGCTGCACTCGCGGTTCATTGTCCCGGCCAGCACTCAGACCATCGAACCACGCCTGATCGGTCACGGTCCGGCCACCGTCTGGTTCGACGACGCGCAATTGACACTGGCCGGCAACCTGAGCGATCTGCGGGCGAAGAACCTGCCCGAGACACTGGAACTAAGCAACTCCTTGGTCCAGGTGACGTTTCGCACGTCCGACGCCTCACTCGCCATCGCGGATCGACGAACCGCCAAACGCTGGACGCAGACGGTCCGGCAAGAGCTCCTCACACTGCAAGCCAACGGCACCGGCAACCGACTGACACTACGGTTGCTCGAGCCCGCCAGCATGCTGCAGTTGGCCGTGACCCTGACGCTCGAGCCGGATCGGCCGGAGCTTGTCTGCGAGATCGCGGGCGAGGGGGAACTGGTCAAACCCATCGCTTATCCCCATCCATTTTCGACGGGCCCGGATACCTTCCTGGTGCTGCCGGTCAACGAAGGCATCAGCTACCCGGTCGACGACAAGACGCTCACGCCGATGTCGTATCACTTGTTCGGCGGCCACGGTCTGTGCATGGGCTGGTACGGAGTCACGGACGGGCAGAGCGGCTTGCTGACGCTGGTGGAAACGCCGGACGATGCGGCCGTCGAAATCCCCCGCGTCAACGAACGGCTGTGCCTGGCACCACTCTGGCTGCCGCAAAAGAAGCAGGTTGGGCCGGCGCGGCGGCTGCGGCTGGTGGCCTTCCAGGAGGGCGGCTACGTGGCGATGTGCAAGCGATATCGCGAGTACGCCAAGCAAGCGGGTCTGCTGGTGACCCTGGCGGAGAAACGCAAGAAAAACCCCGCCGTCGACAAACTGATCGGCGCGGTCAACGTCTGGTGCTGGGACCGGGACGCCGTCGCTCTGTGCCGCGAACTGCAGTCTTTGGGCCTCCAACGCATCCTGTGGAGCAACCGAGCTGCGCCGGACGTGCTGCGGCAACTGAACGACCTGGGCGTGCTCACCAGCCGCTACGACATTTTCCAGGACGTGATGGATCCGGCCAACTTCCCCAAGCTGCGCAACGTGCATTCCGACTGGACGACGGCCGCCTGGCCCAAGGACTTGACCATCACGGCGGACGGCCAGTGGGAACGCGGCTGGGAGGTGACGGGCAAGGACGACCAGTCGTATCCATGCGGTGTGTTGTGCGATCGGCAGGCGGTCGCCTACGCGCGAGAACGCATCCCGGCTGAGTTGAAGACCCATCCGTATCAATGCCGGTTCATCGACACGACGACTGCCTCGCCCTGGCGCGAGTGCTACGATCCCGCGCACCCCATGACCCGCACGGAAAGCCGGCGGTTCAAAGTGGACCTGCTGCAGTACGTGAGCGAAGGGTGCGGGTTGGTGACCGGCAGCGAGACGGGCCACGAAGCAGTCGTGCCTTACGTGCATTACTTTGAAGGGATGCTCAGCTTGGGGCCGTACCGCGTGCCGGATTCCGGCCGCGACATGTTAAAGGTTGTGGACGAAGTGCCGGAACGTGTCGCCAAATTTCAGACGGGCCACGCCTACCGGCTACCGCTTTGGGAACTGGTCTACCATGACTGCGTGGTGGCTCAATGGTACTGGGGCGACTACAACAACAAGCTGCCCAGTCTATGGACCCGCCGCGACTTGTGGAACGCGCTGTATGGCACGCCGCCCATGTTCATGTTCAACCGCGAGATTTGGAACAAGAACCGCGAGCGTTTCGTGCAGAGTTACCAAGCCGCTACGCCAGTCGCCCAGGCCACGGGCTACGCCGAGATGGTCGCGCATCGTTGGCTGACGCCGGATCACGCCGTGCAGCAGACGCAGTTTGCCAACGGCGTCACGGTCACGGTCAATTTTGGCGATGTCGCGTACCAACTGCCGGACGGCCCGCCGCTGGCGTCGTTATCGCAGCGGGTGGATACCGCAGCACAAGAAAGCCGTTAGGCGTAAGCCTGCCCAGCTCCCCTCGCCCCGGTACTCCGGGAGCGTGCGGTATGGTATAACGTTTCTCGCTGGCCACGATCCCCGCGGCCGGCGGCTGAATTCGAGAGCTGCTATGTACTGGGAAAATCCGAATCTCCTGTGGGGCTTGTGGCTCCTGCCATTATTGGCCGGGCTGGTGGTGCATGCGCAACGGCGGAGGGCGGCTGCAGCGAGGCGGTTTGTGGACCCGGCCATGGTCGCACGTCTGCTGCCCTCCGGTGGCGGCGGGCGGGCGTGGGTCAAAGGTATCGCGTTGATTTTGGGCGTCGCCTGCCTGATCCTGGCCGCGGCCCGTCCGCGGTGGGGTGTCTATTTCGAGCAGGTCTCCGCGCGCGGCGTCGACTTGTTCGTGCTGCTGGACGTATCGAAGTCGATGTTGGCACAGGATGTAGCTCCGAACCGGCTGGAGCGGGCGAAGTCGGATATCCAGGACTTGCTGAAACGCCTGCCGGGCGACCGCGTCGGACTGCTCGTGTTCGCCGGAGCGGCGGTCGTGCGGGTGCCGCTGACCACCGACCAAGGTTTCCTCCGCCAGGCCTTGGCCGAGGTCGATACCGGCAGCGCGCCACGCGGCGGGAGCCTGATCGGCGACGCGATCCGCAAGGCGCTCGTCGCGATGCCGGAGCAGCGGGACCGCGATCAGGTGCTGGTCTTGATCACCGATGGCGAGGACCACGATTCCTTCCCGGAGGAAGCGGCGCGGCAAGCCGCCGAACGGAACGTGAAGATCATCACGGTCGGCTTGGGCGACCCGCAGCAAGGCGCGCCAATTCCGGTGCGCGACCGGGAGGGTCAACTGCACTTCCTGCAACACGAGGGCCAGGAAGTGCGGTCACGCATGGACGAACGATTGCTCAAAGAGATCGCCCTAACAACCGGCGGGGCGTACGTGCCGGCGCAGACTCGGGCCTATGACCTGGGGCAGATCTACGACCAACATTTGGCGCAGTTGACGCGGGGCGAGATCCGAGCCGAAAAACGCAAACGCTTTGCGGAACGTTTTCAGGTGTTTGTCTGCCTGGGCCTGGGACTGCTGCTGGTCGAAATGCTAGTGCCGCGGTACGGGACCTCGTAAACGCGGCGCGGTGCTGTTGGGCGAACTGATCGAGCAATTGCGCGAAACCCTGGCGGAGCGACAGCAAGTCTTGGCAGCCATCCGGACGGGCCGCCGCGGGCCGTTCGAGTTCGAGCGAAGCCTCTGGAAAGTCGTCGATTTGTTGGCTGGCCAGTGAGTCCTAGGACTCAATAGGATCCCACCGGTCCATCCGCTCTGGTTACGAAGATCTGCCTCGTAACCTACTGGACGTGAGGCTCCGCCTCGCAAGCAGGCCGGCGGAGCCGGCAAGGCAGTGCGTTCCCAGGCAGAGCCTGGGAACGAGGGCTAGCCAGGCGCCACGCGAGTCCGCTGGCGGACGCGGCGGAGCGCGAGTTGCACGACGCCGATCAGGATCAACAGCAAACCGGCCACCGGAAAGATGCCGATCACCAGGCTCAGGAAGCCCACCAGCAGCAAGAACACGTTGCCGACGATCGAGCCGAGCAGCCGCGGCCCGCTGAACCGCGCCAGTTGGTAGGCCAACACGAGCGTCAGAATCGCGGCGGCCAAGCCCAACAGCCGCCACAGCCGTTCGACCAGCGACGTTGAGACCGTTTGCGCCGTGATCGCGATGTCGCCACGCGGGGTGGTGAACAGGAATTCCTGGCCACGTTCCGGCAGGTCCACGTCCAGACTGATCCAATGCGCGGCAGGCACGACGGGCGTCATCGCGGCGGGAGTGCCGGGAACGGCCCAGGTGTTCATGTTGATCTGGCCACCGTCGGCCGGTGAAGCGAAGGGATCACCAGCGGCCTGGCCACCGCCGCCCTGCTGACCTTGGGGCGCCTGCTGCGCCAACTGCTCAACCTGCGATTGACCATCCCGCTGACGATTTTGCATCGGCAGATCCTTGGTCACGTCCAACTGCATCTGCGTCTGCTGGCCCTGTTGCACCGTCTGGGCCTCTAACTCCTGCTGATACTGTTTGGCGAGTTCCTGCTGGCTGCGCTGCTGGGCGGGCTGAGACTCGGACTTATTGGACAGGTCCAGTTGGCCCTTGGCAGGTTTCTGCTGGTCCGCGATGCCTTTGGCGAGTGATTGTCGCTCCTCGACTTCCTTCACCTTGCCGCCCTTGCCGCTACGGCGCTGGGCGGGTGCTTTTTCAGCGTAGCGGCTGCTCTGCGCTTGCTCAGCCTTGACGGTGGTGTTCTTCAACTGGTTGCTGTCCAGCCAGCGGGAGTCGAACGACTGCTTGCCGGATTGCGGTTTGGAGTCTTCAGCAACCGTCACATCGAAGTTGGTCCCCAAACCCTGTACGACGTTGCGGGCCAGCCCGTTCCCTTGGGCCTGGAAGAAGTCATTCAGCCGGCCACGATTGTCCACCACGATCGTCTGCTGTTCCTGAGCGTAATACTGCTGGGTCTTCTGCTGCGCCTGTTGCACGGCCGCCAGGTTGGCGGTGTAGTTCTTGCTGAACGAATCGTTGTTCATGTACCCGGAGTACTGGCTCTGACCGTTGTATAAGGTGACGCCGAGTAGCTTCAAGTTGTTGGCGACGCGCGCCCGGGCGTACGGATTCGCATTATCCCAGACCTGCATCAGGCGGCCCACCTGCTTCAGGTTGTAACGCTGATACTCGGCCTCGAAGTCGCCCTCGTCAACCGCTTGCCGCATGGTGCCGCCGAAGTACCACCAGCGCTGCGTCTCGGGCAACCGCAGGCGGACGCGGCTCAGTTCCACGTTGATGTTTTTGGTGTGGATCAGCGGGAAGGCCACCTGCCCCAGCAGCGCCAGGGAAGACAATTGGCCGCCGTACTTCAGCACGACCGGATAGTCGCGATCGCCTTCGGCCGTCTTGATCAGCGGGATCCGCACCTGGTCCGCAGCTTGCCCGCCGGGCACTTCGGTGGGCTTGACCGGCTCGCCCGCCACGAGGGCCGTCCACAATTGGGCGTCGGCGGGCAATTGCACCACCAGGAACTGCTCCGTGGTGTTATTGACGTGATACGTCTGTTGGCCTCGATAAGCGCCGTTGGCGTCCACGACCAGCAGCGTCTCCGCCAGGCCGATCTGTGCGCCGGCGGTCTGGACAGTCTGACGCTGCTTCATCCGGAACGTCAGCTTAGGCTCTGCCGTCTCACCTTTCACCAAGTACGCCCGGGTGATGCCTTCGCCCAAGATGGCCGCCAGCTTCCGCCACTCGACCTGTTGCCGGCCCAGGGGTTGCAGCCCCTGCTGGTCGACGGGCAGCACTTCATCGCTGCCGGCATTTTCCAGCGTCACGTAGCGTTGATCGGTGCGGATGTCTTCCTCGCTGTCGGTGGCGGCCTGTTGCTCGCCGCCGCGCGCGGCCCCGCGCCGGGGCTCGGTGCGGATGCTTTTCAGCAGCGGGATCGGGGCCTCCTGCAGTTCCGATTCGTCCTGCTTCACCGACTGCAGCAGCCGGTCGTTCTCGACCAGCACGCGGTACTGTCCGATGATTTGGTCCTGCAGTTCCAAGCGGAACCGCTTCCAGCCCGGTTTGCCTGGCTCGTCCATGTCCGTTTTCTGACGCAGCATGGGCGCGTTGAAGCGGGCTTGGGCCAGCCGCGCCGGCAGCAGGAACGACAGCTCGCGGATGCCGGCTTCGTGGATGGTCAGGTCCAGGATGATCGTTTCCTCGACAGCCACGTCCGTCACTTTGACGTTGGTGATGGTCGAACCGCTGACCCGCGGCCGGCGGGTCGTGACTTCGAACTGGGCCTGGTAGTCGGCACGGTTGGTGCGAATCGCCAGCCGGGCCAAGGCTCGCTGCTCGGCTTGTAGCCAGCTGAAGACTTGGTCGAGCAGCAGGGTTTCACAGCCTTGCAGGCCCGTTACCCTGACTTCGAAGGCCGGGTCCGCTTGGACCACGATGTCACCCTGTTGCCGCAGCACGTCGAGCACGTTCACCCGCGGAGCAGCGACCGCATCGTTCGCCTGCCGACGTCCCAGCGAACCGACGATCAGGACGGAGAAGGGCTGCTGTTGACCGGCGGCCAGATAGACCGTCAGCAGCCGCTGCCCCTGTTCCTCGGTGACGGCCCAGCTGGCATCGCCGGGCGCGGTGACTCGATCGGTTTTGAACGTGTTCGGGATGTGGATCCGGACGCGATGCACAGGCCGTTGTCGCACGTCCACCATCACGCGGGTTTCCAGCGTGGTCTCCCGTTCCGCAATCTTCAGCAGCGACTGGACCGTGGCCGTCGCTTCGCTGGCGACCGGAGCCGCCGTCAAGGACAGCTGGAACGACGCCGCACCAAATTCGTAAGCCTGGAACGGCCGCAGCCCCAGCGGGCTTTCCACCGCGTCGGCCTTGTCGGCCGGTTCGGCCGGGATGTCCGTGCGCGACAGACCTTCGATGGTCCCGGTACGCAGTTCCAGCAGCGGGCTACGGCGGACGATCAAGCGGCCTTTTTGCAGAACGGCGCCGTCGACGGTGACCACGGGGGATGCGAACGGGGTCGGGCCGTCCGGCGCGATGGCGCCAGGCCGGGACAGCTGCACGGTCACCACCTCGCGGTCCGCGGCCTCCTTGAGCAACGTGACTTCCAGGCGTTGCCGTTTCTCGGCGGGCTTCACCTCCCAACTGCGCACATTGTCGCCCACCACCTTCTGCACCAAGTAATCGGCGGGGATCCAGATGGTGAACGCAGCGCGCCGGCTGCGGGGGAATTCCAGCCCCAGCCGCCACACCAGCCGCAGGCCGTCCTCTTGCACGTCCAAGACCGCTTGCGAGTCGACCGTCAGACTGCGATCGACCTGGCCCTCCGCGACTTTCGGCCGCCACTGCAGTTGGAACACGCCGGTGGCCGGTAGGGCCGTTTCGATTTTTTCGTTGTCGGCCGTCGTCTCGTAGTTGTCGCGGTCAGCCAAGCCCGTCAAGCGAACCTCCGTGCGGGCGGCCGGGACCGTGATCGCCAGCGCCGCAGCGGGGGCCACCGGCACGCGCCCCGCGACCGCGCGCCAGCCGCCGCGGCGTTCCAGCGCAAAGCGGATCGCCAGTTCCAGTCGCTGGCGGCCCCGGCCGGATAGATGCAGCAAGGCGAACGAAGCGTCCGGCGCAGGGGCTGGCACCACTGTCTGAACCGGAACATTGGCGGCCTGAGCTGCCGGCTGCTGGGCGGGAGCTTGCCCTTGAAGAACCGGCGCCGGTTGGACGAACTGCAACCGTGCCGGTTTGCCATCCACGGTGGCGGCGGCCAGCACGCCGCCGGCCAGTTGCAGCGGCACCTGCACGTCTTTGTCCGAGAACACGTCCAGGTCCAAGTGCCCTTCGAGCAAAAGGAACTCGTCGCTGGACAGGGTCGCCCGGAATGTGGCGCCCGCCAGTGAGTACGGCACGACCGGCGGTTTGACGTCGAGTCTCTTGTCCGGAAACGCCCGGTTCCACAGTTCCGCGTACTTGGCGTACGGGACCAATACTTGTTCGGCTTTCCTCACGCCTTCCAGACCGTTGTCGGCATCGTACGGAATGATCACCGCATCATCCGGCAGCTTGATCGGCTTGCTAGCCTCCAGCAGCTCCGCCAACGCCGCGGGATCGATCGCCGCAGCAGGCGGGGGTGGCTCGGCCGCTATTAAGGAGGCGGCGCTGAGGGCAAGTACGAGCCAAGCCAAACCGGTGAACGGTGCTCGGCGCAGGAAGTGTGTCAGCTTCACAGCGGCTGGCTCGATGAGGTGTATCACAAGGTTGGACATAGTGGAGTCCTTTGTTTCGTTGTTCTTCGTTCTTCTGGGCTGCCGATTCTTCCGGACAGCCGTGGCATTGTCGTCAGGCACAATTCTCATTTGCGGACAGCCATGCAATTGTCGTCAGTCGCTATTTCTGTCAGTCGGCTTCAGCCGACTCCCCGTCTGCCACCAGCTTTAGCTGGTGGAAACAAGAAACTACGAAACCATGAGCAGCCGGCTTCAGCCGGACTTCTCGTCATGTCTTCAGACATAATCCGGTGGCGTCTCATCTTCATAATCGGTCGTTCTCTCCAGGCGATCCAGCGCAGTATCAGCGGCATGGTGTTGCTTCTGGCCGGCGATGTACTTCAAAACCCAGTCCAAGTTGTTGCGGCCAAAGCTGACCACTCCGTACCCTCGCTGCCAATTCAAGACCGCTGAACCCTTGGCTTGATTTGTGTCGTGGGAACTACCACCTTTCAAGTCCTTGATCAACTCGCTGATCGTCACCTGCGGCTCGATGTTGACCGCCAAGTGAACGTGAGTCTCCGTACCGCCGATGCCGTGGAAGTAAACGCCTTTGGTCTTTCGGCACCGCTTGATGATGAAGTCATGTATTACTGGTTCGAGTTCTGCCGTGAGGATCTGCCGATCTTCTTTCACATGCCAATTGAAGTGAAGATAGATCTCGTGAAACACATGACTCGACATGGTTGAAACCTTATTTGAGAAGCCCGGCTAAAGCCGGCTACCGGTTTTCTTCGTCGCTACTCTACCACCAGCTAAAGCTGGTGGCAGACGGGGAGTCGGCTGAAGCCGACTAATCAGATCCGATTCGCCTCTGTCCAGACTCCTTGCTGTCTCGATTTTTCCTCTCGTCTCTAGTCCTTTCTTCTTGAACTCTAGGTTCATACTCCCACCGGCCTCCGCCAACCCCAGCGGCAACAACAACCGCCCAGCCACTGGGCCACAGCGGCCAGCAGATAGTAGACCACCAGGCAGCAAGCGGCGTAAAAGGCGGCGTCGAAGGAATCGCCCAGTTCGTGCACCAGTCCGGTCACCAGCGGCAACACCAACGCGGCCAAGGCCACGCGGATGACGTATTTTGTTTTCGTCCGTAGCGGACGCCGCGTGAGCAACAGCCCAATCACAAAGATCACCAGCCCGACGCCCCAGGCCAGGAAGCCCATCTGCCGTTGGTTGGCCAGTAGCACCTGCAGCCGCGGCTCGACGCCCAAGCTCTGAAACGTGACTTGATCGCCGGAAGCGTCCAGGGCGATCGGTAAGCTGCGCACACCTTCCAAGGCCCAGAACTTGTCGCGACCCAACTGCAGAGAAGGTAGCGCAGCGAGAGCGGTTGCCGACTGCGGCCCCGACCCCGACCCCGGCCCGTTGACTGCCGGCGGCGAGGGGGGCATCACGGGCGCAGTACTCGACACGACACCGCCGACCGTCATGCCCGGTTGACCAGGCATGGCCGGCCGTTCCCCCGCACGGGACAGGGCACCTGGTTGACCGGCCATGTCGCCTAGCGGAGCCTCTTTGGCGGCGGGGGGACTTTCCGGATCACTCTTGGGAGCGGCAGGAGCAGGCTCTGGCAGCGGGCGCGCCAGCGGGCGGATGCCAGCCTCAGCCATTACTCTGGGCAGTTGTGCACCGCGCAAGGTGTGCATCTTGTCCTCGCGCTGGCCCGGACCGCGCCCGCCGAACCCGGCACCGCCGCCGCCCATACCTCCGCCCATACCTCCGCCCATGCCGCCCATCCCTCCGCCCATGCCTCCGCCCATGCCTCCCGGCGCGGGCGCGTTGGACACCATGTCGCCGTCGATTTGGAGCCCCAGTTCCGTCGGTGCCTCGGCCACGTCGGCGTGTTCGGACTGCATGGAGTCAGCAGGCGAGTACTGCGCTGCAAGCATCGACCGTAATGGTGCTGTTGGCGCGAGTTTCATCATTCTACCGTGCTGCGCGGTGACCAGACCCATAGCGCCTTCCCGGCCGACGCCCCCGGAGGCTTCCACCATCGCCGCCGCCACGCTCCACAAAGGCGAGTGATGGCGCGGCACATCGGCGGTAAACACCGTACCGCTCGAACGCACCAGGCGATGGCCCGGAGGCAGCACCAAGTGCCATACCAAGTCGGCCGTGGGCACTTTGATCTCGGCGGCTCCGCGGTCGGCGCGCAGCGACAGCTCGGGCGCCGTAGCACGCAGATTCCCGAGCAGATACACGGCCGAGATCGGCGTTTCATACACCACCTGCAAATCACGGGTCGCCTGCTGGCCACTGGCCGGCAGATTCAGCAACAGGCTGTCGCCGTCGCGCTGGGGCGCCACGGGCTCGCCGTCCAGCAAAGCCGACCACAGCGTCGACTCCGGCGGAAGTTTGATTTCGAGGAACAAGGCTTTCGTGCGCAGTTGGTAGCGGGCCGTGGTCTGACTCCGGCCACTGGCCGAGACCGCCGTCAACAATTCAGCGCGCTGGACCAGCGCCGGCGGCAAAGCGTGGCCCGGCCGGCGATGGATGTCCACTTTCACGTCCTTCGCGGCCCCGACGAAGCCGTAACTGCCCAACAGCCGGCGGCCGACTCGGTATTGAGCCGCCACCAATTCGCCCACGTCGATCTTGCGGGCCTCGGTGCGAACATCGATATCCAAATCGGCGCTGCCTTCCACCGCGACGACGGCCGATTGATACGCCACGTCATCCGCGTGGATCACCGGTAAGGCGAAGCCCTCCAGGTCGCGATCCTCCAACGGCTGCTGGAAGTCCACGGCCAAACGCACGTCGCCCGAGGCCGCTTCGGCCAGCAGGGCCGTCCAGCGTCGGCCGCCCTCGACGTCCTGGCTGCTGAATTCCTTGACCGTGGCACCGGCCAAACCGACCAGGCCCAGCGATTGGGGCGTCTTGGCCGGCAGAACCAGCGACAGCCGCCGGGCACGGGCTTGCTGGATGTGGTATTGGATTTCGTAGTGGGCGGTCAGGCCTTCCGGTTCCAGCCGCAGGAACGAAAAGCAGCGGGCCGTGATCGTCGGGGTGGTGCGCTGGACGGTCAGCGTCGCCCGATATGGCTGAGCGTCGTAGCGGTACGCCAGATTGGACGTCACGCCCTTCAGGCCGTATTTCTCCTTCTCGTTTTCGTCCAGCGGCGTGAGCTGGTCCAAGACATCCGGGCGAACCACGAAGTCGTCCTCGGCGCGCACCGCCAGTGCGCCTTCGTCGCTATCCGCCTTGTCGACGGCAAAGTTGGGGAAGACCACCGCACGTTGGTCCCATTCGCCCAGCCAACGTTCCGGGACACTCACCGCCTCGAACAGGATGCTGCCCGTTTCTCCGGGCGAAATCCCTTTTGGCAGCCGTACCTGGATCCGCGAGCCTTGCTGGGGATCGTCGTAACGTTCCATCGCCAGCGCAGTCCCGTCCAGTGCGGTCACTTTGGTCACCTGCCAATCCGGCGGCACGGAGAAGCGGACGTCGAAGCGTTTTCCGGCCTCGGGCGCCAGTCCGAATCCGCCGTGCACGCGTTGTTCCTTTTCGTTCAGCACCAGCAGCAGGTTCGTGGTGACTTTCAGGCGTTCCTCCGGCGTACGGAACGTGGCGGCCAGCCGATAGTCCGCCTGCGGTGCGTAGTACGCCGCGACCGGGACCACGTGCGGCGCGCCCGGCTCGGCACGAAACACCGTGTCCGGCAGGGCGGTCGTCAACACGCCATTGTCGATCGGGATCAGGCTTTGGTATGCGAGCGACTCGGCTTTCAGGCGATCTTCGACGATCAAGCCGACCACGGCGACTTGCCCGGCGACGTCCTGGGGCACCAGTTGCGGCATCTGCCACGCCGCCAGCCGCGATTTGGTAGCCGCCGCATTGGTCTGGGTGCGGGTGGCCGACAGATTGATGACCACCTGGCCTTGGGACGGCTCGCGCAGCCGGACCTCCAGCACGCGGCGGGCCGCCTCTTTCTCGACCAGCCAGCGGGCCACCAGCGGACTGAGCACCTCGGTCGGTTCAAAACCGTCCGGCAGCGCGAAGCGAAAGCGATCGGTCGCTCCGTGCAGCACCTCGAACGACACCGTGGCGTGCAGTCGCTCGTAGGCCGACGTGACTTCGTCCACGATGACGCTACGCGCGATCACCACGCGTTGCTGCTGCAAGGTCTTGTTGTTCAGCGACATCACCAGCGTTGTCGGACCGCGCGGCGGCAGCAGGGTGAAACGCGTGACGCCCGCGGCCTCGTCGATCACACGTCGAATGACTTGGCTGCCGCTCTTGATTTCGACGTTCCCCGGCACGGTCAGTTGCAGGCGGGCGGCCGCCGCCGCGGGCAACTGGAAATTCAGGGTCTGCTGGGCCGCGGAGGTCTGCAGCGGCGTGACCAGCTCCAACGTCAAACGCTGGCGACCGCGGCCCTCGACGAACAGAATCGGCTGGCCTTTGTCGCTCAAGCCGACGGCCGCGGGCCGGTGGTCCTGCTCCCAGACGGCGCTGCGGACGCCGACACCGGCCAATTCCAGCGGCAGGGCCTGGAGACCGTCCTGCAGGACGTCGACCTCCAAGACGACCGTGAGCCGCGCGCGCTGGCGGTCGATGGTCGCCATCGTTTCAGCGGACAGGACGACGGCCCCCTGCGGGGCTTTGTCCTCGGGCTTGGTCAGCCTGGCTTTGGCCAGCAGGTCGGCGTATTCCGGACGGGTCAGGTAGACGCGTTGCGGACCGCTTTCCAGTAGGATGGCGAGGTCTTCGAAGGGAACGTAGATCTCACGAACGGTCTCGGGCGGAGCGGGCTTGTCCTGGGCCGTCGCGAGACGGGGGCTGGTTAGAAGTAGGATGGTGCTGAGCCCAAGGAGAAGGCCGTGCGCGAGCGTTCTTCTCGTTCCGACGCTCTGCGTCGGAACGCAAGCCGCGGACGCTCTGCGTCCTTGGGCAGACGACGCGGAGAGGCTGTGAAAGAGCCGTAGGGTGGGCTGTGCCCACCACAACTGCTTGTGCCTGGTGGGCACAGCCCACCCTACACCTTGGGCAGACGACGCGGAGCGTCGAGACGTGCGCTCCCACGCGGAGCGTGGGAACGAGAAAGATTTCGGGTTACCCATGGCTCTGTCCTCCTTGCTCCGAGGTCTGCGGCGTGGCAATCTCGGCCGGCACGGGCTGTTCCTGCGGCACGAACGGTGAACCTCCACTGCTGTCCGCCGGTGGACTCATCACGGGTGAGGTGACCACCGGCGGGGCCGGGGTGGGAATCCGCGGCCAAGTCAGGACCGTCGCCAACTGCCGCCACGCCGTCAGCAGGTAGAGGCCGGTCCAGGTGGCCAGCACCACGAGCACGGCACTCAGCAACGCCCCGCCCAGCAGTTGGCGGGCCAATGTGGGCAGGAAGACGCCCAGCACGACCAGCGTCGCCAGCAGCGCCACGAGGGCGTTGAGCTTGTGACTCAAGGGTCGCCGCACGACAGCCACGCCCACGGCCGCGACGAGCACGAACACCAGCCCGCTGAAGAACCAGTGCTGCACGGCCAACAAACGTAGGGAACCCTCCGGTGGCGGTGCCGGCCGCAAGGTCGAGAAGGTCTGCAAACGCCCGTCCGAGGCGAAGTCCTTGAACGGATTCGGTACCTCCAACGTCCCGATGACTTGCTTGACCAGTTCCTCGTCGGACGGAGCCCGAGTCGCAGTGCGGGACAGGTACTCGAACCACGGCCAGCCGGTCTCATCCGTCCAGGGACCGAGCGAGCCCAGGAAAGTCAACTCGCGCGGCAGGTAGGCGCAGAGGTAGACCTTCTGTACCGCCGGCTCCTCCGGGAAGTGTGGCAGGTCCAGTCGCGTGTAGTCGCCCGCCACAGTGTACCGTACCTCCAGCACGAAGGCCTGCTTCGCTTCCTGGCCGACCAGCGGAATGTAGAACTCGTCCTGGTCGCCGCGTTCCAGAGGAATCGCGCGGCCGTTGATGCGGAGCGGCTCGGTGTCGAAGGCCACCTCGTTGGGCAAGACCATGGCCAACCGCTGCCGCGCGCTGCGGACTCGATAGAGGGCTTGGACCGAGATCACCTTGCTCCGCGTGACCTCCATCCGCACGACCGCCAGCTCGATGCTGGTGCGTTTCACTTCCTCCAGTTGGAACTGCGTGACCTGGACCTGCAACTTCCAATCTTTGTAGAACTCGAAGGCCCGGGCGGCATCGTCGATGCGGACCTCCTTCATTAAGCGTTGCGGGTCGATCGGCTGTAGTCCCGTGGGCTTGCCGGAGGGCTGCACGTCCAGCGTCTCGGCCTTGGCCAGCACGATCTGTCCCCAGGCCCGATCGATGTCTTGCGGTTTCAGGCAGGGCATGCTCAGATCGATCCCCTTGCCGACCTCCAGGTCACCCAGTTTCTTATTCCAGGCGAACTTGATCGTGAGGTCGCCGAGCAACTCCGTCTGACCGGTCAGGCTCCAGGCCACGTAGCCGTCCGGCACATTGTCCGGCTGCGGATCCAGCTTGGCTTCGCTGACCACCGCGGTCGATTGATTGCGAATCTCGCCGACCAAGTTGGTGGGGACATCCAGACGCAAGGCTTTCACGCTGCTGTAGCGAATCTCGTAGAACAGCGTGGCTTCGTAGTTCACGACCCCGGCCTCGATGCGGGCCACCAGCAATTGGGCCGCGGTGATCTGCGGCTTGCGACGCTCGGCCGTCAGCACCAGGTCGACCGCCTCACGGCCGTAGCCGTAGGACAGGATTTCGCGGGCCGCACCGAACCGGTTATTGCGCGTCGAGGCCGTGCCTTCCAACGCATCGGCGACCGACAGCACCTGCAGTCCCTCCTGCTTGGTCGGGTTGACCCGCAGGCTCTCCGGCGCGTAGACAATCAAGCGGCCCACCGACCGTTCAATACCGGTGGGCACCACGCGCGGCACCGGCAGGGAAATATCGGAGGCTTGGTTGGTGGGCGTCAGCAGGTTGGGATCTTCCAGCCGCCGCTGCAGTTCGACCAGCAGGCCCACCTTGCCCAGCGCCTTGCGGGCCAGGTTGACGATCAAACGGGTCTTCTTCTCACCTGTTAAGTGGTGGGCATCCACGGCGACCGGCTGGGCATCTGCCGCGGCCTGGCCTTGGACCTGCCGGACCTCGAATTGAGCGGGGATGTCCAGCTCCAATTGGAACACCCCGGCGCGTTCGATCTCGTAGATCACCAGCCAGTCGAGCGTCAAGCGTTCCGGCTCCAGGTAGGCTTCCAGCAACTCGCGAGTCCGAATCTGCGGCTGGACTTTTTCCAAACGCAGGGTCAGCATCTGCAGCGTCGTCGGCAGCGTGGCGTACCGGTAGGAGCAGGTCCACGGCTGGCCGGCGAAGGCCTGAGGCAACTCGCCCGCGTCCAACTGCAGCAGCCCCACGCGGTCGACCGCCTCGGCCCGCAAGGTGGCCGCCACACGCACCACCACGACGCCCTGCTGCTGGCCGACGCCCAGGGCTTTCACGACCGGCGTGGCGACTTGGTTCTTCCACAAGTCGTCGCTGAACTGTTCGAGCTCCACGATCAGGCTCTGCGTCGCGCGGGCCGGTTCGTAGAGTTGCACGCGAATCGTGTTGACGTCGCCTTGCTGTTCCACCTTCCACTCCTTGACGTTCGGATCGAACACGTTCAGGACCTTGTGATCGGCCGGCGTCTGCAACGACAGTTGGGTCAATTCCGCGCGGCTGATCTTGTAGGCCAACTGGGCCCGGGTGCGGATGACGCCCTCGTCGATCGTCACTTGATGGTCGGCTTGCACCGTGGCCAGGGCCTCCAGTCCGGCCGCGCCTTCGGCCTTGGGCGTCCAGTCGACGCTGACCGTAGGCGACGAGCCGACGAACGCCAGGACCACGGTCTCCTTGGCCGGCGCGGCGGGCGGTGCGGCCGCGGGTTCCTGGGTGGCGGCGATCAGCGGTTGCACGTTCACCTTGACACCGGATTGCGGAATGCGGATCCGCCAGCGGTTGACCGGCGCCTGAGGTGCCTGGAAGGAGACCTTGTTCTGGCCGGGCGACTTCGTGAACGCTTTGACGTACTCCAACGTCAGTTCGAACTGCTCGGCGGCCTTGCCTTGCTTCTGCAGCAGCAGCGCGTAGCCCGTATTCGGGTCGGAGGTAATCCGGGCCGGCTGGTCGCGGAGTTTCGCGGTGAGGATCGCCGCATCCGCCAACCGCAGCGGCACTGAATGCCAGCCGGGCGCGAGCACTTCGATGTTCAGCTTGGCGGTCACATTCACCACCTCGTCGGCGACGGCGGCTTCGCTCTCGATGTCGGTGATCAGCGCGGCCACGGGCGGTTTCAGGTCGGGCTGAGGCAACTTGGCTTCGCGGGCTTGCTTCCAGAGCGTCTGGAATTCCTCGTACGGCAAGAACACGCCCCGGCCCGGCTGCTCGAAAACCTTCCGCAGCTTCGAGAAGGGCACGTAGATCGTCTGTTCACGAAGCGTCTGATCCGGTACTGGGTTCGGTTCGCCGGCCGGTGGCTGAGCCGGCCCGCTCACGGCACAAACCAGCACCAAGGCACCCGTGGCCCACAAGCGTGTCAAAGTCATATACCGGTTCCTTGCTGAAGATGCTCAGGGTGGGCACCGCCCACTGCGTTGGATCTTGTGACGATAGTCAAGACGAAACACTACCGCCTATTGTTCTGTATGCGCGCCGAGATTTGTGTAACGGCTTTGTAAATCGGGGGCTGACGCGAACACAATGCGTTAGAGTAATCTCTTGGTGCGGGAACACAATCGTGGGTCGCTTGGATGTGTCGCTTGGGTATCTTGATCTTCCTGGACAGATGCCGGACAATGGCCGACGTGGGCAGTAGGTCAGCCTTTCCAGGCTGACGGTCGTTGGGAGTCAGGCTGGAAAGCCCGACCTACTTAGGATCGCGAAAGAAATAACTGTCGCAAGAATGTGGTCATCTCGCTCTGCGAGATGACATGCCATCACGCGGAGCGTGATGGCTACTTTGAAGACCCGACACTAATTCATTTCGCAATCCTTAGCGGTTTGCCGCGTGAGCAGACGGAGGTTGGGGGAGGCGCGCACGGGGTGCGCGTTTTTCGTAGCCTGGCTCTCCAGAGCCGGGCAGTATCGGCAGCGATTTGCCACTCAGAAGTCGCACAGGCACGGCTCTGGAGAGCCATGCTACTTTGGTGGCGGCCCCAGGCCGCGTGAGGAGTTGCTCGTGTCGAAGAAGAAACGGAAGTCACAGAAGCCGCCGAACCGGGGTCGCCGCTCGCAGCCGGCCCCATCTCCCACGGACCAGCCGCTGCCAGATCACCTGACGACGGAAGGTGACATATTCAAGTTCCTGCGAGATTCAGGCTTCCTGGAGAGCGCCGATCCGGCCGACGCCGAAGCGCAGGATTTACTGGACCAGGCCTACGACGCCGAGACTCCGGACGAACGCTTCGACTTGGCCGTGCAAGCGATTGACGTCTGCCCCGACTGTGCGGACGCCTACGTGCTGTTAGGCGAACTGGCTCCTGCGTCGGACGAGGCGGTCAAGATGTACCAACTGGGTGTCGAAGCGGGCGAGCGAGTGCTCGGCGGCGCGAAGGGCCTGCGGAAACTCGCCGGTCATTTTTGGTCCGCCTCGCAGACCCGCCCCTACATGCGGGCGCGGCTGGGGCTGGCCCAAGCCCTGTGGGCCGTGGGGCGGCGCGACGAGGCGATCGGGCATTGCCAGGGGCTGCTGGCGTTGAACGCCAACGACAACCAGGGCGTGCGGTACGTGCTCGCCTCCTACTACTGCGACACCAGCCGAAACGACGAGCTCGAACAGCTGCTGACTCAGTACGACGAAGATGATGCGGCGGAGTGGTCGTTCAGCCGCGCGCTGTTGGTCTTTCGTCGCGAGGGCGACACCGCGAGCGCCCGCGCCCTGCTGGGCGAAGCGCATGCGGCGAACCCCCATGTCGCCAAGTACCTGCTGGGGCATGAGCAGCTCCCCGCGGACTTGCCAAATTACGTGCAGCGCGGCCACGAAACCGAGGCGGTGGCGTACGCCAGCAAATACATGTCCGGGTGGCGAGACACATCCGGCGCGGTGACCTGGGCGCGGCAAACCCTGGCGATACCTCTGCCAGAAGCCGCGCCCCGCCGACGGGCCTCCTGGGCGTACCTGCGAGAAGCGGTCAGCGAGTTGCCGGTCGCCCCGGATGAGGTTTGGCAGGTCGACTTGCGGCGGGCAAAAATCAAGGGAGAGCGCGAAGAGAACCTGCCGTGGACCTTCGTCGTGGCCGAGGCCGGTACGAACGCCCTGATCGCACTGGCCGGGCATATCCAAGAAGAACCGAATCCCGGCGAGTTGCTGTTGGATCTGTTGGAGGTGATGCGCAACCCGGAGGACGACGAACCGCGCCGGCCGGAATGCGTGCAGGTGCGTTCGAAGCCCCTGTTTCGGGCCTGGAAGCCCAAGCTCGAAGACCTCGGCGTGCAGTGCGAATTGTGGACGGACCTGGAGCACGTGGAGCGCGTGCTCGAAGTACTGGAACAGCACACCGGACTGGAACGTCTATCGGCGGACGAGGTTGAGCAGCGGGCCGCGGAACTAGACGAATTACCGCAACGGGTAGGCCAGGTCTGGCAGGCCGATATACGCAAATTGGCCCTATGGATCACGGGCGAGGGCCCACCTCAGAGACCGTGGTGCGTGCTGGTCACCAGCCGGGACGAGGACCTGATCATCCACCAGGACGTACGCATGGAGGAACCCAGCCCTGCCTGGCTGCGGCAGGCGGTGCTGGCGGGGATGCTCGCGCCGCTGGCGGGCGAGCCGTACCGGCCCGGCGTGGTCGAAGTCGCTACGGAGGAGTATCGCCTCGCGCTCGCTCCGCACCTGGAACCGCTCGACGTCCAGTGTGTGACTAGCGACGAGCTGGATCACGTGGATTTCGTCTTCCTGGACATGGCGAAGCGGGTCGCGGAACCCCAGCAGTTGACCGCCCTGATCGACACGCCGGGTATGACGGAACGGCAAGTGGCCGGTTTCTTTGCGGCGGCGGCCGAATTCTATGGCAAGCGGCCCTGGCGCGACGTGCCCAGCGACATGACAATCGTCGTCCGCTGCGACAAACTCCAAACCAACACATGGTACGCCGTGGTCATGGGCCAGTCGGGAATGACCCTGGGGCTGGCTCTGTACGAGGACTGGGAAGTGCTGAATGCGATTCTGCGGGGCGATCATGACGCTGAGCGGCGGCACTCCGGCATGTCGATCACGTATGGCGAAGCGTTCGAGATCGCCATCCGTGACCTGGACGCGGCCGAGAAGCACGGCTGGCCCGTGGCCGGTCCGGAAGCGTATCCGTCGATCTTCCGCGTGAATCCCGGTATGGCGGTGCGGCCTCCGTTGGCGTGGGAATTGGAATTGACCGAAGCCTGTCTGCGCGCGATTCCAGGGTTCCTCAAACGCGAGCCGACGACGACGCCCGCCCGCCTGGTCATCCCGGTCGCGAACGGGGAGCTGAACCTGGAGTTGGCGTGGCTCGACCAGGCCTCACATCCCGACTGAACTGGAGACTGTGCGGCCATGACCGACGAGTTCCGTCCCACGCCCCGCTCCTGGCTGCAGAAGTTTCGCGACGCCTTCCGAGGTATCGCCCTCGGCGTGCGAGGACAAGCCAGCTTCGGCGTGCACTTGGTCTGCGCCGTCGGGGTGATCGTCGCCGCCGCCTTTTTGCGAGCAAGCCTCAGCGAGTGGTGTCTGTTATTGTTGTGCATCACGGTCGTGTTTACGGCCGAGATGTTCAACAGCGCCTTGGAGTATATTGCGAAGGCCATCGATCGCCGGGAGAACGAACTGCTTGCGGCTGCCTTGGATATCGCTAGTGCCGCCGTCCTACTGGCCGCCCTCGGGGCCGCTGTCGTGGGCGTGATCGTGCTCCTGACGCGACTCGGCGTACGCCGGGAGTGGTGGCTGGCTCCCTAGTGCCCCTTACAAGTCTGGCAGCCGTCCGGGCGACAACGGCGGTGTCCGCTGCCAGGTGGGCGCGGTGGCCTTCAGCCCCGATGAACACTCGCACCTGAGCGACTGAGGAGTATCCTGTGAATCGCTATGGAATGGCCGTAGCGGCCATGTGCTTGACCATTCTGGGACCCGTGCTGGCGAGTCCGCACTTGGGCGAGTGGCCGGTGCGCGAACTCCTGCTGGTGCTGCCGATGTGGGTCGCCCTGGAACTCTACATCGGGCTGCGCCGACCCTTCCAAGGACACGTGCCGGCGCACTGGATTGTCCGTGGCAGCCGGCTGCTGTGGCTCGTTTCTGCCGCGTATTCATGGCTGGATACCAGCGGCGCAGCTATCGGCTATTGCCGTTTGTATACTGAGGACCGCAAAAGGAATCACTGTAGGATATCGCCATGATGTATCAAAGTTTTCGACAGACGCTGCTTCGTTTCACATATCGCTTTCTGCTGGGGACGTGGTTGTTGCAGACCGGAATTCCGGCTTGGGCTCAGAACGCTTCGCAGTGGCCTAAGCTCGAAGAAGTGATCGTCGTTTCCAAAACGCATTTCGATATCGGCTATACGGATCTGGCCAGCCGTGTGGTGGACCGCTATCGAACGTCGATGGCCGATCAGGCCCTGCAACTGGTCGACGAGAGCCGCAATCTGCCGCCGGACCAGCAGTTCACCTGGACCTTGGCCGGCTGGCCGATGGCCCAGATTCTCTGGCCGGGCCAGACTCCGGAACGGCGCGAGCGGTTCCTGGCCGCCATGCGTGCCGGGCGACTGGCTCCCCAGGCTCTGGCATTTACCACACATACCGAATCGCTCGACCTGGAGGACTTGGCGCGCGGCTTCCGTTACTCGGTCGAGATGGCCAGACTGGCCGAGCAACCGCTGCCGACGTCGGCCAAGATGACCGACGTGACTTCGCACACCGGGGTGACCGCCACGATCCTAGCCCAGGCAGGAGTAAAGTTCTTTCACTTGGGATGCAACGAGGGCTGCTCGCATCCCGATGTTCCCCTCTTGCACTGGTGGGAAGGTCCCGATGGATCGCGCGTGCTGACCATGTTCTCGTCGGCCTACGGCTCAAGCCTTTCTCCGCCGCCTAACTGGCCTCATAAGGCTTGGCTGTGTATGTGGATGACCGGCGACAACCACGGGCCGCCCAACACCAAGGAGGTCGACGGGCTGTTCGATCGAGCCAAGCGTGAGCTGCCCGGCGTGCGCGTTCGCTTTGGCCAGATGTCGGACTTTGCTGAAGCCATCTCGCGTGAGAAGCCGGACCTGCCGGTCATCCGCGGCGACATGCCGGACACGTGGATTCACGGTATCGGCTCGATGCCGATCGAGACGCAGGCGGCCCACGCGACGCGTCCCCACATCGCGGCCTTGGAAGCCCTCGACACGCTCCTGGGCGCATGGGGTGTGCCGACCGAGCCGGCCGGCTCGGTCGTTGCCGCCGCTTACGAGAACACGCTCTTGTTCGGTGAACACACCTGGGGGCCGGACGTCGGCCGATATGCCGGCTACAGCTATGGCGAACCCTGGAAAAAGAAACTCGCCGCGGGCAACTATCGTTTCCTGCTGGAGGGATTCGACCAGAAACGCGCCTACGCTCACCAAGCGGCTGCGACGGTCGATGCGGCGCTCCAGCAGCGGCTAAATGGGCTGGCCAAGGCGGTCAACGTTTCCGGCCGCCGCATCGTGGTGTTCAATCCGTTACCCTGGACGCGCGACGGCGAAGTCGACCTGCCCTGGACCGGCGTCGTAACCGCTTTGACGGACGTCGCGAGTCAGGAAACCATCGCGGCAGCGGCTGACAACGGGCGGCTGCGTTTCGTGGCCAAGAACCTGCCGCCGCTGGGCTATCGGACGTTTGTGCCGTCGCAGCAGACGCCTCAGGGACACGTCGCACCTCGCGCCAACGCCCAGTACCTCGAGAACGAGCTGCTCCGCGTGACGCTCGATCCGGCGCGGTGCGGCATTCGTTCGATCGTGGACAAGAGCACGGGCCGGGAATTGGTCAACCTCCAATCGCGTTACGCCTTGGGGCAGTACTTGTACGAGCGATTCGACGCCGATCAGAACGCCAGCTTTACGCGTGCCTATGTCTTGTCGCCAACCTCGGGCGAAATGATCAGCCACGGCAAACCCGGCTTACCGTCGGCCAAAGAATATCCCTATTCCGCGGCGACCGCGAGCGCTGCGACCGTGGAGATTCGCAGCGACGCGGTCGAAGCCACCGCCTTGCTCAAGGCGGCTCCCCGCGGCATCATCCCCGACGCTACGCAATTGCGAGTGACGCTTTACGCCGGCAGGCCCTGTCTGGATCTGGAGTGGTCGATTACCGGCAAGACACCCGATCCGTGGCCCGAGGGAGGCTGGCTCTGCTTCCCGCTCCGCGCCGACAATCCGACCTTCCACCTGGCTCGCTTGGGCAGCATCGTGAACCCGGCCAAGGACCTGGTTCCGGGATCGAACCACGAGATCTTCTGTCTGAACGGCGGGCTCCTGATCAATGCAGCGGACGGCACTCGCACAGGCCTCTGTCCGATCGACGCCCAGTTGGTGAGCCTGGAGCATCCGGGCTTATGGCGCTATTCGCGCGATTTCGTCGCCCACACACCGGACGTGTTCGTCAATCTCTTCAACAACGTCTATTCGACGAACTTCGCGCAGTGGATCGAAGGCTCGTGGTCATCGCGCGTGCGTCTGTGGCTGGTGGCGGCGGCCGAGTCGACTGAGGCCTCGCTGGTAGGCGGTTCGTGGGAGGCCCGCGCCGGTTGCCTGGCGGTCGTGTCGGACGACGCGCCGGGCAAGCTGCCCCCGATTTCCGTCGGCCTGGCCATCACGAAGAAAGCCGGAGACGCGGCGCCGCACGGCGAACCGGCGGCGGCGGGACCTGTGCGCCGCGGGTTGCTGGTCACGGCCTTCGGCGCCAACCCTTACGGCGCAGGGACGCTCTTGCGATTGTGGGAGCAGACGGGGGATTCCGGCGTCTACACGGTGCGTTTGCCCCAGGGCCTGCAGGCCCCCACCGCGCAGCCTTGCGACTTGCGCGGTCAGCTCCGCGGATCGCCGATCGCCGTTTCCAAGCAGGGCACGTTGGACGTGACGATTCAGCCCCTGGCTCCCGTGAGCTTGATCCTCCAAGGGAAGCTATAGGCTGCAATTTGTCATTTTGCCCCGTCCTGTTGGGGACCAGCCTCAATCCAGCAACTGAGCCAGCGCATCAATCGCGGCCTTGGCCTCTTTGATGCTGCCAAGTTGGGCCACCAACCTCTTCGCTTTTTGCAGCAGAGCCAGCGAGACGGCATCCTTGGGCAAGGCGGGAGCGGCGGCAGCTTCAGGGGCTGGTGCGGGAGCGGCTTTTGCATTCTTCTTTTTCTTGCGTTTTTCCTTCATGTCATGGCGTGAATAGCCCACCGTCCCGGACTGCTTTCAGGCAGCGGTCCAACGTCAGACTCGGAGAGACGACGAACCACTTGTTGTTTTGCCGAAGGTACGCCCCCGAAGAACCGTGTAGTGTTAGGCGAGCGGCAGGAAATAACTTACCCGTAGGTCGGCCTTTCCAGGCCGATCGGGACGGTCTTGGACGACCATCCTACATTAAGTTGGGTAAGTTATTTCCTGCCGCTCGCCTTATGGGGTGCAGTTCGCGGGCCCACTCCGGTAGTCGGCACGCAAGCCGCAGCCCCTACGTCACCTCGTACGCCAGGCGGCCGTGGTGTTGGCCGCGCGAGATGAGGTCCAGCGCGTAGAGGCCAGCGAGCACGAACTCGACGCACGACGCACGCACGGCGGCATCGGTCGAAGCGTTGACCTCGAAGGCCTTGTCCCACACGGGGGGCACCCGCTGCAAGCGTTCCGCGTAGTAGCTGGACGGCAACAAATCGCCGACTTCGATCTTCACGCCTTTGCGGAAAATCTCCGAGATCTCCGCCAACCCGTGTTGGTCCACGTACTGTGTAAACACCACGCGGATCGCGGACGCCGTCACCGCATCCAGCACCTGCCGTTCCGTCATCTGGTGGCTACCCATCAGATCCAGTTCCAGCTTGCCTAGCGAGGACGAGTAGATGCGGCCCAGGTCGCTGATCCGCGGCACCGCGGGTTGCTCACCCAATAGCACGGCCCGCTGCCGGGCACTGGCCACCATGATCCGGTAGTTCGCCATGCTCAGGCGGGCACTCACGCCCGACAGCTGGTCGACGAACTTCGACTGGCGCGCCTGGACCGTAATCTCTTCGACGATCTCGCGCATGAAATAGGGCACCACGACCGGGTAGCGTCCGCCCAGGTCCAGGCCCGCCTCCTGTTCCATGATCTGGATCCCCTGATCGCGAGACCGCGGGTAGTGCGTGTGGATGGCCGACCCGATCCGGTCCTTCAGTTGCGGGATGACCTTGCCGCTACGATTGAAGGTGGCCGGATTGGCGGAGAACAGTAACACCACGTCCAGGTCGAAGCGAATCGGGTATCCGCGGATTTGAATGTCGCGTTCTTCGAGGATATTGAACAGCCCGACCTGCACCAACTCATCGAGCTCCGGTAACTCATTGACCGCGAAGATGCCGCGGTGCATACGCGGGATCAGCCCGAAGTGCAGGGCTTCCTCGGTCGACATGCTTTGGCCTCCGGCCAGCTTGGCTGGATCGATCTCGCCGATGATGTCGGCGAACTTGGTGCCCGGTGCCAGTCGCTCAGCGTACCGGTCCTCGCGCCGCCACCAGACAATCGGCACGTCTTCCTCCGCGTGCTCGGCCACAAAGCGTTTGCCCACGCGGCTGAGCGGACGGTAGGGATCTTCGTGAAACGGCGCTGCCGGCAGATCGAGGTAGGGTATGTCTTCGTCCAGGAACCTTATCAAACTGCGCATCAGGCGCGTCTTGCCTTGGCCCTTCTCGCCCAGGAACAGCATGTCGTGACGTGCCAGCAGAGCCAGGTTGATTTCCGGAATCACCGTATCGTCATAGCCGATGATGCCCGGAAACAGTTCCTCGCCCTGCGCCAGCATAGCCAGGAAGTTGTCGTGAAGCTCTTGTTTGACCGACTTGGAAACCCAGCCATGCTCTCGCAGTTCGCGGAGATTCCGAGGTTTGCAGTGTAGTGTGGACATGGCTGTATTATAGGACGGTGCTCGTCAAGACAAGTGGCGGCGCGACGGGAGGAGGACCGCGTCCCTGGGCAGGATTTGACCGGCCAGGCATGTCGCCAGGACTTCCAATTGACCGACGCTATCGACGCCGCCGGACAAATGGAACAAGACGAGGTCAGCCGGAGCGCCGACTTTCAGACCGCGGGCGGGCACCCCGACGAAGGCGGCCGGGCGGAGGCTGGCCAGGTCCACCGCTGTCTGCAGACTCGCGCCGGTGAACCGCATCAGATTGGTAATCCCGACGGTCAGCGGCAGGGCGGCGCCGGCCAGCAATTGGCGTTGCCCGGCGACGACCAGCCGGCCGTCCTCCAGAACTTCGACCGCCCCCAGACTGGACGCCTCGTAACGACCCGGTGGCCGGCCAGCCAGTCCGGTGAGATCACTGATCAGGAGGCAACGCTCCAGACTCTTGGCACGCACAAAGACCTTCACGACTGTGGGCGGCAGATGGTGCCCATCGACGATCAGGCTGGCGGTCAAGCGATCTTCCGCCAACTGATCCCAGAGGTAGTTCGGATGACGCCGGATTTGTCCGTGGGCGCCGTTGCCTAAGTGCGTACTCAGCTTGGCCCCCGCGTCCACGGCCGCGCGGATCTGTGCCGAGTCTGCACCGGTGTGGCCGATGGCGACAATGACGTTGGTCTTCGCCACACGGGCCGCGAAGTCCGCCGCCGACGCGTACTCCGGTGACAGCGTCAGGATGCGAATGCGTCCGCCAGCAGCCTCTTGAAGCCGCTGGAATTCCTCCCAATCCGGCGGTCGCACGTGTTCGCGAGGATGGGCGCCGCGCGGACCATCCTCCCCAGAGATGTAGGGACCCTCACGGTGGATGCCCACCACTTGCACAGCGACGGTCCGGTCCTCTTCGCAGGCGCGCGCGATGGTCCGCGCGGCGTGGGCCAGCCGAGCGAAACTGTGCGTGGTGATCGTGGGACAGTAACCGGTCACGCCCTGTTGCGCCACGGCCCTGCCGATCTCCGCCACGCCGCCGACGCTCAATCCCGGCTCCAGGAAATCTCGGCCGCAGCAGCCGTTCACTTGAATGTCAACCAAGCCCGGCGCCACCCAGGGAGCCTCCGCTGTGTCGGGGACAGTGGCCTGAGGTTGAATACTCCGGATCTGCCCGTCCTCGACACGGATGCAGACCAGTTCCAGCGTGTCGTAGCGACGTGCGATAATGTCCATTTGCTGCTGCTCGACGAGTGAATCGCGAAACGAACGGAGGAAAGGGAAACGCGTGCCTCAGACGGTAGGACCACGCAAGGAATAAATGTCGCAATGGGGTGGCACGCCCTGAGCCTCAGCGATGGGCGAGGTGGGCCAAAACCACGCCCTTCGCCTAGGCTCAGGGTGTGCCACACGGGCAGCATCCGACAGCTATTCCTTTCGCGGTCCCTAATTGCCGCGGTAGTCCGGTACGGTGCGCGGCACCACCCCGACCATGGGCTGCCAGTTGGTGCCACTCATAAACGGTATCGCCGAGACCATGGGCCGTGAAGGCTCATAGCCGATCCAACGGCGTCCTTCGATCCGCCGCCGCCGTTCCAGATCGCGTTGTGTGGCCCGCTCACGGACCAGATCCTGCGGAGTCGTCGAGCTTGTAGAAGTGTTCGAGAAAGCTGCGGTCTCATCCGCTCGATCCTGGTCGCGGCTTGACCGTGACTTGCCGGACTGGGCGTGTGCGTGCCTGTTGTCGCTGCTCTTGGGCGCGAATTCGTTCGTAACTGGCGGCGGCAACAAGTGGACGATGTTCTTGGGGCCGGACTCGGCTTCCACACCGGGTGCTGCCTCCTGGCTGGCGGTTGGCTCCGAAACCTGAGGCCAGGCGACGCTGGCCCGTGCATCATCTTCCGGAATCACGGCGCTGGCCGTGTTCTCGCTCGCGGCCGCCGAAACCGTGGATTCCTGGAACGTTTCTTCGAGGATCCAACCTGCCGTCACAGCGAGCACCAACAAGAGGAGATTATGGGCCGAGGCGGTCATGGCATTCGCGCGGCGGTAACCGGTTGGCAGCCTCGCGATGCGAGACGTCCACCCGGGCGGCCGTCCATAGGCGTCTGGAAAACGGTATCTATTCGGATTCGGCCCGGAGCGGGCTGGAAGATTAGTACGATTGCATCAATTTCGGCGGCGGATGCAAATCTGGGCGAGCCAGGCAAGCTGACGTGACGAGGCCACGTCCGAAGTCGAGCGTCGTAGCCTACGCTGTGGAGGGTGGGCCAGAGCGGGCCAGCGGCAACCAACAGTCCCAACCAACGTCGCGGCCAAGTCGGTGAGCTCGAAATCGGGTGCGGACCAGCGCCGGCCCACCAGGATCGACTCGCCATCTCGTGCGATGCGCATCGTTCGTAATGCTCAGCGGATCCTGGTGGGCCGGCGCCTTCTCTTGGTAGTCGCGATTGTTCAGTTGCAATAACTTACCCGTAGGACGGCCCTCCGAGGCCGTCTGGTAAACCAACCTGCGGGACGCAGTGGACGGCCTCGGAGGGCCGTCTTACGGGAAGACCATCCTACATCGGGTTGGGTAAGTTATTTCCTTCCGCTCGCCTAAGTGGCTGTAAAGAAATAACCTGGCAGATCGGTGGTGGGACGGATTGGCACTTCGGCCCCGAAACATCGGGCCGAAGTGCCAATCCGTCCTACGGTCAAACTGCGGACTTGTTCTTTTCCAGCCGCTAACCGAGTGCACTCGGCTGGACGGAGCGAGAGGGCTGGGATACGTTCCAGTAACGCGGGTGATCAACCCGCCACTGGCTGGCGATTCTGAAGGGGGACGTCAGTCTTGCGGATTGAACAGCGGTGAGAGCACCTGCCATGAAAAAAGGTTCCGAGAAATCAGGTAAGCATCGTTCGAGGAATAAGTGGCGTAAGCTTCCAGCTTGCGATGACACCAACTACCGCAAGCTGGAAGCTTACGCCACGAGGAAATCGGGCACTTTTTTCTCGAACGGCGCTAGGTCGTTCGTCTTGGCGTGCGTCGTGTTGGCCAGTGTAGCAGCGACCGCCTCTGGCCTTGCGTCAGGCCAGGAAGGCACTCTGCCGATCACGGTGATGAACTACACCGGTCTGCCGGTTCACGCGACGGCGATCGCACTCGACGAACAGGCAATCCGTACAAAGCTCGGTTTGCCGCCCGGCGCGCCACTTCGAGTGCGGAGCAGCGACACGGGAACGAGCCTCCCGCTGGCCCGCGGCACGGAGAACGGCCGGCTCGTGATCTGGCTACACGTGACGCTGCCGCCGACATCGCGGCTCGATTTCCTAGCGGAGCGTGCCGAACGCTGGCCGCAGCCGCCGACGGTCGAAGCCAAGCCGGACCTGCTCCGCAACGGCGTGGTCCGCGTGGCGTTTGGCAAGAAAGGCTGGCAGTTCGGCTTTGACGCGGACAAGGCCACGTTGATCGAAGACGGCGTGTTAGATTTCTGGATCGACAATCAGAACCGCGGCCGCATCCTCAACATCGGGCCGGAGAAGCTGGGGCTGGCCCGCTTCACCAACTCGCGAGTCGAGAAGACGGAGGCGTTCGTCGCGAACGATGGCAGGTCGTCGTTGAGAGTCGTGCGGCGGTTGGGCGGCTTGGCGAAATCTATGACCGTCACCGAAACGTTCGAACTGCTGCCGGGCCTGCCGCTGCTCATCTGCCGCGTGCGTTGGCAGAACGACGGCGACGCGCCGCTGTGGGTCGCCTACGCTGGCAGCGGCAACGGCATCGCCGGCCGCTGGTCAAAACCACTGTTGGCGCCGCCGCTGATCGAGCGGAAGAAGTCGCCGACTCAGGGCGACCTCAACGGCGGCGAAACCCGATGCGCGTGGCTCGGCGGGCTGTGCCGCATCAGCCTGGAATCGCCCGCGACCGGTTGCGGAGTCGGCCTGTCCACGCTGCTGCCAACGCCGGCCAAGGTCGGCCAAGGTTCGATGATTTGGGGCTGCGGCGCGAGCGGTTTTCAATGCAACTTCATCGATCCGGTGCAGGGCCAGTTCCCATTTCTGGTCAAGCCGCATGATTCGCTCGACAACGGATTCGCCTTTCTCGCCGCGCAGACCGGCGTCAGCGTCTTTCGCCAAACGGTGGACCTGTGGAAGTCGCTCCAGTCGGAAAAGTTACCCTCGCTGCCGCCGCCGTGCGCGGTATTTGTCGGCGGTCAGGCGGTTCACGCGCAGACCATTGCCGGACTCGACCGGACCACGGATCCCCAGGTCGCCGTCCGGCTGGACTTCAACCAGCATTTCGAATGTCGCGTCGCCGGGGCCGCGAAGTTGACCGCCCGACCGCTGGCCTCCGGCAAACCGCCGGTCGTGTTGCTGGACACGACTCAGCCCGGCGAGCACGTCATCGATCTCAACCAGCGACTGGGCTGGAAGGAGGAAGTGCCGTTCGTCTTGGATAAGACCGGCGACGCCGCGCTGACGATTGCCGAAACACTGCCCGCGTCGCCCAAGCTGCTGTCTCCGGTAGCCGACGCCCAATTCACGGACTTCGCCGCAATGTTCCGCTGGGGCGCGATCCCGATGGTTGTGGACTACGACCTGCAGTTAGCACGGGCGGCCAATTTCCAATCGCCTACCGACATCCACGTCATGAGCAGTCAGGACTACCCGTGGTATCTGGTGCCCGACGACCAGCTTCCGGCGCCCGGCCGCTGGTATTGGCGGATTCGCGGGGTCAAGGGCGACGTGCTCGGCACGTGGTCCGAGACGCGCTCGTTCACCGTCGACAACGATCACACCAAGAAGCCGGTGAAGCGGCCGTTAACGCCCCAGTCGCCCCTGTTCACGCTCGAAGCCACGCGCGTCCTCGACTACACCAACTTTCATCCCGACGTGCCGCCAGACATCGCGTCCTACGTCGGCATCATCGCGGAAGGCTTCGAGGCCAAAGGCATCCCGGTCACCGACTTTGCCCGTGGCATGGAGCAGCTGCCCTATGCGATCATGCTCCGCAGCCACTGGGTCGGCCTGGCCGACATCGAATGGCTCTGCCAGCGTGTGCCGAACTTCATCGGCATCCAAGGCGGCGAACATCTCAGTTCGCTGTACCGCGACAGCAAAGACGGGGAGATGCGCTATCATCATCGGCTAACAAGAATCTGTGCCAAGTATGGCATGATCTACCAGGAAGCTGACGGCACCTACAAGGACGACAAGTGGCAGAACGTGATGGACCAGCAGGGCGAGTTCGTCCGCGAGTACGGCCCGTGGCTGGTGCTCTCGCAGAAGAACAACATCGTTCGCCGTCAGTTCTATTCGCAGAGCGCCGCGCTGGGCCTGTGGCTCGGCGGCGTCACGCATCAACACGGCGCCTGGGAAGACGGCGGCTTCTATTGGCAAAACGCCGGGTTCAACGGTCTCGGCGTCTGCACCGGTGAACGCACGGGCGTGTTGCGAACCATGCCGCGGATCTTCTGGACGCTAAACTTCGTCATGGGTGTCGGCCGGGGCTGTGGCATCTACAGCCTGGACGGTCAGACGCTGATGGAAAGCAGCAAGTTAATCGCCCGCGATCCGGACGCTGCCTGGGCGTCGGCGATTTGGGACGAAACGGGCAAGACCACCGACACGTTCCAGCGGTTCGTCGTGCCACTGATCCGCGGCGTGGCCAAGCACCGGCTGATTCCCAGCAAGGAGGAAGTTTGCAGGAACATCAAGTTCGCCATCTACAACGACAAGCAGACACCGGGCGATGAACAGGCTTGGCCACATTACGCGGAGTACGGCCCGCTGTACGCCGCCACCTACGGCTTCCGCCAGATGGGCCACATCGACGGCCAACTTTGGGAATTCTTCCCGAACACGGGCCGTTACTACTTCATCCCGGTCTTGCCGCAAGGCAACGAACCGCTCGGCGCGGGCATCCAGAACCTGCCCGTCTCCGATCTGCAGGACGTATCGCGTGTGACAGCCATCTTCAACGCCGCGTATCCTCAGACCCACGACAGCGAGGCTTTCGTCTGCCGCGTGGGAGACACGCTCACCGTGTTGAACAGCCGCGAGAACGAAGACGTGACCGAATCCTTCGCTGTCCCCCTCGCTGACAGAGGGCTGACGAGAATCTCTGGCCGGATCGGCCCACACGCCTACGTCATCGGCAAACTCGAAGACGAATCCGGCCGTCTGTGGCTCCAAGCGAATACCGAGTACCCCGACCGTGACACGGTGCTCAGCATCACTTGCACCCGCAAGCCCGACTGGCGAATTGAGCCGGCGGCGGCTGCCAAGGAGGCCCAATGGGACGAAGCCGCGAAAACGTTGAACCTGTTCCTCGCCCATCAACAGGGAGCCGTGGAAGTGGAGGTTCGATGACGGATGGCGAATTTCCTCCAGCGATTGCGTGGAGTACTTCAGAAGGCAATAGCACGATGAAACCTCTGTTGTTGACCCTCGCTGCTTTTATTGTGGCGATCTCGGGAAGAGCGGCGGAAACGGTGCGATCACCCAATGGGAAGATCGTGGTGAGTGTCGAACTGCAGGAGGCGCGGCCCTTGTGGAATATCGCTCATGGCGAGAGCAAGCTCATCCACGACGGGCTGCTGGGCGTGGAAACGGCGCCGGATAATCTCTGCGGCGCGTACAGACTGGTCGGGACGGAAAGAGCGACGGGCGACACAACCTGGAAACCCGTTTGGGGATTCTTGAGTGAGGTGCGGGACCATTACCACGAATTGACCTTGAAGCTGGAGGAAACCGCCGCTGCCAAACGGTTGCTCCACGTGGTGCTCCGCGCCTACAACGAGGGCGTGGCCGTGCGTTATGTGTTCCCGCAACAACCGGGGCTCAAAGAGGTGACTGTCAAGAAGCTGCTGACGGAGTTCACGTTCGGCGGCGACCATGTGATCTACAGCGCCCGCGACTATCAGTATGGCAACGCGACAATTGCCACGCTGAAGAAGAGCGAAGGGACCGTGACCGTGGCGGTCGGCGGCGGACGCTTTGTGTCGTTGACGGATGCGGACCGCGCGGATTTCTCTGTCGTTTCCTGGCACGGGAAGAAAGACAGCCCGGGGACGATTGTGGCCGCAATGCACTCACCGGCGTCGGGCACACTGCCCTTCAAGACCTCGTGGCAGGCGATGGTCATCGGCGAAACGGCAGGCAAGCTCGTCGAGAATCGGCATCTGATTGAGAACCTGAATCCGCCGTGCGCCATTGCGGATACCTCGTGGATCAAGCCCGGCAAGGCGATCTGCCAGGTTTACAACGTGCGGATGGTCACGGAGGAGATCAAGAAGCTGATGGATTTCGGTTCGGCCCACAATTTCGATTACTTGGAAATTGATCACTCGTGGTCAGGCGCCGAGACCAAGTGGACACCGGAGGAAATCGTCCACTTCGAGAACAACAAAGGGCCGTTCTGGGATAAACACCCCGAGTGGCGCGACAATGTGAAGGGCGGCCTGACGGCGCCTGCCAAGGGCTACGTCCCGTTCCGGCCGCACTCGTTTCAAGGCGGCAACTACGTGGACCTGGACATCCCGACCATCACTGCGTACGGCAAGAGCCTGAAGCCTCCGATCGGCCTGTGCTTGTACGTCCGCGGCGCCCTGCTTAAGGAGTTCGGCGGCGAACATGCGATCGACGACGTGTTCGCCTGCTATGAGCGGTGGGGCGTGGCCGGGGTCAAGCCGGGATTCGTTCCGCCGTCGTCGCAGCAGAACGAGCGGGCCATTACCTACCTGGTGAAGAAAGCGGCGGAGCACAGACTGATCGCCGTGATCCACGACGCCTTTCTTCCCTACGGGCTCTGCCGAACGTATCCCAACCTGGTGAACGTGGAAGGCGTCGCTGGAGAGGAAGCGGAGCCGTCGATCGCGCCCGAGATCAAGTCGCTGCACGATATCCTGCTGCCGTTCACGCGCGGCATCATGGGCTCGTTCGACTACACGCCGCAGATCTATAAGAACTCAAAAACCCATTGCCACCAAGTCGCCATGCTGAGCATCTATCTGGGCCGGGCCTCCGTGCGTGCAGGCCTGAAACAGTGGTCTGCTGGCGGCGTGGGCGGTGCGGAAATCGAGTTTGCCGAAAAAGTGCCCGGCCTGACCGATGCGATCCAAGTCACCACGGACTTGGGCAAATATGTCTCCGTCGCCCGTCGGCGCAACGCCAACTGGTACATCGCCAGCATGTCCGGCCCGCAGGCCAGTTCCTATCAATACTCGCTAAGTTTCCTGGCACCGGGCCGGACCTACCGGGCCAGCATCTACAACGACACCCCTGGCAGCCGTACGGCCACGCATACGCAGCAGCAAGTGACTTCGGAAACCGTGATCCCCATCGCGATGGAACCGAACGGCGGTCACTTGATGATCATCGAAGCGGAATAGAAAGGACCGTGATCATGAAGTTCGGTCTGGCGCGCATGGTTCTCCTGTTTGCGTTCGCCTCGGTCCTGCCGGCGGGCGAGCCGAGCCTCGTGCCCGACGCGCCCAGCACCGTGCCCGATTACTTTTGCACTTGGAACGTGCAGGGGTTCGCCTGCAGCTACACCAATGCCAGCAAGCCGCTGTGGAAATTCAAGGTCACGCCCCAGACGCGGGCCGTCGCCCCGGACATCTGGCTCGAGTTCAACACCCAGGGCGATCTCTATCGCACCTATGACGTGCATGTCTCGGTGTCGATCGCGGAGACGATCCGGCGGATCGCCGAGTTCCTCGCCAAAGAGGATCCCAAGGATCAGCGCCTGATCAACTGCGAGGACGATGTGTACATCGGTGCCGGCTTTCAACTCATCGAGTTCTGGGCGTTGGCGCTGGCAGGTATCCGTCTGCGTTGGACGCGAGGTCCCTGCGCTGCCAGACACGCACGTAGTCGATCAGGTAATCGGCCGGCAGTTTCGAGTCGTCCACCGGATTGTTGTCCCAACCGCCCGTCGTCATTTCGATGATGAAATGCGAGGGCACGTTGGAGACCCGGGGATCTTCCCACCGCCAGAGTTCCTGCCCGTTGGCGTAGAAGACGGCGGAACCCGGCGTCCAGAGGAGGCCGGACGTGATGAAACCGTCCTTGTCAGCCAAGACGTAGTTGCACGACGAACCGACTGCCTTGTGCTCCGGGCCGTAGCCATCGAAGTGCAGGGCTACGTTGTAACGGTACGGCCCCCAGCGGGTCAGGTGTTCCATGATGTCCAATTCCATGCCACCGTTGCCGGTGTCGCTCCGCTTCCCTTGCGGCCCGGCGACTGGACCGCGGTCGGGCATCATCCAGAACGTCGGCCACAGGCCGGGCACCCGTGGCAGTTTCACCCGCGTTTCAAAGTAGCCGTAACGCTGCACCCACTTGCCATAGGTGTCGAGATAACCGCACGCGTAGTCGGACTGGTTGAGTCCGGTAAGGTTCAGTGGCTTCTCCTGCGAATCATTGTGGAAGCCACGTTTCTTCTCGAAGTGCAGCTTCACCACGCCGTCGCCGAGCAGCAGATTCTCTTTGCTCCAGTGACTGGCTTTGTCCCAGTAGTTGGGGCCGTAGATGTTCCACTTCGTCGAGTCGATGGCGGTCCCGTCGAATTCATCGTCGAACGTCTTGACCCAATCGCCCTCAACCGGCGGGCGCTTGCCAAGCCAATCGGGGCTGATCGCCGGAGGTGCCGCGGCCGTGATGGATTGGACCACCAACGTCGCCTCGTCCTCGTGCCTGGCGGTGATTCGCACGGCGTTGGTCGCATCGCTAGTGAAGCTGGTCCCAGTGCGTGGCTGGTTGCCAAAGTGTCCCGGCTTGGGCACGCGCACGCCCTGGCCCGGCACGGCGGGAATAAAGGAGACCGCCAGCTCCCGCTCGGCACCAGCGGCCAACGGGGCGGCCGTCACTAAATCGGTCAAGCCTCCGTTGCTGGCGACCTGGAGACTGGGGGTAACTGGCGTGGTGCCCGTGTTCTTCAGTTTGACGCGGACCTCCGTAGCAAGGGTCAGATCCCAGCGCCCCACCGGGGGTTTCAGGGCCACGAACTGCTCGGCCTTGGTCGCCGGAAATACGACTTCGAGTAGCTGCCCACCGCCCTCACCGGAGAGCACAGACGCCTTGGCATTCCGGGCTTCGACTTGCGTGGCCGAGTCGATCGTGACGTCCGCACCGAGCAGAACGCCGTTCTTCGGTTGGATGCGAACCGACGCGGGGTCAACCGCCGGCTTCTCTCCCGCGGGGCCGCCAGCCACCAGCGATTCGACGCGGAACGATTTCACGGTGTCGGCCTTGTCGCTGAAGATGAGGATATTCATGACTTCCTTCGGTTTCAGCGCGTAGCCGGGTTTGTGGCCATACTGCTGCCCGAAGATCACGGTGACCGTGCCGCGCTCTCCCGGTTTGAGCTGGACCTGTTCGGTATTGAAAGGCGCATTGCGCCAGTCGCCCTCATTGTCCACGCGGAGAGCAAACAGGGCGGCGGTCGAACCCGTGTTGACCACGCGGGCCTCGACGTGTCCGAAGGCTGAGAGATCCCAGGTCTTCCCCGTGGGCTTGAGATTGATGCCGGGGTAGCCAGCTTTGCCAGGTTGGATGGTGATGACCAAGCCCGGCGCAGCCGGATCCTGACTGGGAGCCGCGCTCACTTGCCCTTCGGCTCCCCACTGGGGTGTCAGGCGTTCCGAAACGGCCGTTGGCAGATCCAAGAGATCCTTGGTTGGGCCGTCGGCCCGAGCCGCCGACACCAGCGGACTGCCCAGCATCAGGCAAGCACTCAAGATCAGTTGCGGACCGTTCATCGGTTGTCCTTTCGTCAAGTTGGAAACCAGCCTGCTGCGTCTGTCGGCGTCAGGGATCAAGCGGGGTGGTGAGCTCGTTGTGTGGGTTGTGCCGCCCGTTGTGTGCATCGCCTGCGGACCCGACAATGACGCGAGTTACGCAGGCGGACATCGTACCATGATCTTGGGTCGAAAACGGCTACTGTGCGTCATCGCGATAGGCTTTCGGCACTATCGCAAGTCCTCGGACGCCGTAGTTCCAAAAAGCCATCCCACAATTCAAGATCCCGAAGACCCGTCAGTGAACAGGATTCGGCACACAGGATCCCCTTGGGTTTCCTTCTGTGACTGTCATCCGAGCCCCGGCTTTGCCATTCGTGCTATCCTGTGGCGCGGGGTCGAGACCATGCGCGCGTTTTCTTGCCCCTCACTCGGCTCGCTCCCGCACAAAGAAAGGGCACTTGCGGGAATTGTTTCGGCCGTGCTCCTAAACCGTAGCCGGAGGCGGGGCAGCGCACGCTCTACGCGGACGCCTCCGGTTTGTGTTTCAACGAGGGAAACTCACCCGCGCGCAGCATCCTAAACGCAGCCTAGAAACGGGAGCCACGCAATTGGCCTTGACGGGCACAAACTGAACGCGCCAGGTGCGTCCCGTTTTCTGGTTGGGGGTCAGTGTTGTTGTCCAGGCCGAGGGACTTCCCGAGTGACGGCTTCGTCGGTTTTCAGGCACACCACGAGCCGGATTCCAGGAGGAGCCAGGTCTTCCACGGACACCGTCCCGCCGTACAGCGTCACAATGCGCACCGCAAGTGTCTTGACGTTCCGCGTCGTCTGCCGAAGGACAAAGAGCGTCCGAGGCTTGCGTTCCGACGCAGAGCGTCGGAATGAGACAAATTGAGGACTTGGACGACCGCAAGATGTTCGCAGCAGTGGCCTTAAGGCCACTTCTGTGAACATCTGAGATTTGCGTAAGTCGCGGCAGAAGTCATACTTCGCGAGACCACGGAGGTCAAAAATGAACCCTCAGCTTGGACGCGAAGGAAGATGTCATGGAAGGCTTCGACAAGGAAGTCTGCCGACGATTACCGTTGGCGGAGGCGGCGCTGCGGATCTTGGATTACGTCTGCCAGGAGGAATTTCTGGAGGGGGTGTTCGCCCGGCATCATGGCCGGTCGTACGAAGACGTGCTCACGTTTGCCACGTTGGTGCAGTTGGTCAGTGATGCGCTGCTGGAGTACGAAGGGAGCGGTCGGCAAGCCTTCGAGCGCGCCCGCGAAGCGGGCGAACTGGAGGCCGTTTCGCGGGCCGTGTATGGGAAGCTCGCTCGGGTGCCCTTGTGCCTGACAGATTGTCCCACTTTTAAGCTGCTATTTCTTCCAGACTTACATCACTTTGCGGCTGGTTGATTGAGGTCGGCCGTGCCTTCGCGATGGTCAATCCGTTATGTACCAGCACCAGCAGGCCAAGTTGCGTGCGGGCGCGGCAAAGGCCGCGGCCGTTAAAACGCCGGAAACGGCGGTGCTGCTTCAGGTCGGCGTAGCTCAACTCAA
>JAPLNJ010000384.1 GCA_026692885.1 Planctomycetota bacterium | reverse complement strand
GCGATCTCGCTTACAAGACTTCTCTCACCGTCCAGGCGAGCTGGACGGGGTCGTTTTCGAAACTAAGACAGTCGAACTACGCCGATGGTGCGCACCACAACAGGAGACGTTGCTCATGTCAGCCGTACCCACGCCTTATCTGACGCCCCAGGAGTACTTGGTCCGCGAACGTCGGGCCGAAACGAAGAGCGAGTACCTGCGTGGCGAGGTGTTCGCGATGTCCGGTGCCAGCCGGGAACACAACCTGATCGCGGCCAACACCGCGCGACAACTCGGCAATCAACTGCGCGACCGCAAGTGCGAAGTCTACCAAAGCGACATGCGGGTGAAAGTCGGTCCGACGGGACTGTACACGTATCCCGACGTGACGGTGGTGTGTGGCGCGCCGGAGTTTGAGGACGCGGAAGTCGATACACTACTCAACCCGAAAGTCCTCGTGGAAGTCCTGTCGCCGTCCACGGCCGACTACGACCGAGGCAGAAAATTCACGCACTATCGTCGTCTGCCGTCGCTGCAGGAGTACGTTCTGATCAGCCAGGACCGCCCGCTGGTCGAGCATTATGTGCGTCAGGGGCGGGACGAGTGGCTGCTGACGGAACAAAGCTCCCTGGAGGGGATCCTGGTGCTGCCGTCCATACAGTGCCAGCTGCCTTTGTCGGAAATCTACCTCAAGGTGCGTTTTGCACCGGAACAGGGTGACGGGGCATAAGGATCAGCGTCTGCCCACTGCCCACTGCCCACTGCCCACTGACTACTGACTACTGACTACTGACTACTGACTACTGACTACTGACTACTGACCACGGTGGACACGGGACGGAAGTCGGGAAGGTCCTTGTACTTCAGGTTTCGCCGCCCGAAGTAGGAACCGTAGTAGGGACCATTCGCATCGACCCAGGTTACCAGCCGCGCCCATTCGGCGGGTGACAGACGCGCGTCGTAATGGCCGCGGCGCAGGATTTGAATCAGCGGACTTGCCGGCGAACCGACGGTGCGGGGCGGCACGGGAGCCACATTGGTGACCTGGGCGTCGGGCTGCGGGCCGTAGAATTCCTGGATGTACGCCACCTGTTTCTTCAGCATCAGGTTCTCGTATGAGCGGTTGAAGAACGTGGTCAGCTCGCCGGACAGGTCCAGGCCACCGTCCGCCCGTTGCTGATTGTGGCAGCTGACGCAGTGCCGATCGAGCAGCGGCTGGACGTCGCTCGCGTAGTCGATTGGCCGGGGAACCGTTTCGCCTGGTTGCGGGCCGAGCCGACGCGGGGCAGATCGCAGAGCCAGGGGCAGGGGCAGGCGATTGGCCGGCGCGTGGGGTCGGAACTCGTGGCAACCGGTGCACGAGCGCGACTCGCCCGGCTGGAAATTGACGAACGTCCGCATCCGCTGGATTTCCATGAAGTTCTCGTCGAGCGCCTGGAAGAACAGACTCTTGTCCGCCGGGACGACGAAATGGGCCGAGCCATCCTGCTCGACGGGCACGACGCCGTGGTGGATTTTGACGTGGATGTGCGAGCAGAGGCTGATCGGTGCGTGCTGGCCGAACGCGGAATCGTCCGGCCAGAACCGGCGTGCGGCCCACGGCCGCGCCACCTGCTCCAGCACACGGAGATACTTGATCGTGCCCCGCGGCACATCGTCCAAGCCGGCGTACACGTCGCTGAGCACCACCGTGGCCTCCGCCCGTGGCGAATCCTGAGGGACGGAAGGTGTGGCGGCGCCGGGAGGGCGAGGCTCCTGCCGAGCTGCGGCGATGCCTGCAACGGTCGCGTTGGGGTGGCTGGCGGCAGAGTGCAGCGATGCCCCAGCCTGCGACTCGCTGGGGCGTCGCGGCACTCCGCCACCAGCCACCGTATCGGCGTTCTGAGACGGCTCGGCGGGAGCCTCGCTCTCGCGGTCCGTGAGCACAGCGGGATGCAGGGGCTGCGCGGCCACGATCGGTGGTCGTGGTCGCGGCCGCAAGGGCAGCGGCTGCCAACACGAAATCGTCGGATCGCGGTAGATGGGTACGCGATTGCCGAACACATCGATCAGGTACAGGCCGTAGGCAGCCGCATCGCTCCACGGGCGATCGGGATTACACACGACCAGGAAATACTTGCCCGCTCCCGCGCCGGTCTGCGGATCCCATAGCGGATACGGATCCGCGAACAGGGGCCCGCAGTTGTCTTTCACCCACCGGCCGTTGCGAAGATGCACGAAGTCCTCGGCATGGGGCCGCCCGTCTTTGCCCTCCACGCTCAAGTCCGTATCGGGCGTCAGGGACTGCAGCGGCTCCAGCGTTCGCACGTCGCGGTCGCTGCGGATCAACAGGATCGGTCCCACAGCAAACGGATGGTGCATTGTGGCCGTGCCGACAAAGAAATTATTGGAACCGGGAATGGCTCGAGCCTGGATCAAGACCGGCGGATACTCCAGGTCGTTGCCATAGACTTCACGCGTTCCGGTGCCATCCGGTCGCATGGCCCACAGTGCCTGCACGGCAATCACGCCCTTGTCGACGTATTCCCAGCGGGTGTACAGCACGCGGCCGTCGTTCATCACGCTGGGCGTGGATTCGCTGAGCGCGTTCTGGGACAGCATCTGCAGGTGCTGGCCGTCGGCGTCGATGCGGTACAACGTGTTGACCGCCAGCGTGTCGCTCTGATCGCACAGGACGCCCCGTTCGCAGCGTGTCGAGGCGAAGCAGATACCGCCGTCGGGAAGATAGCAGGGATGAAAATCATCCGTGTGATGCCGGTACACCCCAGATGTTCGGTCCGCGGGATGCCAGTACTTTTCGATCCGCTGCGGTTCGTCGGCCGGATCGACGGTCAAGGGCCGCAGGCCCTGGCCGTCGACGCGGGCCTCGTAGAGCCGAAAGCCTTGGCCCGGTGCGGCCTTGTAGCCGAACACGATCCGCGTGGCGTCGAACGACAAGTCGAACCGGTCGAAAATGCCGCCCTGCAGCCCCGTCGCGATTTCGGTCACCTTTCCGTCCGGCAAGGACAAGACGCACAGGCCACCACCGAAACGACTGGCGCGCATGAAGTCGGCATAGTACCAGCCAGGATTGTAGGTATAACGCTTCACGAACAGCAGGCGTCCGGGGCTGAGCAACGGATTGCCCGCCACCAGCGACTCGTATTGCAATCGCGCCAGTTCCTCACGCAGGGCGGTCGAGGCAGCCTGGCTCCCCGGCGGTTGGTCCTGGCCGCGCGGGGTACGGCCCGTAAGGTGCGCGACCAGGCGTGTTTGGTAGTCCTGCAGCCGCGTTAAGTACTCCGCACCGTGGTAGCGATCGGGCCACGAGTCCGCCAGATCGGTAACCGCGAGGCGTAAGCTTTCAACCGGTTTGAGACAGATCGCCAGCCCGGCGGCCTGCGTGCACAACTGCAGCCAGCGCGGGTCCGACGGCGGGACGGGAGACCGACACAGGGCGTCTAGCTGCTGGGCTAGGTCTTCGACGCCCGCCGTCCGCGTCTGGTGGATCGCTTGTCGAATGAGCCGCTGTTCCAGTTCCGTGCTGGTGCCTTGCGCGAGCCAGCCTTCGACCTCGAACCACTCGTGCGGCACGTACTGCAGCAGCGGGTTTACGGCTGGCGGGAAGTCCTGCCGCACCGCTTGCCAAAGTCGCTCGGTCAGCGCGGCAACGGCCTCGTCGCCGCGCGCGCCGGCACTGGGAGAGACGGGCGGCCCGACGACCGGGGAGGGCAAAACGACCGGGGAGGGCGAGGCGACCGGGGAGGGCGAGGCGACCGGGGAGGGCGAGACGATCGGGGAGGGCGAGACGATCGGGGAGGGCGAGGCTCCTGCCGAGTCGGTGGCGCTGCGCGGCTCGGCGGGGCGCCCGCTGGGCCCCTCGCCCACCCCGACCCCCTCGCCGTCCCGGTTTGGCCGTCGCAGCACTGCGAGGCCCGTGGCCTGCAGTCGTTCCCGCGTCGCCAGCAACGTGGCGACCAAGCTCTCCTGTTTGACGTACAGCGACGGCAGACGGGAACCGGGGGGCAGTCCGGCCGTATTGGGTGCCGCATAGAAGTGGATCTCGGCGATTTGAAAATTGAAGTGGATCCCACCACCACCGGACTCGTAGCTGTCATAGACCCGCAGGCCTATGTACCGTGCGACCACGCCTTCCCAGACTACCGTTTCGGCTGCCCCGGATCGCAGCGGCGGCAGAGCGCGCCGCTGGCACAGGACCCTCAGATCGGGGTCCTGCTGGGAATCTTGCGCCAGATTGTGAGCAGCCGGAGTGTCGTCGGCGAAGTAGAAAAAGTCCACATTCTTAGGATTCACTGGTCCCGGACAATCCCGACTGGTGAGTCTGGCGCCGAGGACCAACAGCGGCTGGCCCAAGTCGAACACCATGTACCCGGTGACGGGCGCCGCTGCTCGGGCGGGAATCGTGGCGTCGTTGTCGCCGGTCAACGACTCGTCCAACAGGCAGCAGAAGGTGGAGCGATCTCCATCGATTGCCCGCTCGGCGGCATATTGCGGATCGGGCGGGTTGCCGTTGGCGCGCCCTTGAGGAAACGCGGGGCCAGACGACCGCGGGACCGCCACCGGCGAGACCCAGTCTGCGGCATCCGCAGGCAGAGACGCGAGACACACCCAAATGAGAACGCAGGCCAGCGGGGAAGTTTTCATGATAACAATCAGTCTACACATCCGGTGTGGAAAGGAGGAGAGCCCGGCTAAGACGGTTTGGCTCATAGTGATCAACAAGGTTAGCAAGACCGAATACTTGGTGTTGCCCCGATACAAGAATGCGGAACCAATGCTGATTCGCGGCCTAGACATGGCGAAGGTGACCGATAGAGCTAAGTTTGTCCTTCAGTACCCGGTGTGCCTACAACATGAGTAGAGGAATGGACCATCGAAGGTATCCGTGTTTCCGGATCCGTGTTTCCGGACGGGATTGCTCTACGATCCTGGTTGCGTTACCATTCTCAACCGTCTTGTTGACACGGTCAGCCGACCCTATAAGATGACTTGGGCTTCTGAACAGACGTGGTCTCGATTGCATGGAGGTCAGACCTATGGAGTTTCTGCGGTGCAAAATTAGCCAGGGGCTGTTCAGCGGTGAAGTTGCCGTTCAGGGTGACTCATCGGACATCGGTGCGTTTTCGTTATTCGTGGCCGGAGAACTCGTAAAGTACGCGTGTGAGCCACGCGATGACGCACCGGTCGACGGGTGGCTCCAGGTCGATGTGATCGCCTCAGATGCCGATCATCTATTGGTGCGTCTTCCTGGGCAGGCTTTCGAGAACGGCCAAATGGTCACCGTGGACCGGTCGCAAGTGCGACATTCACTGGCGCTGGAACCTGTCTGAGCCAACGCATGATTTTGTCCAACGTCGAGATCTTCCGAGCCCTGGATGAGAAACGTCTGGTGATACAGCCAGAGCCTTCACCGCGACGTCCGTCCGTCGGCCAGTCGCATTCTCCGTACGACACGCATTCGGTTGATTTGACACTTGGAGATGAGATCGTCGTTCCCAAGAAGGGGCAGTTCATCTACGACTTGACGCAGCCGGGGAGTATCGCGGAGACCATTCGTCAGCACTCCGAGACGGTCACGCTCAACCATCTTCAACCGTTCTTCTTGGAGCCAAACCGCTTCATTTTGGGCCGCACCCGAGAGCGGGTCGAGTTGCCGATTTCGGCAGGCTATTCGACGTGTTTGGCGGCCCGCATCGAAGGCAAGAGCAGCCGTGCTCGCTTTGGAATTCTCGTCCACTTCACGGCTCCGACAGTGCACCCAGGGTTCAAGGGGACATTGACGCTGGAGATAATCAATCTTGGTCCGGCGTCGTTCGTGCTGCGGCCGGGGATGCCGATTGCGCAACTAATCGTGGAAGAGGTCAAGGGCTGCCCGGTCGAGAACCCCAGCCAGTTCCAGGGGCAAAACAGTCCCGCCGGATAAGCAGCGATGATGCGGATTGGCATCGTGACCGCCCGTTTCCGCGATACCGGTTGTCGGTGCGCGATCCGACGCCCGCGGGAGCCGCGGTCTGACCAAGTCCCGTCCACCGCGGCCGTCTAATCCGGCGCGTATTGCTCGAAGCGATGTTTCTCGGTCGCTTTGAAGTAAGCGTCCTCGCCTTCGATCACGTCTTGTTTCAGCAGATCGTCCAGGGCATCGTCCATCGACAGCATGCCCTCGCGTTTGCCGGACTGAAGCACCGAGGCGATTTTCTCGATCTTGCCTTCCCGGATGATGTTGGAGACGGCGTTGGAACCGATCAGAATCTCGTTGACGGCCACTCGCCCGCGGCCTTTCTTGCGGCGTAACAACTGTTGCGCGACGATACCGCGGATCGATTCGGCCAGCAACGTCCGCACCTGGGCCTGCTGCTCGCTGGGGAAGACGTCGATGATGCGGTCGATCGTTTTCGCCGCGTTGTTGGTGTGCAGCGTGCCGTACACCAACATGCCCATGCTGGCCGCGCTGATGGCCAGGCTGATCGTCTCTAGATCCCGCATTTCCCCGACCAGCACGACGTCGGCGTCCTGACGCGTCGTGGCCCGGAGGGCGGCGGCGAACGAGTCGGTATGAGCGCCGACTTCCCGGTGCGTGATGAACGACATCTTGTTCTGATGTACGAATTCGACCGGGTCTTCGATGGTCACAATCTGCTTGCGAAGATGGCGGTTGATGTGATCGATCATCGCCGCCAGAGTGGTCGACTTGCCGCTGCCCGTCGGGCCGGTCACCAGCACCAACCCACTCCGCAATTCGGTCAGCCGCACCAGCACCTTGGGCAGCTTGAGATCCTCCAGCGTCATGATTTCGGTCGGGATCAACCGCATCACGGCCGCGTAGCCGGTCCGTTGGAAGAAGTAGTTGCAGCGGTAGCGGGCTTTGTTCTCGATGCCGTACGCAAAGTCAAAATCCATCGTCTCCAGGTACTGCTGGCGCTGCTGCTTGTCGCAGATCTCGAACAGATAGTCGCCCAACGATTGCTCGGTCAGCACGTCGTGCTCGGCGACGACGCAGACATCGCCGTCGATGCGGTATTTCGGCTTCTGACCGACGACCAGGTGCAGGTCAGAGGCCTTGGTCTTGTACATGTCCAACAGCAATTGATCGATGCGGGCCATAGAAAGTGACCTCAAGCCAAGCCTCTCTCCACCATCTTCACGTCCTCCGCGTATGCGATCGCGTCTTCCTTGCGGATGCGGCCTTCTTTGGCCAGACGGACCAGCGACTCTTCCATCAGAATCATGCCGTGCTGCTTCCCCGTCTGCATCAAGCCGCGGACTTGATGCATCTTTTCCTCACGGATCAGATGCCCGATGGCGGTGGTATTCACCAGAATCTCGACCGCCAGTTCCAAGCGGCTGCCATCGGCGCTCGGCAGCAGCAGTTGGGAACAGATGCCGCGCAGCGATTCGGACAGCATGGCGCGGATCTGCGGCTGCTCCTTGGGCGGGAACACATCCAGGATGCGGCCGATGGTGCGCACGGCGTCCGGCGTGTGCAGGGTGGCCAGCACCAAGTGACCGGTCTCGGCCGCCGTGATCGCCAGGGAGGTGGTCTCCAGGTCTCGCATTTCGCCAACCATGATCACGTCGGGCGCCTCGCGCAACGCCGAGCGGAGCGCGTTGCTGAAGGACAGTGTGTGCACGCCAACCTGCCGCTGGTTGACGTGTCCCGCTTTGCAGGGATGCACGAACTCGATCGGATCCTCGACGGTGATGATGTGGGCCGCCCGCGTGGAATTGATGCGGTCGATCATGGCGGCCAGCGTGGTGGTCTTGCCGCAACCTTTGGGACCTGTGACCAACACAATCCCCACGCGATACTCCGTGAACCGCTTCACCAGCTCGGGCAGATGCAACTCTTCGAAGCTGGGCACCTTGGCCGAGATCAGCCGGAACACGCCGTCCGTGCCGCGGTGGTGACACAGGAAGTTCGTGCGGAATCGGCCCAATTCCGCTCCCCCGTCGTAGCAGAAGTCCAAATCGCGAGTGGCCTGGAAACGTTCCCGCTGCTGCGGAGTCAAGATCGCCAGCAGCGACTGTTCACAGACCTCCGGCGTCAGCGGCGGCACCGGCAATTCCTGGAGCATCGCCCGGACCCGGACCACCGGAGCCATGCCGGACTTGACGTGCAAATCCGAAGCCTCGACCTGGCGTGCTTCCTGCAGCAGCCGCAGGATCAACGGGACGCCGCCGGCGGGAAGCGGCGCCGTCGAGTGCAGTTGCAGCACGGGTCCGCGGTGCAGGCTCGCCGTGGTGGTCGCCGGTCCTGGCTCCGCCCGGACTGCCGGTGCCGACGGTCCCGGTTTGGCTGCGGTTTCGGGTGCGGCCGGTGGGGGGCCTTTGACGCTGGCCGTCTCGAGCGCGGGTTCCCAGAGTTCCTCGAATTCGTGTTCGAGCTTTTCGATCTGCTTGTGATAGACGCTCAGGAACTGGGCCGCCTTCTTTTCGGTCAGCACCTGGCGCTCGACCAGCCGCTGGATCGCCTGGGCGGGATCGTCGACCTCGCGCAGCAGGGCGTCGACCTCCGCCTCCGGAAGCAACTTGTTGTGCAGGACAATCCGTTTGAAGATCTGATGCGTGGGCTTGGTCATGGCGAACCTCACAGCATTCCGTCTCGGTCGGAGGAAGGTTCCGCGGCATTCGGCGTTTCGGGCAGGTCTGTGGTCGCAGTCATTGTGACGCTTGACGGAACACGACGCAAGCACGAAATTGACAACCCGCTTCTCGATGCACTAGAATTCCTCGACTTGTTGGGGCCGGATGAAATCCGGCGTGGCAGATCGGGCCTGGGCTGCGCATGAACAGGCAGTGCCCTCACGCGACTCGAAGGTAGGCAATCGCAATGACAGTAACATCCAAGACATTCGATCCGTTTGGCGCGCGGGGCACGTTCTCGACTGGCCGAGGCACGGCGGGCATCTATCGCCTCGCGCGGTTGGAGGAGCAGGGACTGGGCGCCGTCTCGCGTCTGCCGTTTTCGATCCGCGTGCTTTTGGAGGCCGTTCTGCGAAACTGCGACGGCTACCAAGTCACGCAGCAGGACGTGCAGAACTTGGCGGCGTGGCAGGCCGCGTCGCCCGCCAAACTGGAGATTCCCTTCAAGCCGGCCCGCGTCGTACTACAGGACTTCACGGGCGTGCCGGCGGTCGTGGACTTGGCCGCCATGCGGACCGCCATGCGGCGGCTGGGCGGTGATCCCAAGCGAATCAACCCGCTGATTCCGGTCGACCTGGTGATCGATCACTCCGTCCAAGTCGACTTCTTTGGCAATACCAGCGCGTTGCAGGCCAATGTGGAACTCGAATTCCAGCGGAATCGCGAACGGTACGAGTTCCTGCGCTGGGGCCAGCAGGCCTTCCAGAACTTCCGGGCCGTGCCGCCGAACGTCGGCATCGTGCACCAGGTGAATCTGGAGTTCCTGGCCAAGGGCGTCTTCCTGCGGCCGGACGCCCAGGGCACCGTGGCTCTGCCCGACACGCTGGTCGGCACCGACAGCCACACCACGATGATCAACGGGTTGGGCGTGGTCGGCTGGGGCGTGGGCGGCATCGAGGCGGAAGCGGTCATGCTGGGGCAGCCCCTGTACATGCTGATGCCGGAGGTGGTGGGCTTCGAACTGACCGGCGTGTTGGCGGAGGCAGCGACAGCCACCGATTTGGTGCTGACGGTCACCGAGCTCCTGCGCCGCGAGAAGGTTGTCGGCAAATTCGTCGAGTTCTACGGTCCGGGCGTGTCGCAGATGTCCCTGGCCGACCGCGCCACGCTGGCCAACATGGCGCCGGAATACGGCGCGACCATGGGCTTCTTCCCGGTCGATGGCGAGACGTTGGCGTACCTCCGCCGCACCGGCCGCACGGAGGAAGAGGTCGAGCTGGTGGAACGGTACCTGAAGGAGCAGGGCCTGTTCCGCACCGACGCCGGGCCCGCGCCGATCTACACGAAGACGCTGACGCTCGACATCAGCTCGGTCGAGCTGTGCTTGGCTGGCCCCAAACGTCCGCAGGACCGCGTTGTCCTCGGTCAGCTGAAGAGCGGCTTCCGCAGTGCGTTGCGTGCTCCGCTGACCGCGCGCGGGTTCGCCCTGGACGAAGCGGCTTGCCAGCGCACCGCCAAGGTCGTCCAGGACGGACCAGCGGTCGAGATCGGCCACGGCGCGGTTGTGATCGCCTCGATCACCAGCTGCACGAATACCAGCAATCCGTCCGTCATGCTGGCGGCGGGCCTGTTGGCGCAGAAGGCCGTCGCGCGTGGCTTGCGCGTGCCACCCTATGTCAAGACCAGCCTGGCACCTGGTTCCCGCGTGGTCACCGACTACCTGGACCAGGCGGGCTTGACTCCGGCCTTGGAGCAACTCGGCTTCCATACGGTCGGCTACGGCTGCACGACCTGCATCGGCAACAGCGGGCCGCTGCCCGAGCCGGTGGCGCAGGCCGTCACCGAGGGCGATCTGGTCGTGTCGGCCGTGCTGAGCGGCAATCGCAATTTCGAAGGCCGCGTGAATCCCTTGGTGAAGGCCAACTACCTGGCCAGCCCGCCGTTGGTCGTGGCGTACGCGCTGGCGGGCACCACGGACATCGACTTGGTGACCGAACCGCTGGGACAGGATGCGCGGGGCCAAGCCGTGTACCTCCGAGACTTATGGCCGACGCGCGAGGAGATCCAGCGGGCCTTGGCCGAGTCCATCTCGCCCGAAATGTTCCGGGCGCGGTACGGCCGGGCGTTCGACGGTAACGCGATGTGGAACCGCATCCCGGTCACGGCCGGCGACCTGTACGCCTGGGACGAAGCCAGCACCTACATCCAGGAGCCGCCGTTCCTGGTGGATCTCACGCCGGAAGTCAGTCCCATCCAACCGCTTCGCGGGGCTCGCGTGTTGGCCCTGTTGGGCGACTCGGTGACCACCGACCATATTTCGCCCGCGGGTTCGATCGGCAAGACCAGCCCCGCCGGGCGGTATCTGATCGAACGGGGCGTCGAGCCGAGCGACTTCAACAGTTACGGAGCCCGCCGCGGTAACGACCGCGTGATGGTCCGCGGCACGTTCGCCAACATCCGCATCCGCAATCAACTGGCGCCCGGCACCGAAGGCGGCTGCACCCGGCACCTGCCCGACGGCGCGCAGCTGAGCATCTACGACGCGGCCTTGCAGTACCGCACCGAGGGCGTACCGCTGATCGTGTTGGCGGGAGCAGAATACGGCACCGGCAGCAGCCGGGACTGGGCGGCCAAGGGGACCTACCTGTTGGGCGTGCGGGCCGTGATCGCCACCAGCTACGAACGGATCCACCGCAGCAATCTGGTGGGCATGGGCGTCCTGCCGCTGGAGTTCTTGGCCGGCCAGACGTGGCAGTCGCTGGGCCTGACCGGCGAAGAGCTTTACGAGATTGTCGGCCTGGACGACCAACTCCAGCCCCGCAGCACGGTCCAGGTGCGAGCCACCGCAGCCAGTGGCCAAGTCACCGAATTCGCCGCCACGGTGCGCATCGACACGCCGGTCGAAATCGACTACTACCGCAACGGCGGGATCCTGCACACCGTGCTGCGCAAACTGCTTAGGACCGGCGAATGAATAACTGTCGCAAGTATAGTAGTCGTCACGCTCCGCCGTGACGACATTTCATCACGCGGAGCGTGATGACTACTTTGAAAACCCGACACTTATTGATTCGCCGCTCCTTAAGTCCTGACGAACCGTTCCACACGACGAGGTTTTCCTACGAGGTCAAACCCATGCACACGCACAACACATCACGGCGGAGTCTTCTGGTTGGCTCGACGCAAACCCTGGCGGGGGCCGCCCTGGTGGGCGGTCTGACCCTGTCGCGCAGCGCCCACGCCGCGGGCTCGGACGAGATCAAAGTCGCGCTGATCGGGTGCGGCGGACGCGGCACCGGTGCCGCGGTGCAGTGTCTGAACGTGCCGGACCGGATCAAGCTGGTGGCGGTGGCAGACGCTTTCCTGGACCGCGCGGAAGCCGCTGCCCAACAACTCAAGAAGCACCACCCCGACCGTGTGGACCTGCCGCGCGAACGCATCTTCAGCGGCCTGGAGGCCTACCAGCAAGCCCTTGGCTGCGGTGCCGATCTGGTCCTGCTGTGCGAGCCGCCCGGCTTTCGACCGGCGCACTATCGCGCGGCGGTGGAGGCGGGGAAACACGTGTTCATGGAGAAGCCGGTCTGCATCGATGCACCCGGCTTCCGCTCCGTCATGGAGACCAACCAACTGGCCGATCAGAAAAAACTCAAGGTCGTCGTGGGCCTGAACATCCGCCACGATCCGCGGTACGGCGAGACCGTCCAGCGAATTCACGACGGAGCGATCGGGCCGATCCGGTTGCTGCGAGCCTACGGCAACAACGCGGGGGTCTGGGTCCGCCAACGGCAGCCGGGCCAGACGGAACTGGCCTACCAGATGCGGAACTGGTACTACTTCGTGTGGCTCAGCGGCGATCTGAACGTCGAGCAGCATGTCCACATGCTGGACTTGGCCAACTGGGCCAAAGGCGACCAGCATCCCGTCGAGGCCAACGGCATGGGCGGCCGTCAGGTGCGCAAGGGCAAGGATTTTGGCCACATCTACGACCGCCACTTCGTCGAGTACACCTACGCGGACAGCACCAAGCTGTACAGCCAGTGTCGCCACATGGCGAATGTCTGGAGTTCGGGCAGCGTCGACTTGCACGGCCTGCAAGGTACGGCGAACTGCGGCGGGCGGATCGAAGGCCCGCAGGCCTGGACCTACAGCGGGCCGAAGGTCGAAGGTCACCAGCAGGAGCACGTCGATCTAGTCAAGGCGATCCGCGCTGACGCGCCGCACAACGAAGGCTACTACGGCGCGACGAGCAGTATGACGGCCGTGCTGGGCCGCATGGCGACCTACTCCGGTCAGGTCGTGCGTTGGGACGACGCCGTAGCCAAAGGCCCGGATGAATTGCCCGCTCAGCTCGCCTGGGATGCCTCGCCGCGCATCCTGCCCGACGCCGACGGCAGCTATGAACACGCCGTGGCCGTGCCGGGTGTCTACAAGCCCTACTGAAAGCCGTACTGACGATCCAGTGCGTCGTGGTCTTGCCGACACGGCATTGGACAGAAGACAATGCCTGGCCGCCGATGCGTTACCTCAACCCCGATCACATGCCCTGAAAGGGCACCACCCGTTCCAGGTTGCGCCCCTTCAGGGCAGGGATTTCGGGGGACCTTGTGATCCCAGGGCTGCGCCGGCTGCTATGTGGCTGCCCCTTTGGGGCAACAACTTGTGGATCACGAGCAGGGGTGCCCCAGGGGCCACTCGGTCATCCTTGATTTCGTAATCGCTCCGCGAGGCAAACCAGAATGGAACAAAATCAGGCATTCGGGAAAACACCAATTCAACGCA
>JAPLNJ010000383.1 GCA_026692885.1 Planctomycetota bacterium | reverse complement strand
GCGACTGCTCGCACCTGCTGCCGGTTCGCTCGCCGGCGCCAAGGCGACGATGGCGTCCGGACGCTCGCCCGGCGAGACGCAGGTGCAAGCCTCACGGGGACGAGCGCGGGAGCAGTTGGTCTATCGAGCCCTGCTGGAACTGGAACTGCTCGCCGTAATGGCGGCGGACAAGGACGAGCAAGAGCGACTGCGGAAACGCCGGGCAGATCTGAGCCGGGCGGTACGTAGCGACGAGGCCGCTCGTACCGCATTAGCCCAAGCCGGACCAGAGATTCGCGATTCCTACACACAACTCGGACCACGTTTGCGGGCGGGCTCGGAGGTCTCCACCCGGCCGCGGGCAGAAATCGCCCTGCGCCTCGCGCCGGCCCGCATGGCCGATGCCGTGGAATCTCAACGCACGCGTCTCGCGTCGCTTGGTGAGCCACTGCGTTGGCGCGAAGTCCTGGCCCGGCTGGTACTGGAACCACCCGCCAACTCGGATCGCCCCCAGCCGCTGGAGTCGGGAACGGCGAAGACGTTCCGTTGGCGATTGAGGTCGGCCGCGAAAGCCTTCCCGGCCCGCGTCAAGATTGCCCTTCACTATCCAGAGACTTTGCTTCAGGTCCGTGATGAGCAGGAAAAACCCTTGCCCAGAACTTGGGACTTAATCATCCCGCCCCAGGTCGGGCGTGAGGAGTACCCTCTGCCGCTACTTGTGATGCCGTTGGCGGAAGATGGGTCGCAGACGACCTTGACGGTCGAGTTGCCCGACGACGGCCTGCGGGCCCCGATCCAAGTTCAGCTTCCCCAGCCCAGGTTCCTGGACGTCCAGGTATCAGCCCAAGCGGGCACGATCGACGGTGCCCCGACGGCGGCGGAGCAACCACCGACAGCCACTGGCTGGAGTACCTATCAGCCGAAATTCGATCCGAATGGCGTCGCCAGAGTGACCTTGCGACCTCATCCTTCCGGGCCGACTGCCTACGACATCACCCTCCGTAATGCAGCGAAACAACCGTGGGTCGTGAAAACCAGTGTACGGGTTCTACCGGCCGACCAGCGAGAACGGTTGGGGCGCCAGTTCCGGCCGTGGGACGAGACCCTGACGAAGCTCGCAGGCAGTCAGGGTCAGGCGGAGAACCAATTCAGCATGGGGGCGGGGGCCACCGCGCCCTTGCCTCTGTTCTTGCTGCCGCCAGGCCCAGCCGCCAAGCCGGCTGCCGAAGGGACGGCGGTGGCTGCTTCCGCACCAGCCGCGGCGGGGCCCGTTGACGTGAGCGGCGGCCTGCTGTGTGTGCTAGACCATCCCGGCCAACGACAGTTGCTGTGGCTCGACGTGCGTCCGCAACACCCGGAAGAGTACCTGCAGCCTGAAGTCCAGTATGACTCCACCGAGCAGCGGGTGGGGATTCGGATCACCGCCTCCAACGCGAGCCGACTTCCGCCGGGAACGTGCTCTGCCCGCTGGGAACTGCCGCGCGGAGTAAACGTGCGGGAAGCTCATGCGGCAGCCGAAATGGATCTACATGGTGGCGCCAGTCTGGAACTGGACGGCCGGGTCGCCGTTGATCTCCGCGAACGACGGAGCATCCCGGTCGTAATTACGGTCGACGGCTACCCGCGGGCGTTTGAGTTCGAGCGTTTTCTGTCGATTGGCAAGAGCGACCGCAAGACGACCAGCCGGTTGCAGACCCGGTTGATGTTGTTCGAAATCGACGAGAAAGGGTTGCCCAAGAAAGACGAGCGTGGGAACCTTGTCGAGGTGCCTCCGAACAGTGCTTTTGCAAAGCTCGATCAACTGGGCGTGTTGGTCCAGGCCGACATGCCGCCCACGGAGAAAGTGGACCGCGACTACCGCTTGCGCGTCTACATCCAGCGCCCGAGTACCTCGGACATCAACCAAGCCAAGGGTGAATCTGTCGAATTCTACCGGGATCGCCGGTTCACCGTGAACCTGGAAAAACCGCAGTCCTCGCCCGGATTCGTCTTGCGCAGCACAGTCGAAGATCTTACGGCCATCTTGAAAACCAGCAGCTACCAGAACCAAAGAATTACCGTGCGCGGTGAGATCGAGGAGCTTCCTCGCGACGGATCGGCGTCGCGAATCATCAAGGCGGAGCCGCCCGATCTGGCGGTGCTGCACGACAACCTTCCGCCGCGGGTGTTAGCCCCGCCGTCCCTCAGAATTCTTCAAGGCGATCCAATCACGCTGGAGGTGGACGAGGATCCGAGCGGCATCGTGGCGCTGCTGGTTGCCACCGAATGCGACGAGCAGGGGAGACTTCGGGAGCCCAAGCGGGCCCGGCGTCAGGAGAGCCCGCGTGTCCGGGCCAGTTTCCGCCTCGACCTCGGGCCGCTCGCGCCGGGGGAGCATCTCCTCTACGTCGCGGCCAAGGATGGAGCGGGAAACACGAGTGATCCGCAGCCGCTCCAGATTCTGGTGGAGCCGAAACCGGAGTCGGCGAAGCCCGACTCGCCGATGGCAGAGCCCAAGAGCATCGTCGGCTCGGTCGTCTACGGTAACAGCCCGCAATCCGATATCACCATTACCTTGACTGGCCCCAAGACGGCGCGAGTCACTTCGCACGAGGATGGGACGTTTAAGTTTACCGATCTTCCGCCGGGACAGTACCAAGTCCAAGCCAAAGGCAAAGTCGCTGGCGTGCTCCTGGTCTCGCCCGAAGATTCTGTCGATCTGACCGGCGAGAAACCCATCGTGATCATCCGCATCCACCTCAAGGGCTAACCTCACGACGCTCTTCACCTCACGACGTTCCTCGGCAGTTGCTGGGCCAATCGAATTTCGGAACAATCGACGCAAGGTCGGCGGGAGCGGAAGTGGTTAATCTGCCGTGTGTTACATCGCTCCTGCCACGCTAAGTGACGTTGGTCAACTAAGACGTCGCGGTAGACTGGAAAGGGGAGGTAATATTTGCCGCTAAGTTGTGTTGTGCTAATCTTGCGGTTCTTGCCAACCGATGAATCCCAGGGACGAAAGTTCTGAGCAGGGCAACCCAGCCCTTGACGACGTCGAGCTCTCACGGAGGAAAGCGATGACCCAACGCATCAAATTCGCAGCAGTAGCGAGCATCTGTCTGGTGACCGCCCTCGCAGCGCCACCGGGTAGCGTGCACGCGCAGGCCCCACCATCCACGTTATGGAGTTTCTTGGGAATCCCGCAGGCATCTAAGTACATGCGGAACAACGTCATCAACCGCAATGGGAATCGTCCCAATTTGGAGGCTAAGCCGCCCCTGAAGGCGATTGCCGACAAGGCCAATGCCGCGGAAGGGGAACCCAAGGCGATCAAGCGGGCTGCAGAAGTCAAACAACAAGAGGACAAGAAGAAGCAGAAAATCAAGGGCCTCAAGTACTTGGCCGAGGTCGGCTGCGGCTGCTATCCTGGCGTCGCCGAAGCCTTCATGGAGGCGATGGATCCTAAGAAGGAATGCACCGAGGAGGTTCGCTACGAGGCCGTTCAGGCGGTCATCAAGGCCGCCGGCAACGGCTGCGCCGGTTGCGGCAAACTTGGCTGCTGCAACGAGGACCTGGTGAAGAAAATGGCGGAACTGGCATTCCTCCGCGACGAGCACGGCTGCTGGAAGGAACCGTCCGATCGCGTGCGTGAAGCGTTGCAGGAGGCCCTGTGCCTGTGCTGTCCGGGAGGTGTGCCCATCACCGTACAACCGACCGAGGCGGGCAGCCCAGGTGGTGACAAGCAGCCGAAACCTGATCCCAAGCCCCACGAGAATCCGACAGACCCGTCCCCGGAGCTCGCCCCTGAGTCGACCTCCAAGACAACCGGTCTGTCCCCGTCGGATGGCAGCGGAAATGGCCTCGCGCCGAACAGCGTCGACCGGGCTTCGCCAGAACCGGTTGTGGCAGCCCCTCGCCCCGCCCCCGTTCCCGTCGCCAGGACTGGGCGCGGAAGCGTCGTGCGTTTGAACCCATCCGATAACACCGTCGAGATCAGCTGCCCGAACGATGAGCAGGCCATTGGCGACTCGTTCGTCACGATCCGGCGGCCGTACCTGACGGGCACCGAGACCATTGGAACGCTGGCCGTGGTCTCTGCGGAACCGGGCCGCATCGTGGCCCGGTCACAGCGACTTACGCGACCCGTGAAGCGGGGCGATGAAGCGCTCCTGTTGGTACGGCCGGAGAGCGAGACAGAAACCGCTGCGGATGCTTCGGCTCGCCTCAGCGATTCGCCGGACGGCTCGCCTACTGCCGCCCAGGCAGCTCCTGATTCTTCGAACGCCGCGGAGGTCAGGCTCTCGGATCATGTGGCGCCTTCCTCGGCCGACGCCGTCCCCGAAGGCGCGAAGTCGGCCCCCGGCACGGGCGTAACCGGCACGCCGCTTCCTTCGGTCAGGGAGTGGACACCAGGGCGGGTTGCTAAGGCCCGCGTCGTCTCCTCGAAAGTGGCGCGATGAGGCAGCAATTCAATGGGTGCTGAAAGTATCGTAGACGGCACACTCCATGTGCCGCTTTCCGCACACGGAGTGTGCGGGCTACTTTGAATAGACCCGACCGTTATTGATGCCCCGGTCCTGAGCCACGAGCGGCTTACCCGCCGAACATTGAGACCACGCGCGGTTGCGGATCGCATGACGCAACCGCGCGTTCTTTTCTTGCTCGACTGACGGGCAGGCACCGGCCTCGACGGGATCCCAGCGGCCTGGGGCCAAGGCAACTCACTTTGCACCCGGACATGGTGCGCCGCAAGACGCTAGCCGCGGGTCTTGGCCAGGAAAGCGCGGCCTGTCTTCACGGCGGCTAGCGCCGTTCCGCTCAAAGTAAGTGGCCTTTCCAGGCCGACCTACGGGTAAGCTGTTTCTTTTCGCTCGCCTGGGACGGGCCGCTCAGATGGCTCGCCCACGCCCCCTCGACCTTCCTCTTGTGGATGCCACAGGGATCGTTTCTAATGAGACCCGGTGCTGCTTGACGTTCAGGATCGACGAAGTTCCACGGCAGCGGGATTCGTCCGCGGCCTGCTGCTTCGCTTACCGTCCTAGAGCGGGGCGACTTCGTTCCACTGCCGCAGCCCACCGCCGTCGGTAGATCGGCGGAAAACCTTTCGCACGCGGTTTCGAGGCACGGTCATGTCCAAGCCGAGCAAATCTTCGCAGAGTTCTCGTTCGTCACGAGGCCCCACGGACTGGCGCGACCAGCGGTCCGAAACGGGGAGCATTTCACGTCCGCGGGGGCGACGCGCCAAGGTCCGGAAATGGTTGCTCCTGTGTGCGACCCTTCTGGTTCTGGTCGGTCTCGTGTCGGCGTTCTACGAAATCTATACACGCTGGTTCCATCCCGGCGTCCCCCTGTTGGTATTCACGGTTACAGACTACGATCCTCCGCTGCCCGCCAACGCTTGGGCGCAGGAAGACGCCGAGCGGCTGAAACAGGCGTGGACCCACGATCGTGACGTCGAAGTTCGCGTATCGTGGAATGTAAAGCCCTGGTCCTCGCGTGACGAGTTCTTGGCCGCCATTGGCGACGGCGTGGGGCATGCGACGCCGGGAGGGCCAGACAAGAACGTGATCTTGCTCTACGTGAGCGCCCACGGCTTGGTCAACGACGACGGACAACCGGTATTGCTCCTGGGATCTCCGAAACTCAGTGCGGACGCGGAGCCGTCCTTGGCTGCGGCCCTGCCGGAACAGGTTCTGGTGGACGAACTTCTGGAGCGACTCAAGCAGGACCGCCCCTCGAAAACGAAACTTGTCCTGTTCCTGGACGCCGGCCGCATCGAGAGCAATTGGCAGCTGGGCGTGCTCTACAACGGCTTTGCCGAGGCGTTGTCCAAGGCCGTCGATACGGCCAATGTCTCCGACTTGCTGATCGTCAGTGCTACCAGTCCCGGCCAAGTCGCCTGGTCGTTCCCCGAACAACGTTGTACGGCCTTTGGGCTGGAGGTCTGTCAAGGACTAGCGGGAGCCGCGGACCAAAATCGCGATGGTCACGTCACGGTCTCGGAGTTGCGGAAGTATCTTGAGACGCATGTCAGCGCTCGGGTCCGTGAAGCCTACGACATGGACCAAGAGCCGAAGTTCTTCGGCGATTTGGCGGAGCATGTTCGTCTGGCCTACGTGGACGCTTCGCGGCAGTCAGAGCCGACTCGCGACGATGTGGCGACCGCCGAGGCGGACTCGGTGCTGGCCACACTCTGGGAGGCTCACGCCCGATGTTATCCCTGGCAGGATCCGTCGCCCGCCACGAGCTCGGTGCAGCGCCGTCATCGGCTCAGTTTCGAAGCCTTCCAGCAAGGGCTGTTGCGTCTGGAGGAGTTGTGGGGATCCGGCCAAGCCTACCAGGAGAAAGCCGAGGAATTGCAGGGCGCACTCAAGGCGTTGGCGGCCGAACTCGTCAAACCACCGCCCGAGCAATGGTCGGATCCGGGAGCACCGAGTTTGCCGCTGGCAGTCCGCTTGCCTAAACCGCGGCAAGAGGAGCTGCGTAAACGCATCCGGGAACACTTACCCACCGCAAACCAAGATGCCCGACCGCTCAACCTGCTACCTTCCGATGAAGTCGCCTGGGCGGCCTGGGATTGGCTACTGGGCGACCAGCAGGAGGTTCGCCCCGGGCTGATCGATTCGGTCCTGGAACTTGCACGCCCACCTGCGAACCCAGCCGACCGAGAGCAAAATAAATCGGCAGAAGTGGTCGAACTGCGAACGCTACGGCAGTTCCGCAGAAATGGACGTCTGCCTGAAAACGTCAGCCGGGACGGGACGATCCTGAAGGACACGCTCCTGACCCGACAGGAGGCGGAAGCCGTTGCGTCCGCCGGTACCGAACTCTTGGCCTTGGACAGTCTGCGTCTGTTTGTCGACCAGGGCGACCGGCGGCGGCGCGAAGGCCAAGATCGGTTGTTCGTCGATCGGGTGGACGAGGCCAAGCAAGGCTTACAGCGCGCCAACGAACTGTACCAACGGGCGAGGAAGGCGGAGTCAGAAGTGGCTCACGTGCTGGCCACCCGCGATCGGCTCTGGATGGAAACGCCTTACTTTCTGCAGTGGTCGGCCGGCCGCCACAACGACGCCGACGTGAAGACCTGTCTGGAACTGTTGCAGGCCGCCGCCGCTTTGGACCGTGAGACGAACCGACGGATATCCGAGTGGCGTCAGGCGGTAGGCGGGCGGGCGGAAGACTTGATGGACGTGGTGCGCCATCAAGTGGACACGCTGAATGAAGAAGCCAAGCGATTGAACAACACACTCGACGACCTGCGTAAGGGATTGGAAAAAGACGTTGAAGAAGCGATCCTGCAGGCCGAGAACCGTCCCACACGTTCCAAGATCCGTGACCTGCTGCGAACCCCCTTGGTAACCGGTAAAGACCGTGAGCAGTTACGTTCCAGCTACCAGAAGTTGCAGCCCTCACAGACCACCAGGCTCGGTGGCCCGCCACTCAACACGGCCACGAGTCAACCAACAGCGGCAGCTCCCGAGAACCAGTTGGCAGCTGCCTACTGGCTCAAGTCGCCCCACCTGTCGCATCCCGCTTGGCTCTTGCTTGGCGAACGTAGATCGCTGGAACCTAGCACCAGCGAACCTCAAACGAGCCGTGACGACCCGAGCCTGGATCGCGTGCGAGCGTTCAGCCACCTCGCCCGTGATGTACGCAAACGCCTCAGCGGCCTACTGGCTCTGACGGGCTCCCTGGGGCGTCCAGGCGATCCATCGGACAAGCCGGATCAAGTCTGGGCGTCCCGCGAGCAAGCTGCCCGCGACAGCCAGGCTGCCGTGACGTTACTGAATCTGGCTGGCTGCGCCTCGTGGGGAAAACCGGAATCCCTCCTGCACGATCCCCTCGGCGAGTTGCAGCGATACTACGAGGACGAATTCTGGTTATGGCAAGCCCAACGCGCGCTGGACGACTTCTACGGCGACGATGGTGCTGACGATGGTGTTCCGGGGGACAAACCGTACTTCGCCAAAGTCGCCGAGTGGTGTCTGCGGAAAGCCGATCGCAAAGACGCTGTTAGGCTCGTTGGGCTCGCAGCGGCCCAGCAACTCCTTGAGCATCGCGCTAAGGCCGCCCCGAACTGGCTGACAGCGACAGCCGGAAAGGTCCAGGTGCGACGCAATTCCGACGCTTTTTCCCAGAAGCTCCAACTGCAATTTTCCGACGATTTACCGTCGGGTACGGCTGCTCTGGCCCTCGAAGACTATGCCCCTCAGCGCGTCGCATTTCGACGTGTCCAGGAGACGACGCCCTCGCCCCCGAGGACGGTCCTTGAGCAGGCCGTCCCGGCCGCCAGTTCCCAGCAGGAGCCGTACCTCAACCTCACGTGTCCCTTGAAGGACGCCGATGCCCTGCCGAACGACGCGCAGCCGTGGACGTTCCGTGCGTACTATCGAGGTCATGTCGCTGTGGCGGCGTTTCCCGTCGAGGTCCTGCGGCCTGGCCAGGTGGCGCTGCACGAACGTGTTCTGTATCGGGCGCCCAAATTGGAGGTTCAGGGAAGCAAGGATCCCGGCATGGTGGCCATTGGCTTGGATTGCTCGTGGAGCATGGAGGGCGACAGGATCAAGAACGCGACGAACGGCCTGAAGGACATTCTCGACGAGTTGTCCTATAACCCGGGGTACAGTGTGTCTCTCTGGCTGTTTGGGCACCGCCGGTACTACAGTCAGGAAAGAAAGGGGGGCCTGTACGAACTGACCTGGAACCCGCACTGGAAGAAGAACAGCAGGAATCTGGCCTGGAAAGAAGACGATCCCAGCGTGCGGTTTGAGAATGACGTCCAAGAGGTCTGGCGGAGCGATGATTTCCGCACTCCCGCTCAGAGTAAGGGCGCCTGGAAGCAGAAAAACGAGGAGGTTCTTGCCTTTTGGCTAAACAAGGAAGAGACACCGATCAGCGCCTGTGGATACACTCCCCTCCATCTGGCCATGATCCGTGCGACCGAAGAACATTTGAGCCAGATTGCCAAGGTAGGCGCCAGACGTCTGATTGTTCTATCCGACGGGCGAGACTATGTGGCGGGCGACACGGATCCGGACATCCAGTTCTCCCCGCCTTGGAAGTATGACCCACTCCTCGGACGAACTCCCCGCGACGTCGCTGCGTCCTTGAGTCGGGCCAACCAGGGCGCGGGAGAGCCGGTGCGAGTGTTTTTTGTGGCGGATGTGTCCACGGGTGAACTTAACGAACTCAGCAATACCATTAAGAAGGGCGGCGTCAGTTGCCAAGTGCTTCCCACGAAGTTCCAAGAACCGGATGCGCTCCGGAAGGGACTGCGACGCTCGCTGGGATTGTACCGCTGGAACGTGAAAGACCAGGAAACCGGTCAGAAGATCAATCCTCTTGAACTGAGCCTCAACGCCCCCTTTGAGTTCTCCGAACCGCAAGCCAAGGGCAAGCGGTGCACCGTCGAGTTGGGATACGGTGGCGATAAGCCGTTGCACACGGCCGACATGGCCGTCGAGGGCGGCGAAGCCTTGGTGCTGCACGTTGTCGAGGGCGATGACGGTCCGCGTTTGGTGCATCGCCGCTACCAGCGCGCGGGAGACACCGATTACGTGCAGCACAGCCAGACGGTCCCCGGCCACAAGCCCCCAAGTGGTGGTCAGGATCTCAACGATTTCAACCCGGCCTCTTTCTTTGTGTCGGCACACCCACCTAGTCGGCTCTCTGAGCGCAGCGTACGATTCCCTGTCTCCGTTCAGAACGGGAAAGCGGAGAGGTTCAGTCCGCGGCCTGCCGAGATTTGGGCGGAGATCACTCCCGGGCAATCCGCAGATGGTGAGGAGTTCAAGTCTGCGGGTCACCCTTATATTTTCTATGACCTGGATTACGAGTTGGGCCAACCTGTGCCGGTGCTGCAATTCGTGGCCAGCCCTTGGCCACCGCTGGCGAACCGGGCAGCCTTGAAGTTGTGGTTCAAACTGCAGCCGCAGTTGACACCCCCCACCAAGGAGGTTCGTGTGTCCAGTGTACGCGGGGAGCGAGAAGATGATTTCGCCAAGGAACTCCGCGTGCCGGACGTGGTGCAATTCTCCGTCCAGGTGCGCCCTTTTCAAGACGCGGAAGGAAGTGGCCAGGAGGTCTTCGTCACGGAACAACGCGACAAGTCCGCGCTCGCGGCAGCCTTCAAGGTGGAAGTCTCGGGAACGCCGGACACGATTCGTCGGCAGTCCTATCCCCAAGTCGGACGCGTGGAACATGAGTTTCGCTATCGCAACGCCAGCCCATCGGACGTCGAACAGTTCTGGCTGCGTCTGACTTCCGTCGAGGCTCTCAAGAAGGAGGCGGTCGAGTTCCAGGCCCCCAAGCCACTGGTCGTCTCCGAGTAGCACGGCGGTAGCAACGCCTGCCGAAATAACTTCCCGTTTCGTGGGACGAACGAAATGGCGGGGCGTTCTCGGTGCGGACGATAATGTAGTCATCACGCTCCGCGTGATGTCACAGGGATGTCATCACGCGGAGCGTGATGACCACATTGGGGAATCCGGGAAGTTATTTCGGCCTGCGTTGCTACCGGTGTCACGCTGCCAGCCGCCCGTGCTACTTGCTGGACGGTGTGGCCGGTTGCGAAAAATACTTCAGGGCACTTTCCAGATCGTTATTCTTGTTCGTCGGGAGCTTACCGCGGAGAGGTAGCAAGGCCTCTTGGGCGTCTTTGGCCATGTTCGCGCGTTCTTGCGGGCTGAATTTGTCGGGGTAAAGCTTGTGCAGGTCCCGGTTTCCCATGCCCAGAATCCAGCGGTACTCTACGGTCTCAGCCAGGGCCTGATTAGGATTCGTGCGACAGAGCCGGCGAAAGGCGGCGTAGTGTTTCAGCGCCGCGCCAGATTCCTCTTTCGCCTTTATCGCCAACTCAAGTTTTAATTTTGTTTTCTTCTCCGGATCAAGATCCTTATTCTGCGGATCTCGATCGAAGGCGATGAACTTGCGGTCGTAGTAGACAGCCCGTGTACCGCGGGCCAGTCCCTGTAGTTCCTCGCGTTGGGTTGTCGACGTCGCAGGGAGACTGTCGGCCAACGACACCGCGGCCGTAGCGTCTGCGAGGGCTTGATCCGGGAGCGACTCGGAATACGTGATCAGCCAAACACAGCGTTGGACCAGCAGGCGAATACGGAACGAAAGTCGCGAGGGATCAGGGGGATCAGTCTGGGGAAACCGCTCCAGGGCTGTGTCAAGCCCGTTGCGGACCGCCGGCAACGCGGCGGTACGTCGGTCGCGCAGGTCCGCTTCAAAGTCAGCCACAATGGCTTTGTATTCGATCACCGCGGGTACTGGTAGACCCCCAGGCTTGGCTGCCTCATCCCGGAGGGTCTTGGCCCGACTCTTGAGGTCACTCCACACCCGCGTGTCGTAGGCGGCATTCATCCATTCCCATTGGTACTGTGCCCAATCGAGCGGAACCGCATTTTGGGCGATGGTCACGGCCTTACCCAGCGCGGCGTCGGCGTTGCCCCAGTACCGCTGAACGCTCTCCTTGGCTTTCTCCTGCTCCGCTTGCCTCGCCAGTCGCGAGTAAGCTCGACCCTGCCAGTAATAAGCCTCCGCCTGTTCCGCCTGAGTGCCCGTCGTGGTCACAACGTCCAGGTCTTTCAGCACGTCCTGCTGGAGATTCGCGACCTCCTGCTGGAGACCCGCGGGCGGTTCGTCCTCGATTTGCCGCAACCGGCAACGGGTCCGGCACAGCAGTGCGGTAAACGACGCTCGTCGCGACTCTTCGGCTTTCCCCACGGCGGTGGTGAAGCTCTCGTGAGCCTGCTCGTACTTATCGACTTCGTGCACGTAGTAAGCCAGGTCCTCCTCGGAGTTACCTTTGGCGATCCAGGCGTCCTCCGGCGGATTGATGGGGTCAAGGATCGTGGTGGCTTCGGCAGCCCGCTCCCTGGCCTTCGTGAGATAGTCCCGCCGTTCTTTGAGAACTTCCGTGGTCTCGCAGGACGCGACTATCCCCGGCTCACTTCCCGCCAGGATCGCGCGCTCGACGTAGGCCGTACTGAGACCGACGAGATACCAGGCGCGATCGGCCTCCGGCGGCTGGCTTTGGAGCGCCTGCTCGAAGGTCGCGATCCCTTTGTCCAACAGGTGTCTGTGTCTCTCGACATCGGTTGTCTGGCGGGACTGTTCCAACTGGACATAAGCCTGTAATCCGTAGGCACCGTGGTAGCTCGGATCACTCTTGGAAGCATCCTGCGCCAAACCTTCGAGCGTGTCGAACCTGGTCGAGGTGTTCAGTTCGGCCAGGAGCCTGACGGTCTCGCCCAGTTCCACCAGGTATTTGGCCGGTTGCGAGGCCAACCAAGCCGCGATTGCAAAGGCGTGCAGACGATTGCGGATGCCTGCCGGGCTGTCATCGTACGTGTTCCGGAGCCGTCTTCCGTGCAGTCCGTAGATCAGGGCGATGGGCTCTCGCAATCGACTGGCCGGCAGCATCGCCTTCAGCTCATCGCCCGGATTCCGCAGTTGCGGCAGCAACTCTTCCGTCTTCCATTTGATCAGCTTTTCCTCCAAGCTCTGCAGATTAGCCATGACACGGGCCTCGTCGAGAAACTCGTCGTGCGCGTCGCGAGACGAACGCAACAGTTCGGCGTAGGCATTCAAGGCGTGCTCTCGGACGTCTTCCCTTTCACTCTCGGGGCTCAGCTCCAGTAGTTTCCGCTCCGCGTGGGCCGCCTGCCGCAGAACCGGCAGGCTGAGCTTCTTGTTGCGAGCCCGAAGTTTCTTCACCAAGTCGACTACCTTCTGCGGTTGGTCACCGTTGATCCCAACAACCAAAATGCGGTTCTCCTCCAGGTCGGGCCAGTCCTTGTCATTCGGCTCAAGCTCCCTGGCCAAGACATCCACGAGGCCGAGGTACTTGACGGCCGACTTGGCGTTCGTTGGGGTGAACGCCTCCGCGGTTGTCGTGCCCTTGTCGTCGCGCAGCGCGTTGATCGCGCGCGCCACGATCCCCACAGCCACGGTGCGGCGGCGAACCACTTGCATCGGGGGCGACAAGGAGGCCCTGGTGGCCAGCGGACACAGCAAATCGGCCGCTGCCCCGGTCTTTCCCTCCA
>JAPLNJ010000382.1 GCA_026692885.1 Planctomycetota bacterium | reverse complement strand
CGGCGATGCCGCCGCGGGCGAGGCGGGGGAGGAAGGGGAGGAAGGGGCGAGTTGGGCCGCCTGGTGTAGCGAGAAACGTAAGGATCCCCCGGGCAAGCCCTCGTCGTTATACACAAGTTCTCGCTCTGATAGGGGCAGCCACATGGCAGCATAAGTTTTCGCCCCGATAGGGGCAGCCACATAACAGCCCAGGGCAGAGCGGAGCGGCGTTAGCCGCGCAGCGCCGCCCTGGGTTAGGGGAGTATCAGGAACGCCAGCCCTGAAGGGGCGAAACAAGCCTTGGCGCATCTGACGAACGATGCGCGTGAGAGGGACCGATTTGTTTCGCCCTTTCAGGGCTACCGGAATGAATCGATACCGTACCCAGGGCGTCGCTCTGCGGCTGTCGCCGCGACGCTCTGCCCTGGGCTGATTTGTTAATGCCCCTTTGGGGCGGAAGAGTTGTGTATAACGAGGAGGGGCAAGCCGGGGGCATTCATCAAATACAAAAGTGAATACCGACACTTGGAAAAACCGTTTGCTACTAGGTTGCCAATGGCATGGGAGGGCGAGGCTCCCGCCGAGCCGACGCGGGCCGTCAGGGACGGCCCGCGGCTCCGCGGGAGCGTCGCCCTCCCCAACCACGTTCCTCCAAGCTGCTGCTTCTACTATTCTTCCGACACTTATTGATGCGTCGATCCTTAGGTCTGACACACGGCCGAAAAGTTCAACGCTCGCCAGAAGCTTCGGTCAGGAGCGTGGTCACGGTCTCCACGACCGCATCCCGTGCCTGTTCCGAACCGTCGAGCAAACGGCGGCCAAGTGACTGGCGTTGCGACAACGCCTGTTGCAGACGGTGTGCCAAGGTGGCGGCTGGCAGGTCTGACACTGCGAGGCATTGGGCCTGCATGCCAAACGCCTGATAGAGACGCGTGACTTTCGCGTCGTAGGCCAAACCGATCGCCGGGACGCCGCAGCAGAAAGCGAACACCGAAGCATGGAAGGGAACCGCCACCAAGCAGTCTAACTCCGCGACCGCCTGTTGCAGCCCTTCGATCCTGGGTGGCGGCACGGGTCCGACCGCGACGCTGACGGCGCACAGGCCGGCGGCCAGCTCCTGAGCCAAGGGCTGGTCGGCTTCCGCGAACGGCAGCACGCTGACTTGGCAAGGCTGCCTGCGAGCCAAGTCGGACAACACCTCCTTCAAGACCAGCGGCAGTCGCCGGCTGACGGCCTGACAGTTCCCATGCTTGGCGGGCAGTGATTTTAGGGCCACGCCAATCCGCAGTGGAGCATCCGCTCCGCAACGGGCCGCGCGCTGTGTCCGAAACTTCTCCCAGTCCAGGGAAAATACCAGATCCGGGGTGCAGCACGCCCGCGGCAGGCCGGGCGCTAACTCCTGAGCGACAGCCAGCGCCTCCTGGTCGCGGAAGACTAAGGCCTGGGCGTCCCGCAGCGCGCCGCGCAGCACGCGTCGGCCCCACCAGGTGGACGCCGCTTGTGCGCCGACGCCTAAGGCCAGGACCCGCTTCCCCAGCCAGCGCGCCAGACGCATCCGATAGAACATGCCCAGTGTCGCCGACAGTCCGACATGGTCGCGATACAGTTCCCCACCGCCGAGGATGAATACGTCGCAGTGGCGAATCTGTTCGAGCGTACGCCACAGCAGACCCTTGACGAGCGAGCCATAGATGTTGCGGCCAAACGGGTTGCATTGGGCGATCGCCGCGAGGCCGGCGGTGGCTTCGGTCTCCGCCGAATCGGACGAGAAGGCCGCGATCTGGGCGTCCGCGTCCGCGCGGCGCACCAATCCGGCGACGGCGCGCAGTAGGCACTCGTCGCCAATGTTTCCGTCGCCGTAACAGCCGTCGATCAAATAACGCATGGCAGGTCACACCGTCGCAGGGTTGTTGAGCTCAGATCCACCACCGTGACTACGCAGCTTGCGGGCTCTCCGCCAAGCCGGCACGCGAACCGCGGAGTCTTGGCAGCCAGTCTCCCAGATTCGGTTGCTCGATCACCCCGACCACCGACGCCACACTGACCAAGGCAAACGTCGCGCCGTACAGGACCAGATCCAGCCAGCCGGACACCGGCCGCCACCAGGTGACGGCGGCCAACAGGCCACAGGGGACCGTCAAGGCGATCAGGCTGGTACTCGCGATCGATCGCAGGTACTGCAACGGCGAATAGCCCAACAGCCGGCAACCGTACACCAGACTAAAGCCACCTTCGCAAACCGCATCGCCCAGGGCGATGGCTGCGACCAGCCCGGCGACACCCCACCACTGCATCAAGACGATCCCCAAAATCAGCGTGACCACGCCCTGCGACACCGTGGCCAAGGCCAGGGCGCGGTGTTTGTTCTGCGCTGTGATCATCCCGCGCGTCACCACTTGCGACATGCTGGCCCAGCGTCCCACGGCCATGATCGCCAGCAGCGGATAGGCCAACGCCAAATCGGGGCCGACCCACAGGTGAATGAGCGGCTTACCGAGCAAGACAAATAATGCCAGAAACAAGGTCGCGGCCGCCAGGCTGTACTTACCGCCGGCCAGCAACAGTTGGTGCTCATGTCGGCGGTCCTGCTGGGCGTGCAGGGCCGTGGCGATGGGAGTGATGACCCCCGTCGCGGCAACCAGAATCGCACTGGCACAAGCGATCAGCCGCGCGGCGATGGACAGCGGAGCCACTAACGACACGCTCAGCATCACGCCGACCAGCAGAGGAGTAACGCGTTGCGGGATCATGGTGGCAAACGAGCGGAGCGAATTCCAAATGCCGAACGACGCCACTTCGCGCACTCGGCTGCGATCCACACGGACCAGCCGCAGACGCAACTCCGGAGCCGACTTGAGGGCCATGATCAACTTCGCCACTCCGCCGACCACGGTGATCGCCAACGCCACAGCCGACAGGGCGATCAGGGTGCCACCGCTGGCGACGACCAAGGCGGACAGCAACCCGCGGGCGGCGTCTGCGGGGATGCGGACATAGTTCAACCGATCAAACCGCTGGCAGCCCCAGAGAATTCCGTCGAACACGCTCAGCGGCAGTAGCAAGGCCAGATTGACGCCGCACAGAAAATTGGCGAACTGCACGGAAAACAAATCGCGGGGATCGAAGTCCTGACCGATCACCAGATTCGCCCAGAACCCGGCGGCGACCGTGCCCAGCAGGCCCACCACGCCCGCCACCGTCAGCATGACCAACGCCGCGCTGACAATCTCGTTCATCGCGCGGTGATCTTGTTGGGCACGGTAGAACGCCACATAACGGCCCACCGATCCCCGAATGCCAAAATCCAGGAGACCGAAGTACCCGGTCAGCGACCCGATCATCACCCACGCGCCATAGTTCGTCGCGCCGAGGTGATTGACCAGGTACGGGCACAGCAGGAAAGCGACCAGCGTGTCGATGAAGATGCCGGCCCAGTTCCAGTTCAGGTTGCGAAGTAATTGGCCCTTGAGGTGCATGGTTCAGCCTTGTTGAAAAATCGGTGGAGGGTGTGCTGTGGTAGGGAGACGGTAATTCTTTCCGGTAAGGAACGCTGCCCGCTCTAATCCCAGTGAACCATCAGCCGAGAGCCGAACTCCAAACAAAACAGCGTCAGCAGACTGATCTTCACTAACTTCAGTGCCATCGCGGAGTTGAATTTCCACACAGGGGACTCCGTCTCGGGCTGGACCTGCACATGTTGCAAATACGCTGCCGAAAGTCCAAAAATCAAATAAGTTGGCACGATGTAGCAGCGCGATAGCGACAGGATCCCGATGCAGAACCCACCGACGATGCCCAGCAGATAGGCCCGCAGACGGCGCATCTCCGGATCAGGAATCTCGTCCTCGTGCTTTCGCAGCACCAGCAGTTGGGCGACGGCCAAGTAGACGGTGCTGATGAAACAGGTGCCACCGACGATGCCCAGTTCCGCAAACGAATGCACATAGGAATTGTGGGCGACCAACCGCGTGTACTCGGTCAACATGCCCTGGCCGACCCCGAAAATAGGATACTCGCGGAGCATGCCCAGGGCCTCGCGCCACAGCTGGATCCGATGCTGGCCTGTACCGCCTTCCACCTCAATTTTGGTCATCCGGCCGCCGAATAGGACCAACACCACCGGTACACCGAGTGCCCAAATGGGCAGTGCCTTACGAACGCCTTTGCGCGAAACCAACAAGACGTTCAACGCGGTCATCAAAGCCATGAACCCGCCGCGGGATTTGGTCTCTAGGAAAGCGATCAGGAACGGGACCACCGGCAGCAGCCACAGGAAACGTTTCGATCCCATTCCAGGCGTATTGAAGCGGTAGACGCAAATCATGATGCTCATCGAGAGCATCAAGCAGACGTCGTTGGGATCGTTGAAAATGCCTGCCCCACACAGTCGCGGGAACACGATGATCTCGCCGGTCTCTTCGTCCATCTCGCGTTGTTCGTACGCGGCCAAAGCCGGGATATCCACGTAATGGTAATACTGCGCCAGGGCCAACGACGTGGCGACCAGCGTAAACAAGACCACCCACGACAGAAACCGCTGGAACTTCTGGGGCGTGTCCAGATTCGTCTGCAACAGCAGGTAATACAGCACAATCTTCCCGAAGTCGAAACCGCAGCTCCGGGCCTCGTACAGGGACCCAAACTGCAGGTGCGACAGCACCACGGCCGCCAGAATGCCTAAGATGGTGACCGTGATGGGCCGCGCGGCCAGCGCGGCGCTGCTCAACTGGGCGAGCACGGCCGGATACGTCGTGATCAGACAGCCCAGGATCGCCAGTTGGTACAGCTGGAACGGCTGCAGGCTTTCCAGCAGGTCACCCGGCCTGATGAACAGGATCGCGTTGAGCACGATGAACAGGATGAAAGACACCGCAGCTTCCTTGAGGAAGCAGGGCTGTGCAAAGGACGGGCCAGGGAGCGATCACGCAAACGCTTCCCACAGCTGGGCATCCAGCCGCCGTTGCAGGCCGAAAGCCATCATGACTGTGCAGAGCAGGATGTGCAGGTCCAATCCGAAGCTGGCCACCGTGACGTATTGCCGATCCAGAATCGTTTTGCGACGCACACTGTCCAAGTTGGTGTCCGGCGGCAAGGTGACTTGGGCCAAGCCGGTCACGCCGGGCAGTACGTTCAGCCGTTCACGGTAGCGGGGAATTTGACGCTCCAATTGCTCGACGATTTCCGGCCGTTCCGGGCGGGGGCCGATCAGGGCCATATCGCCCACCAGGATGTTGACCAACTGGGGCAATTCGTCCAAGTGGGTAAAACGCAGGAACCGGCCCACGGACGTGACCCGTGCATCACCCGGCTTGCACCACACCGCCCCGCGGCCGGCTTCGGCATCCAAGCACATCGAACGCACCTTGTAGATGGTGAAGATGCGGCCGTTCCAACCGACTCGCCGTTGCGTGTAGATGGCGGCTCCCCGGGACGTCAGTCGCACCGCCACGATCATGGCGATCAGCAGCGGGGCACACACGATCAGCAGCACCAACGCGACCGCCTGATCAAACAATCGGCGTGTTCGCAGGTACGCCATACCGGTGGTCTCTGGGACTTCTTCCGCGGCCGCGACTTCTTCCGCCGCCACTTCCAACTTGGTCACCAATTCCACCTCGGTCGCTACGGTCCGCGGGGCATCCTGACGTGAGCCGCGGAACGAGGCCCAACGAGAGCGGTTCGTGTTCGGGTGAGTATCGTTTCTTCTAACTGAAAGCACAGAATGGGTCATCGCAATAGCTCCTTCTTCGTTTCCTGGGTTCCACGGATCGCGACCGGGAGGCGGAAATAGTCTTCGGCAAGGGTCTGGGTCTCAGGCAGCCAACGCTGCTCGCTTGCTCGTTTGTGTCGCCCCCTGAAGCATTGTCCCCAACACGGGAACACCGATCTTTTCTAAGCAGTCTTTAGCTTGCACAACTGATGCCGAACGCGAAACTTTTTTCAATACGGACAGGATTGCCACGTCCGCCAAGCGGCCCAGGTGCAGTGCGTCAGGAAACTTGACCACGGGAGCCGTATCGAGGATCACATAGTCGTAGTGCTGTTTCAGATAGTTCACCAGTTGCTCCAGTCGAGCGTGGGTGACCACGGTCAAAGATTCAGCCGTGTGCGTCCCGACCGGTAGAAGATACAGGTTCGGCACGTCGTCATGCAGCTTCAGTTCCTCGCAGGTACTGCTGCGGTCCAGCCACTCCGTCAGTCCGCCGCCCGAGGCCTCTTCCCGCCAAGCGGCGCGAACTTTTTGCGGAACGACGTCCAGCCATTCCGTCAATCCGCCATCCGATAATTCCGTGAGATGCACACAAGCGGTGGAGTTGCGGAGGTCCAGATTGATGGCCACCGTTTTCTTGCCGGTCCGAGCCAGTGTGGCGGCCAGACAAACGGTCAGGCCGGCCCGCTCTTGGTTCGTGGACGCGCTGGTCACCAGGATCGTCCGCGCTTGGTTCACTGCCGGGTGGTGTATCAGCTTGGCAGCCAGCATATCGAGTTGCGGTTGCCAGACCGCATCTTGAGCGGAACCGTACGCAATGGATTGGAGTTCCGCCAGGCTGACGGTCTCGGGCAGTTCCGCCAATTCGCCGAGCATTTCCAACCCAGTCCGCTGGGCGGCAGTGCGTAACGAATGGAGCCGGCCGGTACGCAACTCGCCGATCGCGATCAGCAGCATGATCAGGGCGAATCCGGCACCGGCGAACACCAGGGTCAGTTTGTTTCGCTTGGAGGTGTCACGTTTGGTCGGCAGTGTGGCGTACGAGACCAGTTGGATGCGGTTGTCGGCGTGGCTTTCGACCTGCAGGTTCTCGCGGGTTTGCCACAGCCGATCGCTGAGCTTCTCCATGCGGCCGATTTCATTGCGGAAGATTTCTAGTTTCGCGGTATTGTCGCCGCCCAAGATCTGCAACCGATCCTCGATTTCCTTGATCATGGACTCCAGCGACTGCTCTTCGTGGCTCAGGCGAGCGATGGCCGCCAGCGGTTCCGCCAGCAGTTCCTCCTTGCGGCTGCGCGGTTCCTTGTTCTCTTCGGTGACGGCTTTCTGGTAGTACTCGCGGAGCAGATTTTCTTCTCCGGCGGCAACCAGCACGTCGGGATGATTGGGGCCCCATTTGGCCAGCGCCTGCTCCTTCTTCAGTTTGGCGGTGAACATCGCGTACTTGACGCTGTTCTGGGAGGTATTCTCCGGGATTTCCTTGCTGAGCAACTCCGGCGAATCCTGGATCGACTTGACCAGCTGCTCGGACTCGCGTTTTTGCGTACGCAGTTCCCGCAGGCGGCGTGCGTAGGCGCGGTAGTTCTCGATCTCGGCCTGGGCTTGCAGAGACAATGCCGCGGGGTCGCCGGAGCCCAGTTGCCGCGCCAGCGATTTCAGATCGGACCACGTCTTGCCCAGCCGCTCTTCGGCGGCGGTGTGCAGCTTTTCCAGGGTGGCCGAGCGTTTGTCGACGTCCTCCCGACCCCCGCGATGGACTTCCTCCAGATAGGCATCGGTGATCGCGTTGGCCAGCACGAACGCGATTTCCGCGCGGTCGTGTTGCATGGCGACACGCAGGATTTCGGAGCCGCGTGGCAGCTCAAGTTCCAGCCGGCTGGACAACAATTCGAAGGCGTCGGGATTGCCGCGGATCTCGTCCAGCGACGCGACCTTCGGCGATTCCAAAGCTCGCCGCAGCACGTGCGGCATGCGGATCAGTTCCTGCTGCGTGCTGCGGAACTCGCGCTGGGCATTCGAGGATTCGTTCGGTTTGTCGATCAGCCCCTGGGGACTGCCCAGACGGACCAGGGCGGTGGCTTTGTACCGCGCCGGGATCCCGAACCATCCGCCCGCTGCACCCAGCACCGCCAACACGCTGCCGGCCACCACGCACAGCCACTTATGCCGCCAGACGCACTCGATCAGCGTCGTCAAGTCCGGTGCTGATGATTTGGCGGAAGCTACGGAAGTGGGAGCAGGCCTTGATCGTAAGGCGGTGCCGGACGCTAGCGGCGGATTAACGTAACCCGAAGCGTCAGTGAGGACACGACGTTCTTCCTCGCTGTCCTGTTGGGTTACAGTGCGCAACGTTCCGACTAAGGCTGTGGGAGCAGATAGAGTCATGGCGATGCGTCAATTCCAAAAGGTTGATGGCTGGGCAGCCTAGCCGTTATGCAGTCTTTGTGCCAAACCAGGAAGATGCCTTGGCTTCGACCATCCGACCTCAGCGCAAGCCACGAACCGGTAGATGTTTCAGCCTGCGACCGGCAACCCGGAACCTTTTTCCGGAACGATCGCTGGCGAGCACGGTGCCTGTCGCGGCGAGCCAACGGGTCCCTGCGAGATGCTGTGCCTGTTGGCCAATCCGCCCTACGGTGCCTCGACGAACTTGTCTGCTGGCCGCCGCAGTAAGTTTTCGCGCTGGCACAGTGTTTGCAATTCGGTCGGCATCGTCACTTTCATATCCAGGAGACCCAACCGTGCTGACCGCCACCCAACCGTACCCAGGAAGTTCGACCGTCGCCTCCTATGGGCCGTCGCCCGTCTTGCTCGCCAAGCGACGTACCGGGCCCACGCGTCAAGGTCTGAAGCTGAGCGAGATCCGTGAGCTCGAACGCCAGGGTTGTGAAGCCGAACAATGGGCCCGGGTACACGTCGCGGCCGACTGCGACTTGACGCGGCTCCGCCACGTGACGTTCGCGGGCGACGTTTGGGTGGGACGATTTCGCGGCGAGCAGCAGTTGCCCGGCGGAATCCGGCTGCGAACCGGCATCTATCAGGCCCGCTTGCAGGATTGCCGCGTCGGGAATGATGTGCTGATTCACAACGTGCGTCAGGGCATCGCCAATTACGACATCGAACACGATGCGGTAATCTGCGACGTCGCCAGCTTGACCGTCGCGGGCTTAACCAGCTTTGGAAACGGACAAGTGGTCAGCGTGTTACGCGAAGATGGCGCGCTGCCGCTGCCGATTTTCGACGGGTTGTCCAGCAACATCGCTTGGCTGCTGACTACCGCTCGCGACGGCAGCAGCCTGCGTGCCGAGTTGCTGCGATTGATCGAAGACTATGTCAGCGACGTCCGAGCCAGCCGCGGGCGAATCGGGGCCCACGCGGTAATTCTGGGCTGCGGGACTCTGTCTCAGGTCCAGGTCGGACCGGCGGCCCGCGTGCTGGGGGCCACACGTATCAGCAATTGTTCGCTGAACAGTGTGCCCGACAGCCCCGTGGAAATCGGCGATGCGGTGGTGTTGAGCGACAGCGTGATTTCCTCCGGCAGCAGCATCGACAGCGGCGCCAAAGTCAGCCGCTGTTTCGTCGGCCAGGGCGTCCGCATGGGCCAGCAATTCTCGGCCAGCGATTCGCTGTTCTTCGCCAATGCGGAAGCCTTCCAAGGCGAGGCCTGTTCGGTCTGGGCCGGTCCGTTCAGTGTGACGCATCACAAATCAACCCTGCTGATCGCTTCGCAGACTTCCTTCTTCAACGCGGGCAGTGCGACGAACCAGAGCAATCATGCGTACAAGACCGGGCCGGTACACTACGGGATTCTGGAGCGGGGCTGCAAGTCCGGCTCGTCAAGCTGCATGTATTGGCCGGCGCACGTGGGCGCGTTCACCACGATCGTCGGCCGTCATCGTAGCGGTTCCGATACGAGTGATTTCCCGTTTTCTTACTTGGTGGAAAGCCAAGGCCAGTCCCGGCTGATTCCGGCCTTGAACCTGCTCCGCGTCGGCTTGTGGCGGGATGTGCGGAAGTGGGGTGTCCGCGATCGGCGCAGCCCGGCCGGGCGGTTGGATCTGATCCATCACCAAGCCCTGTCGCCGTGGACCGTCCAGCGTATGCTGCGCGGCCGCGACTTGCTGGGCCAGTTGGCTCACGAGTCCTGCTCGGCCTCGGGCCACGTCCGTTTTGCCGGCGTCTCCTTGAAGCGGGAAGACATTGTGCGGGGGCAAGACACCTACGCCCGTGCCATCCGTTATTACTTGGCGGAGCGGGTCGTGGAACTTCTGGAAAAGCAGCCCTGGGACGACGTTCTGCAATCACTGCGGGACGTTGCCGACGGGCAGACGGCTGCGGCTGGTTCGGGCTGGTCCGACGCGGGCGGCTATTTTGTCTCCGGGCCGCGTCTGACGCAGCTGGTGTCCGACGTGGGTGAAGGGCGCGTGCCTACTGCCCAAGCCTTACAGGCAGCCTTGCTGAAGACCTGGCAGCAGTTCCCGGAAGATCAGACGGTCTGGGCCTTGCAGACGTGGCTGGCCGAGACGGGCAAGACGGCTGCCAACCTGACCGTGGACGACCTCGCGCAAGCCGTGCGGGACTGGCGCGAACAGGCGGCGTTCTTTCACCACGCGGTGCTGGAAGACTGCCGCGAGGACGTGGATATGGCCGAGATGTGGGATCGCGATCACCGGGTACTCGGCGAACTCGCGGCGGACAGCGATTCCGGCGCGAAGGACTTTTCGCAACACCCGCTTGCGGCCCAGCTGCAGGCGGAGTTTTCGGCGGTGGAAGCGCGGGCACAGGCCCTGCTGCAGGTGTTGCAGGACACGGCCGCCGCAGCTTAGCCCCACGCCTTCCCCCCACGCCCCGGCGTACCAGGGCGCGGGGGAATTGGGGGTGCATATTTCAGTGAACAATCGACATTACTTAAATGTCCTGCGGCAGCGTCTGGTGGCACTTGGCTATCAGTTCCGCTCGGCGACCGACACCGAAGTTGCAGCGCACCTGATTCACTGGCACGTGCAGCAGAATCTGGCGGAAGCCGGCCCGGATGCGTGCCTGGAACTCCAGGAGCAGAGCCGGCTCCGGGCGCGGATCCGCGGAGTCCGTGCGGCCTTGGACGAACTGCAAGGCTCGTACGCCTTGGTGATCCTGTTCTGTGACATGCCCCAGCTGCTGTTGGCCGCACGCCGTAGCAGTCCGTTGGTGATCGGGGTGGCGGCCGACGGACACTTGATCGGCAGCGATCTGCGGGCGGTTTCGCAGCGCGCTCGGCGCTGGATGCGGCTGAACGACGACGAACTGGCGGTGGTGCGGGCTGATTCGGTGCAGATCCTGAAAGCCGATTTCTCGGAAGCGGCCCCCCAGCTGCAGGCCTGCGTTGACGACGCGGACGACTCCGACGAATTAGGCGACTTCCCGCACTTCACGCTGAAAGAGATCTACGCCCAGCCGACCACGCTGCGCCGGGTGTTGGAGAGCCGCGAGCAGCTGAGCGAGGCTTTTCGCGGCCCGCGGCAAGACCGCGGCTTGCCCTTCGGCACACGACGCGATTGCCCGGACCGCATTCTGATCGTGGCCTGCGGCACCAGCTGGCACGCCAGCCTGTTCGGCAAGTACATCATCGAGGAACTGGCCGGGATTCCGGTTGCTATCGAGTACGCCAGCGAGTTTCGCTATCGCGTGTCGCCGCGTCAGCCGGGTACGCTGTTGATCGCGGTCAGCCAAAGCGGCGAGACGGCCGATACGGTGGGTGCCTTGCGTGATTTCCAGGCCTGCCGGCAGCCGACGTTGGCCATCTGCAACGTGCCGCGAAGCACCCTGGCTCAGGAAGCCGACGGAGCGATGTTCCTACATGTGGGCACCGAATTGGGCGTCGCTGCGACCAAAAGCTACACCGCCCAGTGTGCGGTGTTCGTCCGGCTGGCCATCGAACTGGCACGGGCGAAGGCCTGCTTGAACGGACACGCTCAGCCGCTGGCCGAGGCCTTGGCGCGACTGCCGGATTTGATCGAACAAGTCCTGGAAAGCGATGAACAGATCCGGCAGATTGCCGAGCGGTTCTGCGACGATCCGCGGTTCCTGTTCGTGGGCCGGGGTTATGACTTGCCCACGGCCCTGGAAGGCGCGCTGAAGCTCAAGGAGATCAGCTACATCCACGCCGAAGGCTACGCGGCCGGAGAATTGAAGCACGGGCCCCTGGCCCTGGTGGACGAGCACACGCCGACGGTGGCCTTGGCCACGCCGGGGCGTGCCTACGAGAAAATGCTTTCCAACCTGCAAGAGATTCGGGCTCGCGGCGGCGCCGTGATCGCCGTGGCAGCCATCGATGACGAACGGATTGCCGGCGTGGCCGATGAAGTCATCCGCGTGCCGGTCGTCGAAGAATGTCTGCAGCCGCTGATCAATATCGTGCCCTTGCAGTTGTTGGCGTACCACATCGCCGTGGCGCGCGGCTGCGATGTGGATCGGCCGCGTAATCTGGCCAAGAGCGTCACCGTCGAATGAACAGGAACTCCAGCCGCCACCGGAGGGCAGTAAAAGGTTCCGCCCCACGCGAATTCTTACCGGCTTCGCGACCGCCTGATGCGATGGCGATTCCCGGACGTCCCCACGCGCTCCCCGTCAGAGGCTGCTTTCCCAGCGGCACCGTGAATCCGCCGTCTAGGACAGCAGCCTCTTCTGCTTGGTTTAACCGCGACCCAGAGGAAGCTGCCGCCGTAACGCAAGGCCCTACTCACACGCGTTGGGCGGCAGCTTTCGCCGGGGAGCGCGGCGCCTCAGGCGATTCCCGGACGTCCCCACGCGCTCCCCGTCAGAGGCTGCTGTCCCAGCGGAGCCGTGAATCCGCCGTCTAGGACAGCAGCCTCTTCTGGGTCGCGGTTAAACGACGCCTTCGCCTCTGGGCCGCATAGCTTGCCAGTCGCTTGGCACGCGACGTGCATTTCTGCCGTCGACAAAGCAATTTTCCAGGAGCAACCCATGACCGTAGTGAATTTCCTCAAGCGTTGGCGAATCCTGATCGTTGGGGGTGTAACGCTCAGTCTGCTATTGAGCGTCGCCCTGGCCTGGGCCTGGAATCACCACCGGACGAAAAGCATGCAGCTTCTGCTGGAGACGGCGACTGCGGCCGAACAGGCCGGGGACTGGGCGGCGGCTGAATCGGCTTTGCGACGTTATGCCCATCGGCACGGCGACAGCGCGGACATCTGCCGACGTATCGGTCAGGCGATCGAACGCGGCGCGACGACCGAGCCGGATCGTCTGCGGGCGGTGACCTTCTACGGCAAGGCCCTGAGCCTGGCACCGCAGGACGACGCGGTGCGGTTGCAGTTTGCCGAACTGCAGGTGGAAGACAACCCGCTGGACGCGCTCCGGCAAGCAGACACCGTGCTGCAGCGAGCTGCGGAGCATCCCGTAGCGTGGCGCGTGAAAGCCTTGGCTCTGGGCCGGCTTACGCCTCGACAAGAGACCTCGGACAGCCGTTTGGCGGAAACCTATCGCGCGCTCACGCAAGCCCTGCGCTATCAACCGAGTCACTTGCGGCTGGCGAGCCGCACGGCGGAATTCAGTCGGCAGCATGCGCGGCGTCTGGGCGTCGTGCTGAACATCAGCCGCGAGGAACTCGAACGGTCTGCCGACGAAATCATGGATCGTCTGGTCGCGCAAACAGAAGAGGAAGGCGACGCCCGTTTGGCGCGTCTGCTCTATCGGCGGCAGGCCGGGCTGGGCGGTCCCACGGATCCGACGACCGCGGAAGATCTCTTGCGGTTGGTCGAGTTGCGGCCGGCCAGCAATGTCGTCCGCCTGCTGGCGGCCGGCCAAGCCGTGCGGCAGGCTTTTCCGGAAGGTTCAACGGGGGCCGACAGCCGGGCCTCGGACCAGACCCCGGTGGCAGAGGCCAAGCAGCATTTGACGGCCGCGATCGGGAATCGGGCTGAAGATCCCCTGCCATACTGGTCCCTCGCTCAATTGCAATGGTGGTGCGGCGAACGCGAAGCGACTGTCGCCACGCTAGAACAGGGACTTCAGGCGGGGGAAGGTGACAATTTGGTGCTGACCTTGCGACTGGCCGAGACGCGGCTGGCGCTGGGGCACTGGGCCGCGGCGGCCGAGTCGCTGCGGCAGCTGGAGAAGCCCGAAGTCGTGCAGCAGGCCGAGCTTTCGCTGCAGTCGATCGTCGATCTGCTGTGGGTCCAGTGGTATCTGGGAGCCGCCAACCCGGAGGCCGATCCGGAGCGTGCGTTGGCCCTGCTGGAACGCTACGCGCAAGACGGTCTGGACGCAGGGCTGCGTGGACTGTCGCTGTATCTGCGAGGTCTGGCTTACGCCGAACTGGACCACTGGGATCAGGCGGCGGCTGAGTTCGCCAAGGCGATACAGGCCACGGATGCGAACGAGTTGCCGCGACTGGCGCACGCTCACGCCCTGTATCGCACGGGCCGTTACCGCGAAGCGGCTGCCCAGTATCGGCACGCGCTGCCCCGCCTGGCTCGGGCGCCGGGCCGCCTGAACGAGAACCAAGTGTGGATTGAGCTGGCCCGCTGCGAGTTGGCCGAGCAAGCCCTGCGGCCCGCCTGGAAACGCGACTGGCGAATCTGCGAAGAATCTCTGGCCGGCGTCCGATCAAGGCTGGCCGGTTCGACGAGCCTGCTCTTTCTCGACCTGGAAGCAGCCCTGCTGCGAGACGAACCGGCGGCGAAAGAGGCGGCCGAGGCGCGGTTGAGCGAGGCGGCCGAGAAGTTTGCCAAACAGCCCAGCTTCTGGGAATCGCTGGCCCGCTACCGCCTGCGAACACGCAAGATCGAGGCGGCGTTGACTGCGATTCAGAAGTGGGAGGAAATCGCGGGGCTTCCGGCGTATGAACTGCATGCCGAGGTCGCCCTGGCTCAGGGCGACGACGCACGGGCCGACGAATTTCTGGCCAAGGCCGCTCAAGCTCAGCCCGTCCACCGGCAACGCTTCTACCTGACGCGGCGCGTGGAAAACGCCCTGCGGTTGAACCAGCCGGAACGAGCTCGCAGCTTGCTGAAGGATTGGCTTGACCAACATCCGAAGGATGTTGCTATGCAGTACCAGCGGGCGCAAGCGGCTTGGAGCCAAGGCGACGAGCAGACGCTGGCGGACGTCGCGACGACCCTGCAGACGCTCGAAGGTAAAGCGGGTCGCGGGTGGCGGCTGTGCCAGACGCAAGGCCTGTTCCTGAAGTCGGTTAAGCAGCCCGATTCGGATCTGACCAAGCAGCTAGTGGCGGCCTGTGATGATTTGGTGACGCGTTTTCCAGACGATCGTCAATCGCGGGTCCTGGAGGCGTTGATGGCGGAGACCCAAGGCGATACACGACGCGCGGTTCGAGCCTGGCGGCAAGCGGTACGGTGCGGCGAACAGACTCCCAGTCTGCTGCTGCGACTGGCCTCGCTGCTGCACGAAAGCGGGCAGTCTCGCGAGGCTCTGGAATTGTGCCTGACCGGCGCTGCGGACAGCCTGGACTACCGACCGCTGACGCTGGCTGCCCGGATCCTCACGACCGGCAGCGTGGACCCGACCGACCAGCGGCACGCCGAAGACCTGTTTCGTCAAGCTCTGGAGCAGAAACCTCGGACCGGCCTGGAGCTGTTGCTGCTGGATTTGGCCGTGCTCCGTGAGTATCAAGGCCAGCCCGACGAGGCCATCGCCTTGACGCAGCGCGCACTGAAATCACAGCCGGAAGCAGTCGAACTGCAGAATAACCTGGCGTGGTTTCTGGCCGGCTACAAGAACGCTGGTCCGGTGGCGTTGGACCTGATCGAACAAGCAATCGCGGCGGTCGGGCCGTATCCCACGCTGCTGGATACGAAAGGCGTCAGCCTGCTGGCCGTCGGCCGCCCGCAGGACGCGATCTGTACGCTGGAGGAAAGCGTGAAATCCGACGGCGTTCCGGCCACTCGCTGGTTGCACTTGGCCGAGGCCTATCGCGATGCGGAGCAACCTGTGGAAGCCCGCAAGATGCTTGACAAGGCCGAGGCGGCCGGGTTGCGAAACCTCGCCCCGCGAGATCGCCGGGCCGTGTTGAAATTAAAAGCCACCTTGCCCGCGACCGCGGCGCAGGGTTTGCAGTCTGGTGCGGCCAAGGAATCACTTCCTCGCCCCGGTACTCCGGAGAGCCGAATCGGGTGAGGGGTGGGCCGCGCAAAATCGCGGTGGGAAGCTGAGCGGAGTTCATCCCGCTTTTGTGTCGCCAGAGGGCCGGGGTACAAAGTAGCCATCACGCTCCGCGTGATGGCATGTCATCTCGCGGAGCGAGATGACCACATCCTTGCGACAGTTATTTCTTTCGCGATCCTTAGGCGGCACAGCCACGGTCTGGCAACCGTATTATCCGTGCTCTGGCTCTGCCATCCGTGCGTGAAACAGAACCTGGAAGATTCAAGCGGTGAGTCAAAGCGTTATTTTCAAACGGTCAGTGCAGGACCGAGAAATCTAAGCTTTCACCTGGGATACGAACATGCGAGAGCGAAACCTGCGTGCCACCGACGGGATAATGCTGGCCGTGCTGGCGGCCACGGCCGTGGCGATCGGGTGGGAATGTGCCCGCCGCGACGTGTCGGCCAACGCCTTGAGCTTGGGCGCCGCAGCTCTGCTGCTGTTCGTCGGTTTGGGCGGCCCCTGGAGATTCCGCCGGGAGTCGACCCGTTGGAACGTGGGGCTGTTGTTGCTGTCGTCGCTCGGCGTGCTGATCGGGCTGGCCACGGACCTGGTGCTGCCGATAGCCTTCGCGTGGTCGGCGGGCTTGTGGGCCTGGCTGCAGACACGTCTGGAAACACCCGCTAAGCCGCGGGTGGCGCGCCTGCTGTTACTAAGTCTGTTTATCTTCCCGTGGGTCGATCTGGATCTCAAGCCGCTCAGCTGGTGGCTGCGGATCACCTCGGCCGCCGCCGTCGAGTCCACGCTCGCAACTGCCGGTCTGGAGACCGCTCGCGAGGGCACCGTGGTGTTCGTCTCCGGTCAGCCGGTCGAAGTCAACGAACACTGTGCCGGCCGCGAGACGTTGCACGCGATGCTGGTGGTGGGCCTGGCGGCCGCCCATGTTTTTCTGGGACCACAGCAACTGATCTGGCCCTGGCTGGCCGTGTTGCCGGCCTTGGCTTGGCTGGCCAACAGCCTGCGTGTCCTGTTGGTTTGTCTGGGTGCGATGTGGTTCGAACAGGCTCGGTACCGCGACTGGCTGCACGATGGCGGCGGCTGGCTGGTGGTGGGGCTGATGCTGGGCCTGTGCATGTTGAGTCTGGCCTGCTGGAAGCGGACTTCTACTTTCATACAGCTCTGGAATTGGAACCGCTCGAACCACGCTGAGCCGAGCAGCCTGAGGCTCCCGCGCTGGCGTTTCGGCCAGTTTCGCGGCATGCCGTTCCAACAGCTGGGGTTAGGAGTGTTGCTGCTGAGCTGTCTGGTGATCGGCGGTGTCTGGCGGCTGGTCCCGCTGGATAATGCTCAGGCCCGCCTACAGCAGTTGTCCCGTACGGTGGCTGGCCGCGTGGTGCCCCTTTCGGAGTCGGAACAGCGGCGACTGGGAGCCGCGGCGGCCGTCAAACGCGTGTGCCGCGTGGGTGGACGGGAGTTTCTGGTGACGGCCATTGATGGCACCGCCAACCGCCGCGCCGTGCACGACCCGGCGTACTGCTGGACAGTGACGGAGTCGTCGGAGTTGCCGGTGCGTGGCGGCCAAGCTCGGCTGCTGCGCGCACTGGATGACGGCACGGAGAAAGAAGTCCTGTTCTGGTTCAGTGATGGCGCTTCGCGTTACACCTCGCCGGTTCGTTACTTGTTTCAAACCAGCTTGCGGCGGGCGACGTTCGGCCGGTTCGGGCAGGAACCCGTCTTAGTTTTGGTCGAGCCCGTAATCTCGACGCCCGTGAATTGGTTTCGGTTCCTGGATAGCGCGTCGTGGCTGATGGAACTGTAATTTCCTGCGACGACGGACGTCTTGGAACGAGAATTGCGATAACCCGGATTCACGGATTTTGGACACTCTGTACGACGGGCCTCCGAGCCCGTCGCTGATTTCGACGGCTTCGGAGAGCCGTCGTACCCAACGGCAAGCAGTTCAAGAGCACGAACCGAGAAACGTTTCAGCCAGTAAAAGGTCCCTGACCAGATGAACTTATTACCGTCCCATGCATCTGCGTCCGCTGGTTTGGCCAAGTCGCTGCCGGCTCCTGGCCCGACCGACGTTATCGAGTCCCAGCCCACAGTCTCCGGCGGCTGGTTGAGGTTCTGTGTGTTGGCCTACTGCGGCTGGCAGGCCGGCGATTTGCTGGTCGCGTGGCGTTCCAACTCGCCCGAAGCCACAGCTTGGTTGGCCTTCGGGCTGTGGCTGATCCCGGCTTTGCCGCTGGGCGTCTTCCGGCGGAGTCTCGGCCGGCCGCAGACCGGTCTACTGGCCAGTGCCCTCGTGCTGTCCTGCCTGGGTCAACTGACGTGGTTGAATTGTTCGCGGCACGCCGGGCTGGCCCTGGCGTTAGCCGGCTGGAAACGACCGGTCCGAGGACAGCTCGGTTGGCTGCTGGCGAGTCTGCTGTGGATGCCCGTGTGCGGGTGGCTCAGCAGCGGCCTACTGGCGGGCTGGGAGGCCTGGCTGCGAATCGCACTCACGGCGCTGACGGTCGTGTGGGTCGTGTGGCTAAATCGAAAGCCTGGCCGTGCCGGCCACCGCAACGCGGCAGCTGGACCCGCGGTGTCGCACATGACAGCGCGGGACAACGCTCTGATCGAGATCCCAGGTTTTCGCCCCGATTTGGGGGCGCGATGAGTGAGCGGCAAGGCGCTAGCCGCCGGTTTCGAACGCCACCGGCGGCTAGCGCCTTGCCGCTCACAACCCACGATCTTTGCCTTGACAAAGCACTAGGGCCTGCTGCTGCCGACCGGGTACTGGGGCTTCGCTTAGGCTCAGCCACCAGCCACCCGGGCTGCTGCTGGCACTGACGGCTGTGCGCAACCTAACGATCAAGGCCGACCTTAGTTCTGGTCGAGCTCGTGGGGATCTCGCCGATGCACGTGCTTCGCCGCTTCCTTCGATGCTGAACCGTTGTGACTCTTCTGCGACGACGGACGTTTTGGAACGAAAATTGCATCTTGATCTCAGAACTGTACGATCAGTCTCCGCAGAACCGTTTGGTGCTACTCAGCCAGTAAGAGGTCCCTGACCAGATGAACATATTACCGTCCCACGCATCCGCGTCCGCTAGTTTGGCCAAGCCGCTGCCGACCCCGCCCCTCTGCCCGGGGCACCGGGGCGAGGGAGTTCGTTCTCGGCTGCGTCACCGCGAGGCGGCTGGACCCGTTGTCGCACGCAGCCGGTTGGCGGGTGCGGCTTCAGCCCTGCTACTTCTGGCGGTGTTGTGTGTGGCGAGCGTCGGAGAAATTCGAGCCGAGACGCTCACCTACTCTCCGATCCAAGCGCCTGCGCGCCCGCTTGGGTTGACTACTGTGAATAACGTCCAACTGGCCGGCAGCGACACGGCGGCCGCCAAGTTCTTGACCGACACGCTACCGTCGATGCAACACTTAGTCGACGTGAACCTGCGCGAGTACTCGGCCATTCCGAACAGCGGTGCCGCGGGTGGCTTAATTGCTCTGAAACCAGAAGCACTGACGCTGACGATGGCCGCCGATGTGCGCGTCTACTTCGTCGGCGAAGGCGCAGGCTATCACAACACCCTCGGCTTCAATACGCTCGGCTTCAATACCGGGGCCGCCGGAGTTCTAGGCAGCAATCCCTTACTAATCTTTCCAGACGCATCGAGCCCGAATTCCTATCTGTCGTCGGGCAGCACCAAGCGTACGCTGTCCGAGCCGCTGATGCCTGGCGACTTCGTGAATCTGGGCAAGATGGCAGCGGGCACGAATCTGGACTTTTTCTTGATCTCGAACGGGGCTAACGGCGGGAACAATGTATTTTCCACCGACAGCAAACTCAACGCGGATAAGATCAATCACGTGGTGTCGTTCGCTCAGGTCAATAATCCCTATGTCCTGTTCAGTTTCGAGGACATGTACGGCGGGGGTGATCGGGACTACAACGACGCGATCTTCGCGGTGTACTTCGGGGAGCGTAACGTGCAGACGTTGCTGAGGAGCGCCTCGTTGCACAGCCTGCCGGCACCTGAGCCTGGTTTCCTCTGGCTGTTGGTGGCGGTCTGTGGCGGTGCGATGCTGTACTCGCGACGGCGTGCATCGCGTTTGCCCATGCTGGCGCTGGCCGGTCAGTAAACCTTTCCGGTACTTCTTACCGTCGCCAGTAACTTGAATGCGGACGGCCACCAACAATCGTCGATCTGCCAAGGCGGGTGATGGATTCGTCCAGCGAGAACATCCTTCGGTTTCCTTGCTGGATGGTTATCCGAGCCCCGGCTTTGCCAGCCGTGGGCCTTGATCATAAGGTGGCGCAAAACGCTAGCAGCAGGGGGTCAGGGTGGCTGGCGGCAGAGCGCAGCGATGCCCCAGAAACCGGGTACTGGGGCTTCGCTTAGGCTCAGCCGCCAGCCACCCGGCCCGTTGCCAGCACCAACAGCCATGCGCAACGTTATGATCAAGGCCCCAGCCGTGCTATCCCGTGGTACGGAGTCGAAACCATGCTCGCGTTTTGTGGCGTCACCGCTGGGCGGTAACGCGAGCGAAAACAATTCCGAACCCTTGGCACAGGCTTTGCAAATTGTTGGCGAGCATTGTAGAACTTATCCAACCGTTTGCACCCGCTACCGACAGGAGATTCAGACATGCTCAGCGCCACTCACTCGCGTCCGCAGGAACCCGCTTGCTCCGCCCTCGCTGAATTGGAACAGAAAATCGCCGACAAGACGGCGGTGGTCGGAGTGGTGGGGCTGGGTTATGTCGGCATGCCCTTGATCCGGGCCTTCGTGAATGCCGGCTTTAAGACTAAGGGCTTCGACATCGATCAGCGGAAGATCCAACGCTTGCAGGCCGGCGAAAGTTACATCGCTCATATCCCGGCCGAGGATGTGCAGGACTGGAGCCGCCGCGGAGCTTTTGAGCCGACGGCCGACATGAGCCGGTTGAGCGAAGCGGACGCGATTCTGATTTGCGTGCCCACGCCGCTCAGCGAAAGCCGTGACCCAGACTTGGAGTGCATCGTATCAACCACGCGCCAGATCGCGGCCGTGTTGCGGCCGGGCCAACTGATCGTGCTCGAAAGCACCACCTATCCCGGCACCACACGCGATGTCGTGCAACCGATTCTGGAAGCCACCGGACTCCGCGTCGGCAAAGACTTCCTGCTGGCTTTCAGCCCCGAGCGTGAAGATCCGGGGAACGCCACGTATTCGGCCGCCCAGATTCCGAAGATCGTGGGCGGCGTCGACCAACACAGCCAGCGCGCCGCCCTCGCCTTGTACGGCGCGGCTGTGGTCCGGACGATTGCCGTATCGAGTGCGGAAGTTGCCGAAGCAGCCAAGATCCTCGAAAACACCTATCGCGCGATCAACATCGCTTTGGTCAACGAGATGAAGGTGTTGTTCGACCGGATGGGCATCGACATCTGGGAAGTGATCGAAGCCGCCAAGACAAAGCCGTTTGGCTTCCAGGCTTTCTATCCGGGGCCGGGCCTCGGTGGGCATTGCATCCCGATCGACCCGTTCTATCTGACCTGGCTGGCGCGGCGGCACGGAATGACGACGCGGTTCATCGAACTGGCGGGCGAGATCAACACCAACATGCCGCAGTACGTCGTCCAGAAAGTAACCGGAGCCTTGAACGACGGCGGCCTGGCGGTGCGGGGCGCCAAGATTTGTGTGTTAGGCGTGGCCTACAAGCGAGACGTAGACGATCCGCGTGAAAGCCCGTCTTTCGAACTGCTCAAGCTGCTGTCGAACCTGGGCGCGGAAGTCACTTACAGCGATCCGCACATCCCGCAGTTGCCCCGGATGCGTCATTACTCGCTGCCCCCGCTGCAGAGCCAGGCCCTGACCGCCGAGTTCCTGGCGGCGCAGGATTGCGTCCTGATTTCGACGGACCATACGGCCTTTGATTACGACTTCATCGTCCAGCACGCACAGCGGGTCGTGGACACTCGAAACGCGACTCGGGCAGTGAGCGCCGGACGCGATAAGATCGTCAAAGCGTAACCCCCTGCGGGTGGGCCTTGATCGGAACGTTGCGCAAAATGCTAGCAGCGGATTATCGTAAGCGCGCAGCGACGGAGAATTAGTCGCGGAGCGACCTTCTGAACGTAGCCGTGGGTTTTAGCCCACGGCGGGAGTTCCTGCGAGATGCTTTAGTCGCGTAGCGACGGCTGAACTGACGAGGGCCCGAGGGTGGCCCGCGCAAAATTGTATCCCAGAGAGTCCTTGCACTGGTGAGATCTGGTCCGGCTTTTGTTCCAGCTTGGCATGTCGGGTCCCCATTCGGGCTTGCCCCGAATGGCACGAGGTTAAGCCTAACCTCCGATCCCCACTGGGCGTGCCCCAGTGGACAAGAGGTTTGAAAACCAAGGCCGCGTACCGCAACCACACCCCGTCCCCTTCGCCGCATTCACCGCCGCCTGCGGCGGCGGTGAATGCGGCGAAGGGGAA
>JAPLNJ010000381.1 GCA_026692885.1 Planctomycetota bacterium | reverse complement strand
ACAGTTCCTATCCCAAATTTCTGACGAACGTGAACGGGACCCTGTTTTTCAATGCCAACGACGGCAGCCACGGGTATGAACTCTGGAGGCTGTCCGTCGACGCCACGAGTGCTGTCAAGGCTGGAATTGGGGTCAACGCTGTACTTGGGGTCAACGCTGCAGTTGGGGTCAACGCTGCACTTGGGGTTACGGCTGAAACGGCGTGGTTGGGCGATGTGGCCGCCCAACTTGTCGCGGATATCTGGAGCTCGGTGTCGAGTTCGACGCCGAAATCCTTGACGAACGTGAACGGAACCCTGTTTTTCAACGCCAACGACGGCAGCCACGGGTATGAACTCTGGAAGAGCGACGGCACCACCGCCGGCACCGCCTTGGTCATGGATATCAACGCGGCCGGAAGTTCTTCTCCCAGCTATCTGACGAACGTGAACGGGACCCTGTTTTTCAACGCCACCGACGGCAACAACGGGTGGGAACTCTGGCAGAGCGACGGCACCACCGCCGGCACCGCCTTGGTCATGGATATCCGCGCGGCCGGAAGTTCTGTTCCCAAATATCTGACGAACGTGAACGGGACCCTGTTTTTTCAGGCCGACAACGGCACCAACGGGGCTGAACTCTGGCAGAGCGACGGCACCACCGCCGGCACCGCCTTGGTCAAGGATATCTACGCGGGGGTTTCTGGTTCTGCTCCCAAATATCTGACGAACGTGAACGGGACCCTGTTTTTCCAGGCCGACGACGGCAGCCACGGGTCTGAACTCTGGGGCCTGGTACCATCGGCCCCAGCGGGCTCCCTTGACGCGACACTGACGGATGGCAACCTGACGATTACCGATGTTTTTACGGGCGGCAAGGACAATCACCTCACCGTCCAATTCAGCAGCCCGAATCTGCTGATCACGGACGCCAACGAGTCGTTCACGCCCCCCGCCCCGGCCGGCGGAACGCTGAGCAACGGCAACAAGACCTTGAGCATTCCGCTCAGCAGCATCACCGGTGTGCTGACGATCAACGGCAGCGGCGGCAACGACACGTTGACCGTCGATTTCTTCTCCGGCGGCAATCCAATCCCCAGTGGCGGGCTGACGTTCAACGGGGGCGCCCAGGCCACGGGTGGCAGCGATACGCTGATCCTGAGCGGCGGCACGTTCGGCGTTGGCGAACTGCTCAGCACGGGAGTCGGCGCGGGCACGCTGCAGTATCACTCAGCGGCCCCGGTGGGCCTGCTCACGTTCAGCGGTCTGGAGGCCCTGACCGACGACAACACGGTGACGGTCGACTACACCATCGACGGCACGAGCGCGGCCGACATGATCAGCATTGCCAATGGCACCGACTCGCGGACGACGGTCAGCGAGGCGAGCAACAACTTCGTGCCCGTGAGCTTTAAGAACAAGACCAACGTGACTGTCAATGGCATGGACGGCGATGACACGCTGACGCTGGGCGACAACGGGACGCTGGCCACCGGGTTGAGCAAGCTGGCCGTCGACGGCAACGGCGGCCCCACCGGCCACGACACGCTGACGATCAGCGGCGCCTTCACACTGCCCGGCGGCACGCTGGACCTGACGGCCGCGACGCTGTCGCAGACCGCCGGGGCCGTGTCGCTGAACGCCCTGAACCTGACGGGAGCCGTGACGCAAAGCGGTGGCACGCTGGCGGTTGGCGCGAGTACGATTGTGGAGGCCGGAACCGCGGATGTGCTGTTGAATCAGGCCGACAACGATTTCGGGAGCGTGGCCGTTACCGCGGCCAACAACGTGACGCTGGTCGATGCGGATGGTATCGTCTTGGACCTGTGGCTGATCGACGGCAACCTGGATGTCACGGCGGGCGGCGAAATCACGGTCAGTGCGACGCAGGAGGTGGCCGGCACGGCGCGGTTCGTGACCAAGAAGGACGGCGGGGCGGATATCCGGGTGAACGAGAGCAGCTCGACCTTCGGCAGCGTCACGATCCAGTCCTTGAATGCGGCCGGGACGGCAGCCGACAGCGGGATGATCGTGCTCGGGTCGAGCGGCGATTTGGACTTGGCCTCGGTCCAGACCAGCGGCACGGCCGACATCTGGGCGGGCGGTCCGATTACGGACAGCGGAACGCTAAGCATCGGCGGCGCGGCCAGCTTCGAGACGGACTGCGACGGCGGGGCGGCGATCACGCTGGACGATCCCAGCTCGACCTTCGGCAGTTTGACCGTACTGGCCTTGAACACTGCGACCACGGCGGCGGCCGCCGGCGCGATCTCAATTGCCGAGAACGCGACCATGGACATCAGCGAGATTCGGACGGGCGCGGTCCGGCGACGTCAGCATTCCGACGGCCAATTCGGTCAGCGGCACGGGCGCGCTGACCATCAAACCGAAGTCGGACAGCGGCAATATCGACGTGGGGACAGCGTCCACGTCGCCGGCGCCGCTCTTCCTGAGTGCGGCGGATTTGCTGGGGCTGCAGACCGGCTTCAGCGGAATTACAATCGGCAATGCCAACAGCGGCACCGGCTTCGTGTTCGCCAAGAACGCCACGTTCCGCGACAACATCACCATCGTGGGCGGGGCCATGCGTGCCGGCGGCCTGGACGCCACGGGCAAGAATCTCACGCTGATCACCCGTTCGGGAGTGTTGATTACCCATACCGGCGCGAACCTCCTCACCGGTGGCGCGATCACGTTGAACGCGGTGACCGATATCGGCGATACCGGGACGGGCAGCCTCGCAATTGTCGGCGGCGCGAGCCTGACCACGGTCAGCACCGGCCCGCAGTTGCTGTACACGGACGGCACGGTTTCGGTCGCGAGCCTCGATGCGGCCAGTGCGTCCGTGAAGCTGTCCTCGGTGGGCACGGGCAGCTTCCTCGCCAGCGGCAACGAAGTGGTGGCCAACACCACCACGCTGGACATGAACGGCGCCAAGTTCGATCTGGCCGGATACACCGAGACGGTGGGCGGCGTCACGCTCGAGCAGGGCGAGATCATGGACTCCGGCACGACCAAGGGCAAACTGGTCAGCGGCAGCACAATTGCCGTCCAGAACGGGACTATCAGCGCCGTGTTGGACGGGAGCGTCGGCTTGACCAAGACGACCGGCGGGGTCGTCGCGCTGAGCGGCAATAACACCTACACCGGCGCTACGGCGATCGACGCGGGCACGCTGCAGTTGGGCGCCCCGGGCGTCATCCCGAATAGCAGCGCCGTAACGGTGTCGTCGGGAGCCATACTGGACCTGAATGGCAAGAGCGAGACGCTCGGCTCGCTGGCCGGTGCGGGCACGGTCAACTTGCGAAACGCCATCCTGACCACGGGCGCCGACCACTCGGATACCTCGTTCTCCGGGCAACTCACGAATTCGGTTGCCGGCAACCTGGTCAAGACGGGGACGGGCACGTTCACTCTCAGCGGGACAAGCAACAACTATGCCGGCACGACCACGGTCAACGCGGGGACACTGCAGTTGGGCGCCGCGGGCGTCATCCCGAATAGCAGCGCCGTGACGGTGGCGTCGGGAGCCACACTGGACCTGAATGGCTACAACGAGACCGTCACTTCGCTGGCTGGGTCGGGAACCGTTCGTACGGGCACGGGGACGCTGACGCTGAGCAATGGCGTGACGCTGGCCAGTAGCGGACACCTGAATCTACTTGTGAACGGGAGCGGCGCCGGGACATTCGGTCAAGTGGTCGTGACGGCTGGCAATGTGAACCTCGGCGGCGCCGCACTGGATACGAGTGGTACCGTAGCCTCCAGCCCGGGACAGATCCTCAAGATCCTGGATAAGCAGTCGGCCGGGGTGATCACCGGCACCTTCAACGGTCTGGCCGAGGGCGACACCGTCACGATCCATGCAATCGCGTTCACGCTCTCGTATGTCGGCGGCGATGGCAACGACGTCACGCTGACGGAAGCCGCCGTTTCCTCGGCCACGCTCACGGTCACGGAGTCGGCCGGCAGTTGGACGATCAGCGATAGCAACGTGACGGGCAAGAACAACAGCCTGACGCTCAGCAGCGATGGGACGAAATTGATCCTGACGGATACGCAGGAGAAATTCGTGACGCCGGTGCCGGGCAACGCTACGCTGAGCGCCGACGAAATGACGCTGTCCATTCCGTTGGCCGACATTACCGGTTCGCTGACCATCGACACGGCTGGCGGCAACGACGCGTTGACGATCGACTTCAGCACCGGCACCCCCATTCCCGCCGGGGGACTGACGTTCAACGGCGGCGTCCAGGCCACGGGCGGCAGCGATACGCTGCTCCTGAGCGGCGGCACGTTTACCGACGGCCGCGTCACGCCGACCGGCACCGGCGCGGGCACGATCGTCTACGACGCGCTCGGCACGATTACCTTCACCGGCCTGGAACCGATCATCGACGATACCACGGTCACCAATTACACCATCAATGCCACGGCTGCTGCCGACGCGATTACCGTGGCCAGCGCGGCCGGCTCGCGAACCCAGGTCAGCGAAGCGGCGGGTAATTTTGAATCCGTCAGTTTCAAGAACAAGACGAACGTGTTCGTCAACGGACTGGGCGGCGACGATGCCATCACCTTGGGTGACAATTCGACACCGGCCACCGGACTGAGCCAACTGACCGTCGACGGCGGCGCCGGCACGGGCGATGCGATCACCATCAACGGCACCTGGACGCTGCCCAGTGGCAGCCTGGCGCTGACGGCGGAAACGCTGTCGCAGACCGGCGGCGCGGTGTCGCTGACCACGTTGCATCTGAACGGACCGACGACGCAGACGGGCGGCACGCTGGCGGTCAGCGGCACCACGACGGTTGCCGCAGGGACCGGTAACGCGTCCCTGACGCAAGCCGGCAACGACTTCGGAACCGTGGCGGCGATCGCGAACAACGTGACGATCGTGGATCAGAACGGGATCGTGTTGGGCACGTGGGGCCTGACCGGTAACCTGGACGTGACGGCGGGCGATGCGATCACCGTCAGCGGGACGCAGGCAGTGGCCGGCACCGCGCGGTTCGTAACCAAGAAGGATGGCGGGGCGGGCATCGCGTTGGATGACGCCAGTTCGACGTTCGGCAG
>JAPLNJ010000380.1 GCA_026692885.1 Planctomycetota bacterium | reverse complement strand
AGTCGTTGGCCCGCGAAAAATGAATTTCTGAACACCCGACCCCCTTCGCTATCTCGGTAGTTGGAGGAATGCTTCATAATCAAAGTTTACGGCCAGGTTCTGCAACTGCCTGCGCAGCTCCGGATCGGCGACCTGCCGGAGCGCCTTCAGCAACTGCCCCTGGCGGCCGCACAGGGCGGCCGCATGGAGTTGTTCGCAGAGCTCGGGAGGCAGACTTTCCAGCAGCTCCCGAGTCGGGGCCGGCGGCCGTTTGGCGGTCGTCCTGTCCGGTTGGACCGCCGGGGCATAGACATAGCGCACCCCGGACCGGAGCCGGATCTTCTCGAACAATTTCTCCACCCGGAACGGCTTGGGCAGGAAGTCGTCGGCACCAGAAGCCAGAGTCTGGCTGCGGACCTCGTCCAGGGCGTGGCCGCTGACCGTGATGATCTGCACCTGCTCGCCGCCCGGGCAGTGGCGAATCCGGCGGATGACTTCATCGCCGTTCATGCCGGGCAACTGGTAATCCATGAGAATCAGCTGCGGATGCGAGGTTTCAAAAGCGGCCACGGCCTCCGCGCCGTTGGCCGCTTCCGTGACCTCAAAACCGGCTCCCCGCAGCAGTAGGACGAGGAGCTCGCGGTTATCGTCGCCGTCCTCCACCACCAGCACTTCGTAGCGCGGCTGATCCGGCTGGAGCCGCAGGACGTGGGTGCCTTCGCTCTTGATCTCGACCATCAACTCGGTCGCTAGTTGGGCACAAATTTCGAGACGGAAAACACTGCCGTGGTCAGGATCGCTGGTGACGGTCAGGTCGCCACCCATCAGCCGCGCCAGCTGACGACTTATGACGAGTCCCAAACCCGTGCCAACACAGCTCTGGCTGCCGGCCTCACCTTGCTCGAAGGCAGCGAACAACCGGCTGATTTCTGCCGCCGTGACGCCCGGGCCGCTGTCTCCGATCAGGACCACCAGTCGCCAGCCCTCGGTCAATGCCACTTTTTTTGCACTCGGACCTGGTGAGCCGCCAGGCGCTAGCCGCGGGTTTTCGGCGAGAACACGCGGCCCGTCTTCACCGGCGGCTAGCACCTTGCCGCTCAAATCTTCACCGGCGGCTAGCACCTTGCCGCTCACAGCAAGCGGCATTGACCCAGCGGTCTCCGACGGTACGGTCGAAGCGTGCACCCAGATCCCGCCCGTGGCCGTGAATTTCACGGCGTTGCCGAGTAGATTCAGCAGAATCTGCCGCAGTTTCAGTTCATCGGCGATCAGGAAACGCTGCACTTCGTTCAGCCCGGTCATGGAAAGGGTCAGTTGCTTGGCGTCGGTCTGCGGACGCAACACCACCTCCAGATCACGCAGCAGGGACGGCAGGTCAAAGGCGGTCGGAACCAGGAACTGCCGTCCGGCCTCGATCTTCGAGAGTTCCAGAATATCGTTGAGCAACGCCAGTAGGTGCTCCCCATTGCGGTTGATCGTCGTCATGTGCCGTTGTTGTTCGGAAGCCAGTTTCGGGTCGCGCTGCAGCAATTGGGAAAACCCGAGGATGGCGTTTAACGGCGTGCGGATCTCGTGGCTCATGTTGGCCAGAAACCGGCTCTTGGCGGTGCTGGCCGCCTGGGCCTGTACCGCCAACTCCTGGGCGTTGGCCACGGCCGCTGCCAGTTGGCGATTCATCTCGACCAAGTGCTCCTCCGACTGCTTGCGCCGCGTGATGTCTCGGACGCTCGATCGATAGCCCAGGTGGACTCCCCCGGAATCATAGATGGGTTGCCAGGATACCGCCCCCCATTTCACGCTTCCGTCCTTGCACCAAACCCGGAACTCGAGATTGTGCCCCGTTGTTTCCTGATTCACTGCTTCAGTGAGTTGGGCGACGATTCTTTCCTGGTCTGTTTCCACGATCAACGGAAGCGGAAAGTCCGGCATTGCCAAGCACTCATCGACCGAGTACCCGGTGAACGTCAGAACCGCAGGGTTGACCCAGACTAGCTTGCCAGCAGTGTCGATCCAGCTTTCCCAGTCATAGGTATAGTCGGCAATGGCGCGGAAGCGTTCTTCGCTCTTCCGCAACTCCTCCTCCGCCCGCTTGAGGTCGGAAATGTCGCTGATCATGGCGCGGAAAGCGGGCTCGCCGTCAGTGTCCCGAGTCATGGATGCCTCCACGCGAACCCACATTTGTGGGGGGTGGTGGGGGACTGCACCCTGTTTCACCATCCGCATGTCCCAGACCTGTGGCGCCCCCGTTTCCAAGAGTCGTTTGCGGTGGAGGTAGTAGAGGCCCTGATCCTCGAGCAGGACAAAGCGAGACAACGGTTGCCGGATCGCCGTGTCCCAGGCGACGCCCAGCCGGGTCGTGATGGTCAAGTTCGCCTCCAGGATCAGTCCGTGTTCACTGACGGTGACGTAGCCGATCGGCGCCAGATGGTACAGGTCGAAGTAGCGTGCCAGCGCGGCGTCCAGTTCCACCTGCTGCTGGCGTAGATCCTCGTTCTGCAAGGTCAGCTCGACTTGATGCACCCGCAGTTCGTGGAGCGTCTGCTGCATTTCTTTGAGCGACAGGGCCGCGATGTGTTCCGGCGACGGAGACGCTTCATTCACGGCGATTGCTTCGGCCTGCCGGCGCAGTTCGGCGGCGTCAGCGGGTCGGTCAGCCTGGATCTTCATGGTGCACACTGCTCGCAAAACGGCTACGGATTTCCATCGGCAGGCCGCGAGGCCGGGCGCATTGTAGTGCAGTTCGCAAGGGACCGGAAGCAAGGGGGGGCCGAGTTTCTTGCCTGCGTTGGCCGAACACTCGTGCCAAACGGGTTTCTTGGGGCTGACGTGTCAAGAATGAGATTTGGCGGTTCGGCAGGGGTGGCGTTGCGAGACGAGGGTCTGTCGTTCAAATTTCATTTTTCGCGGCGGAGACGTCTGGTCAGTACGGGGAGCCTTGTCGCCACGAAAAATGAAATTTGAAGGACAGACCCCAGCCTACCCCGTTGGGGTTGGGGAGGCAACTCGGGCGCCCGAACCCCAGGGTAGCTGCGCAACCCTGGGCTATGCGACGAAACGCCTTTGGCGTAGGGACTGCGGCAGGGAATACCGCGAAGCGATTACGACGCTTAGCCCAGGGTTGCCGCGCAGCGGCTACCCTGGATCGGGGAGCCGCGCGAGGCGGTCTTACCCCAACGGGGTTTCGAGTAGTTGCAGGAAGGGTTCGTAGTCAAACCCGTGGCCGTGAACTTCACGGCATTGCCGAGCAGATTCACAAGGATCTGCCGCAACTTCCGTTCATCGGCGACGAGGAGGAAAACAACCGGACTTCGCGAACGCGACGGTATGGAGATTTGCTTCCTGGCACGCGGGCGGTAGAATGGCGGCCGTCGTTCGGTGGGCCGTCCAGTTTCTATAGGGGGAAGGAAGTACGACGATGAGACGAATTTGTGGTTTGTTCGCTGGCGCGCTGTTGGCGGTAACAGGAACGGTTTGGGGGATGACTGCCGACGAACTGGTGCAGCGCACCGGGATTGTCGGCGGCTTGTGCTCTTTCCCTCGCCTCGGGCCGGGAGAGGAAAAACTGGCGATCGAGTTGGCGCAGCGGCCGACGTTTGTCGTCCACGCCTTGTCGCCTAGTGCGCTGCGGGTCGCCGCGACCCGCGAGGCGGCGGAGGACGCAGGCGTGCTGGGCCGCTCGCTGTACGTGGAACAGGGCGCGGCCGCGCCACTGCCCTTTGCCGATCGGCTCGTCGATCTGCTGGTGATCAGCGATTTGCGCGACGCCGACCTGACGTCCGAGGCCCGTACCGCTTGGCTCCGCGTGCTCGCGCCGCAGCGTGGTACGGCTCTGGTCGGGCGGGCCAAGACGGCGGGCAGCGGCCTGTCGCAGGACGCGCTGAAAGCCTGGACCAAGGACCTGCCGCTGGCGAAGGTCTTCGCCGACGATTCCGGCGTGTGGGCGCTGGTGCGTAACGATCTGCCCGCCGGCTCCGAGCCATGGACGCATCGCAGTCACGCTGGCGATAACACCCAGGTCTCCGGCGACTCCACGCTGAAGCCGCCGTTCTTGACGCAGTGGTGGGGCATGCCGCGCCAGGAAGGGTTCTGGGGCACCACGGTGATCGCGAGCCACGGCCGCATGTTCTCCCTGCGCTCCAGCCGCAACCCGTCGAGCCAGGTCTTCCTGACCGCACGGAGCCTGACCAGCGGCATTGTGCTCTGGCAACGGCTGCTGCACCAGGCACCGGAGGGCCAGCAGGTACCGCACGGCGGCTATGTCCCCGGACGCTCCTCGATGATCGTGGTGGATGACGTGCTGTTCTTGATCGACCGAGACGGCGTGCTGCGGTTGAATGCCGAGACCGGGGCGGAGCTCAACCGCCTCGCCGGGCCGAAGCCCAAGGGCCAGGTGAAATGGATCGCCTGCTCGGGTAGTCTCTTGGCGACTCTGTCCGGTGACGCCGACGTCGTGGTCCCCATCTCGTATCAGACGATTGCCGACAACCCAACCGGCCGCGATCTGGCCATCTACGACCTGCCGTCGAATCGCCTGCTCTGGAAAGACACGTTGGCCGGGAACGTCGACGAACGGGCGATTCTGGTTCGCGATGACCGCCTGTACTACCTGGCCGACGGTGTGGGTGTCGTGTGCCGCGAACTGCGCACGGGCAAGACCGTCTGGACGAACCCGGATGCGGAGCTTCAGGCCGAATTCCGAATCCCGGCCTCGAAGATCATCCGCGAGTTTCTCGTGTCTCAGCCCACCCTCTTGGCGCCCAGCGAGGTACTCTTGCTGAAAGCAAAATGGGCCAAGAACACTGCCGTGCTCTCGCGTGCTGACGGCCGGCTCCTGTGGAAGAAGCCCACGGCCGGTGGGTCGTACCGCGCGCTCACGGCGCTGCCAATCAACGGGCAGTGGGTCGGCGGCGGTCCCACGCTCGACCTCTTGACTGGCAGCCCGTCCGCCGGACCGCGATTCATCAGTTCCGGCTGCGGCCCCACGACCGCCGTCCCCGGCTACCTGATTACCTGCTTTGGCGCCGTCTCCGATATGCAGTCGGGCAAGATGGTGCGGCACGAGGACATCAAATCGCCCTGCGACGTCGGTTCGTTGGTCGCCGAGGGCATGCTGATCACCGTGCCGTCGGAATGCGGATGCAATTATGAGGTGAAGGGCTATCGGGTGCTGACCTCGGCTGGGAATATCCAGCCGCACACGGCGCCCGATTGGCAGCCGCGTCTGACCGTGTTGGACACGGCGGAACCGGCGGCGCTGGCCGTCACGGCGGCCGATTGGCCCACCTACCGCCGTGATCCGCAACGGAGCGCAACCAGCACGGCGACGGTCGGCGACCAGCCCAAGGTACTCTGGCAATGGACCCCGAAGGGCGCCGCTCCTTATCAGGAGGCCGCGGCGGCCGGCGCTCCGCGTCTGACTGCCGATTTCCTGGCCACAGCGCCCGTGGCGGCAGCGGGGAACGTGTACTTCGCGTCGCACGATGGCACGCTGCGGTGTGTGCGGGCCGCCGACGGCCAGGAAGTGTGGAAATTCGCCACCGGCAGCATGCTCTTCGCCCCGCCGACAATCTGGGGTGGTCGCGTGTTGGCCGGCGGAGGCGACGGCCGCGTCTACTGCCTGGACGCCACAACGGGCCGTTGCCTGTGGAGCCTGCTCGCCGCGCCCGTCGATCGCCGTGTGTTCTGGTTCGGTCATTTGGTGAGCACGTGGCCCGTGGTGCCGGGTGTCGTCGTGCAGGATAACGTGGCCTACGCCGTGGCGGGCTATCAAAAGGAGAACGGAGTCCACGCCTATGCCATCGATCCCAAGTCCGGCAACGTGCTGTGGGAAAAGGACGACGCTGGCTCAGGCGGGCCAGCCGGTCCGGGATCTGCCTACAGCAGCATCGGCAGTTCCGCCGTGGCCGCCGGCCGACTCTGGCTCTGCAGCTCCACCAGCGCGCCGGGTTCCTTTGAGTTAAAGTCGGGCGACTGGAAGCCGGCGGGCGGCGGCCAGTTCGGCTGTGAACTGGGCGTGTTGGACGGCAAGTGGGTGATCCAGGGTGGACGTCGGCTGAGTGAAACGCAAGAGACCTTGACCCGGCCCCTGGGCGAGTCTGGCTTCGCGGCTTCCGCGGTGGACAAACCGTCGCCGAGGATTCCGCTGAGCGCCAGTGGCACGTCGCTTCCCGTCTGGGACGCCGAGCTGTGCGTGCTACCACCGAAGGGCCAGTCGGGCAGCCTGACCGCCGCGCCCACAGCCAAGGTGACCGAGTGGCTGGCGAACAAGGCCGCCCAGACGGGCAAACCCGCGGCGAAGGCCCAGGCCGACGAGTGGTCGGAGTTCAAGTTGTGGGCGACCGAGCCGATCACACCGATCAGTCTGGCGTTGGCCAAAGATCAGTTGGTCGTGGCCTACGAGAGCGGACGGAGCTACAAACTCAGCGGGTTCCGCCGCACCGACGGCTCGAAAGCGTGGACCGTCGATCTGCCCGAACAGCCGGTGATGAACCGCCTGGCGATCGACCGTGACGGTCGCGTGCTGACGGCCTTATGCGATGGTTCGGTCCTGTGCCTGGGACAATAGTCCTCCGCCGGTTGTGGCTGACGCGCAGGGCCGCTACGCTCCGCCGATCCCCGGCGTCTGCAAGGAGATTTGAGCCGACCTGCTAAGTGTTCGAACCCGCCTTCGTTAGTCCGTTTTGGGAGACCCGATCGTGAGACAGTATCTGCTTGGCGTCTTGGCCTGCTTGATGAGCACGACACTCCTGGCCGCGGCTCCGGCGGCGCCCGTGTTTCGGGCCGGTGCGGCCACGAGCAACATTACGCCTCCGCTGGGGGCGGATATCATCGGTGGGTTTGTGCCCTTTCCGGCCACCAACGTCCACGACGAGCTACACGCGCGGTGCCTGGTGCTCGACGACGGGCAGACGAAGTTGGCCCTGGTGGTTCTCGATCTGCTGGGCATCGATTACTGCGTCAGCAGCGAGGCGCGGAAGTTCATCGAGCAGGAGCTGGCGATCCCCGCGTCGAACGTATTGCTCTCCGCCGTTCACACGCATTCGGCCGCCAGCGCGCTGGGCGTGCCCATCTCCTCTCGATTCGTGTTTCCACAGAAGGCCGACGACTACCAACGCTTCGTCGCCCGGCGGATCGCCGATGGGGTGAAATGCGCGGTCAACCGGCTGCGCCCGGCGCAGCTCGGGTTCACTACCGCCCAGGCACCCGAGCACGTGTTCAACCGCCGCTGGTTCCTGAAGCCGGGCACCATGCCGCCCAACCCGTTCGGCGGCATCGACCAGGCGAAGATGAATCCGTCGGCGGGCAGCCCCGACCTGGTCAAGCCGGCCGGGCCGACCGATCCCACGGTGTCGATCCTGGCCCTGCGTGAGCCCGACGGGCGGCCGATCGCCGTGTACTCGTGCTATTCGCTGCACTACGTGGGAGGCGTGGGGCCGGGCGACATCTCGGCCGACTACTATGGCCTGTACTGCGGGCGGCTGGAACGCCTGCTGCGGGGCGACGAGCAGGATCCGCCGCTGGTGGCCCTGATGGCCAACGGCACCAGCGGCGACGTGAACAACATCAACTTCCTCCAGCCACGGCCGGGAAAAAAGCCCTATGAGCAGATGCGGTTCGTGGCCGACGACCTGGCCGCGAAGGTCCACGCCGCGCTGGCCAAGGTCGAGTATCGCGACCAGGTCACGCTGGCCGCCCGCTATCGCGAGCCGCTGATCGCCATGCGCCGGCCCAGTGCCGAGCAGATGGAGTGGGCCAAGCAGACGCTGGCCCAGCCGGCGCCCAAGGATGGCAAACGCGACCTCTCGTACTTCTACGCCCAGCGCACGCTGCTCATGGCCGACTATCCGGCCTCGATCCCGACGCCGCTGCAAGTGCTGCGGATCGGCGAGGTGTGTCTCGGCAGCATGCCCAACGAGGTGTTCTGCGAGACCGGCCTGGAATTCCGCCAACGCAGTCCGGTGCGGCCGGCCTTCCTGGTTTCGTTGGCCCACGGCTACTTCGGCTACCTGCCCACAGCCGGGCAGCACGAGTTGGGCGGCTACGAGACCTGGCTGGGCACCAGCCGCTTCGAGCCTAAGGCTGCGGAAAAGATGCTCGACACCCTGCTGGAAATGGCGGCCGAAGTCCGCGCCGCGAAGTGAGGTGACCCGGCGGCAGCCGCCTACTCGTTCTTCGGCGAGATAAACACCCAGGAGGCCCAAGGCGGCGGACGTCGACAAGATGCTTATCCACGGTCGGGCTGCCCCGCCCGACGTGCAGGGTATCGAGGTACTCCCGAATCACGGCGAGCAGCCGGCGAAAGTGAACGTCCGTGCGAGCCGGGTAGCGGATACACGCTCGACCAGTGGTCGTTCATCCACGTGAGCAGCGAACCGAAGCGCCGCGCGGACATGGCGGAATCGCCGGAGTTGGCAGCCGCTGCTCGTTGCGATGTGGTTCCCTACGCCCCCAACCGTTGTACAATGGCGTCATGCACTTCGAGATTGTCGGTCAGATCAGCGACGTCGAAACGATCGCGGCGGGCCACGGCATCCGCACGTTGTCTGACATCCGGGAGCGATACGGGCCTGGTCGATGGCGCAAACTCAAAGGCGTGGGCACGGTCCGGCTGGCGACCGGCCGTATTCGCCGTGCGGAGGTGCATTGGTATGAGGCACACGGCGTAGGCAAGAGGGGCTTCAAAATCAAGCATTTCTTGGATGACTGACCCATGGGGCGAAAAAAACAAATTCCGCAATTCGTATTGTGCATCCGAAACGAGGGTTGCGACGACTTGGAACTCCGCAAGGTGTACCAAGTGCTCCCCGATGGATCCGCAACGGAAGAAGGCTACCTGCGGTTGATTGACGAATCGGGCGAGGATTACCTCTACCCGGCAGACTACTTCCTGCCGGTCGCGCTGCCCGCCGCGGTTGCGGAGCAGTTTGCTGTTCCCGCGTAATACCTGTTGACACAGAACTGTCGGCACATCGCCAATGCGCATACTTTGCCAGCCGTCTACTTCGACTGTCTCACTTCGCGGAGTCAGGAAAGGGGCAAGGCTTCGACGATGATTCTGGACTTTCGTGATGCTGACAACTGGGGAGAACTTCCGTGACAAACCGGCGCGTTGTGATGTCGACCGTGGTTATCAGTGGCCTCGCAAGTCTGCTGGCCGGCAATTGTCCGGCTGCTGCCGCGGAGGCGGCGTCGCCCCGAGCGACGGAACAGGCGGTGGTGCTGGAGAACTCGGTCTGCCGATATGAGATCGGCACGGATGGGAAGAACCGAGCCCTGATCAATCTGGCCGATCAGCAGGACTACGCTCAACCGGGCGTGCCATTCATGCTGGCCGGTCAAGGGCCGAGGACTCTGGCCGCCAGCAAGGTCAGCCTGAGCGGCGACGTCCTGACCGTCTCCTTCGCCGACTGCCCGTGTCAGGTGACAGCCAAAGTCGAGGTCCGCCCGCGATACTTCACGCTGACCGTGACGGGCGTGTCCGGCGGGGAACTCGATTGGCTGCAGTTGTGCAACCTGCGGGTGAAGATGAGCGAACACGTCGGCGCCTTGGTAAACGCCGCGTGGGACGGGCGGTTCGCGACCTGCGTCATAGCGTGCAACGACCGCACCGACTGCGGCTCGCACGGCGTCCCCACGGCCCGGGCGTACCGCGAGTTCGGCATCGCCGACGCCAAAGTGGCCATCGTGGGCGTGCCTACGGGCGGACCGGATCCCTCGAGCCAACTCCTGGACGCGATCGAAGTTGTGGAATTGGAGCAAGGGCTGCCGCATCCCACGATCAACGGCGTGTGGATCAAACGCGCGCCGGAACGGTTCGCCTCGTACTTGATGGTCAGCGGCGTGAACCAGCAGAACATCGATCAGGTGATCGAGTTCGCGCGTGGCGGGTTCGGCTGCGTGGAGATCTTTTGGGAACGGAGCACGCCTGCGTACGAGCCCAACCCGCGTCTGTTCCCCGACGGACTGGCGGGACTCAAGACCGTAGCTGACAAGGTTCACGCCGCCGGACTGCAACTCGGTATGCACGTGATGCAAGGAATGGTCGGCTGGGGCGCGAAAGACGATCCCTACATCACGCCCAAGGCCGATCCCCGCTTGCTGCAGGATCGACGCGCGACGCTGGCCGCACCGCTGGACGCCACCAGCACCGAGATCCGGGTGCGCGAGGCAACTACCGGCTGGCCGGAGAAAGGCGATTTGTACGTGGAGGGCGAAATCGTCCGGTACGAGAAACTCGCCCCCAACGGTTTCGCTCAATGCCAGCGCGGGCTGCATAAGACCACGGTCGTCTCGCATCCCGAGGGGGCTCCGCTAGGCCAGCTGGTCAACTGCTTTCCCATCTGGGGCCACACAGTCTACTGCCCGGACGTCAAGAGCACGCTGATTGACGAGATCTGCGACCGCATCGCTCGAGTGTTCAACGAAGTGGGGGCCGACATGTCCTACTTCGACGGCGGCGAGGAGGTCGCCGTCCAGCCGCCGCATTGGCGCAACCAAGGTCGGTTCGCGCTGGGCGTGCAATCCCGACTCCGCAAGCCCGTGATCCTGGAAGGCAACGCGTTGTACACACACCTGTCGTGGCATGCGATTTCGCGAGGCAGCCCCAGCTACGACCCGATCTATTTCGGCCGCCGCGCGTACACGCTGCGGTTCAAAGGCCAGAACCCGGCCGGCTGGGCCAACAACCTGTTGACGGGCGACGTCGGCTGGTTCGCGCCCCACACGCACTCGTTCGCCACCGACGCCGTCACGCCCGATGAGGTCGAGTTGCCACCAGGAGCAAACACCCTGGCTGCGTCTCCGCGCTCGGACGGCCCTGGCACCGCATGGCTCGCAAGGCAATTTGACATTGGCGGAGCCGGCGGCCGGAATTCCGTTTCAACCGGCTGGCTCGGCCTCGCCCGATCTCGTGCATAGCGTCGAAGCCTCGGCCGAGAAGTCGCCCGACGGAGGCAGCGTGTTCTGTTATCGGGCCGAGAATCGAGGTGCGGCGCGATCGGCGTGGTGCCAGGCCACGCTGACGTTTCCGCAGCCGTTGAACCTGACCAAGCATCGGCGTTTGGGTCTGTGGATTCGCACCGAGGGACAGGGCGGCATCCTGAACGTGCAACTGGCCGCCACCGATGCTCGCCGCGATCATTACCTTCCGCTGACAGACCGTGGCTGGACCTACGTCGTGCTCGACCCGCCCGAGGACGATCGGTTCTTCGAATACTCGTGGCCCTATTCGTTCACCGATCTGATGTACACCTGCGGGAACGTGTACCAGAACGTGAAGCAGTGCCAGCTGTACTTGAACGGTCTGCCGCCGGGGGCGAAGGCCGTCTGCTGGATCGGCCGGATAGAGGCGATTGAGGAGCGGCCCCTACCGGTGGTTTCGCCGACCCTGGAGGCGGGTGGTCAGAAGCTGGTCTTCCCCGTCTCGCTCCAGCCCGACGAATACCTCGAACTGGACTGGACTGGGCAGACGCGACACTTCGGCCCCAACGGCGTGCTGCTGGGACAAGTCATTCCGCAAGGCGCGCTGCGGCTGGCCCCAGGCGAGAACCGACTGCGGTTCTCCGGCACGCTCGGCGACACCGCTTCGCCCCGGGCTGAAGTCACGCTCTCGGTTCGCGGGCAGCCGCTGCCCCGGCCCGAGGAGCCAAGTCGCCCTTAGACGCAAACTTGTTGAAGGAGCGGGGCAAGCGGGCCCTGGTCCTGCTCAATCTGGACAGCTAAGCTACCTGTCCAGTGGCGAGTGGAAAAGCGACCCAGCATGGCAAGTCGCGTCCCGGATTTCACGGAGTGGAAGACGGAGGCCTTGATCATAAGGCGAGCGGAAGGAAATAACTTACCCAACCCGATGTAGGATGGTCTTCCCGTAAGACGGCCCTCCGAGGCCGTCCATTGCGTCCCGCAGGTTGGTTTACCAGACGGCCTCGGAGGGCCGTCCTACGGGTAAGTTATTTCCTGCCGCTCGCCTAAGGTTGCGCAAAAGGCTAGCAGCGGATCATGGTATCCCAAAGCGTCAGCGAGGAAACGCCGCTCTTCCTCGCTGACGCGTCGGGTTACGACGCGTAACCTTATGATCAAGGCGGAAAACGGACGAGGCGAGATTCCGGCAGGAACTGCACAAGCGGATAGAGATCCTGCGGGTAAACCGATCCGACAATCGCTTCTTCACAGAAAGCATCGAGGATGTGCGAAAATGTTCATCAGGTGGTATCAGAAATACAGTGTCGAGGACGAAACACTCGACGCCCAGCACAAGCAGCTGTTCGAGATTATGAACTCGCTCTACTCGGACATGCGAACTGGCCATCCGTCCCGTTCTGAGCTACGGGACGTCATCCAGAGTCTCGTGCAGTACGGGGACACGCACTTTCGTGATGAAGAAGCGGCGATGCGGGCCTGTGGCTATCCGGACCTCACCGGCCACGTCGCCGAACATCGCCGGTATCGGCATGAGGTGCAGCGTCTGACGTACGCCCTTACCAGTGACCAGAAGAACGCGCTGGATGAACTGGGGGACTTCCCCCACGATCTATTGAACTTCCTCAAAGCCTGGTGGACAAAGCACATCGTCGACCTGGACAGGGACTATATACCGTTCCTGCGTCACCGGGAGCAGTCCCGCCAGCCGGATGATGCCGACGAACCCTAATACTCCGTGCTCGCGTTGACGCTCATCGCGCCGGAACGGGATCCCAGGTTTTCGCCCCGAGTTGGGGGCGCGATGAGTGAGCGGCAAGGCGCTAGCCGCCGGTTCCGAACGCCACCGGCGGCTAGCGCCTAACCAGGATCCGCTGCGTATACCGAACGGCGCGCATCGCACGAGATGGCGAGTCGATCCTGGTGGGCCGGCGCTGGTCTGCCGCGGATTTCGAGCTCGCTGGCTTGGCCGCGCTGTTGGTTGGGACAGGCGACTGCCGCTGATCCGCTCTGGCCCACCCTACTCCACAGACAACCAGGGCTTCCGTCTTGCCGGAGCTCAGGCTCATGAGCCAGAGCACAATAGCCTGACCCGGACGCTGTCCTGTCCGTCGGCGGTTTTCCGCAGGCGGCAAATACGTGCGGGCTGCCCGGTGTTAGTAACCGCCCTGTGAGCCGTTAACGTTCCGGGCAGCCGCTTCTTTCCTAGCTCTCCAGTGTTCTTAGGACCGGCGTATCAATAGGTGTCGCAAGCATAGTAGTCGTCACGCTCCGCCGTGACGACATGTCATCACGACGGAGCGTGATGACTACTTTGAAAATCCGACAGTTATTGATTCGCCGGTCCTTAGGACCTGGCTCATCAGCCGTGGCAGATCTGACGTCTCTGGAGTTGCTCGCGCAATTTCCTCCGCGCTCGATGTAGTCGGCTGCGAACCGTACCGGCCGTCAACTCCAGAGTTTCGGCAATGGTCTCGTAGTCACATCCGTCACCCCCCCGCAGCGCCAGAATGGCCTGGTGTTCTTCACTCAAGGCATCCAGTGCCAGGCCGATCTGAGTAGCGTCTTCACGACGTTCCAATTCGTCGGCTGGTGTTCCATACGGGTCGTACTGATCTTCCTCATGGACCGGCCGCGTGCGCGACAGACACGCCCGGACCCGTTGGTAACGGTTGCGGGTGTACAGCACATTCAACGCAATCCGATACAGCCAGGTGTAGAATCTACAGTGCCGCCGAAAGGTAGCAAGTTTCAGGTAGGCCTGGACGAACGCCTCTTGGACCACGTCCTCGGCATCCACCCGAAGCTCGGCGAGCTGGCTGAGCCTCGTGATGAGCCTGTCTTGATGCCTAAGGACCAGCTGCCCGAAAGCGTCTCGGTTGCCCGCGAGCGACTGTTCGATGAGCCGTTGGTCCGTAGCGGTTCGATTGATGTCCGTCAGCATGGTGGCGTTTCCGGGGGGCTCGTCGTGCCGTGGTTGCTCTTGAATCCAATTGCTGCGTTACGCCGCTTGGACCACTCGGCCCGGACTGCGTCCTATTGAGTCCTGCGCCGATCATGGAATGACGCACTGAGGGGCGGACTCAGACGTACACCCCCGGACGCAGGTTACCCCGTTCGCTACACTCAGCTCCACCCTTGGCTCTGCCGGCAACTGCTCTCAGGGTCCAATCGTTGGCTCCGCTCCGAGCTGGCCCTACTTACATATCCGGGCACCGCCGCAAATTGTTTACCAACTTGACGGTGGAAAGAGTCGGAAGCAGGGGGGGTGCACAGAACGAATTCTGGCAAGAACGAGCCGACATTAATAAACAATCTCACCCCTGGCACGGTTCTATGCTTGAACACTTCGCATCACACCATCCGCCAGGATGTTCTCCGACGACGGGGCATCTCGCCCTCCTACCGTCGCGAAAGCGAGTAGGTCTTGCCAGTTGCCGCGGCGTCCGTAAGAGCTTACAACCATAGGCTTGGCCCGTATTACGCACGGGCATGGCGAGGGGGACGATAGCGAGCCGGACACTAGCCCGACGCGCCAGCATGGGTGCTCAGGACGTCGCGAGCGCCACGAAGGCCGGAATTCGGGCTCCTCGTCGGCGTGCCGTTCACTCCATTCTCGCTGGCGCTACGGGCCGCAACCCAACGATATTTTGGCCCCTGCGCGCCAAGCATGAGACTTAACGGTTCAGCAGAGACGGGGCGTGAGACAAGGGGTCAGACGTACAGATTTCAGTTTTTGCGGGCAGAAGGCTTTCCCTAGGCTTGGGCACACGACCGCGAAAACTGAAATCTGTACGTCTGACCCCAGCTGGCGGTCCGTCTCTGCGAAACCGTAAGACCCCATGCTTGACACCGACAACCCTGAAACCCGTTTGGTGCTAGTGTCCCCGGGCCACCGCGAGGGGCGCGGCGGGACCTGTTTCGAATGCCGCTGATCGTGCGTCGTCAACACCATTCCCTGTTCTCGGATTTAAGCCATGAGTACCGGAGTCAACCCTTCCGAACACTTCGCGATCCATGAGGTTGAGCAGCAGGACGAGACCGTCGCCACGACGGCCCTGACCGCTCCTTCGCTACTCGACTCGCTGCGCGTATCGGCCGGAAAGGGTGCCGCGACAGGGGATTCGCGTCTCGATCTCTTTCTCCGCGAGCCGTCTCCGGCCCGAGCGATCCGACTCTGGCTCGGCGCGTCGGCCGACTTGGACAAAGAGCAACTCGTGCGGAGGCTGAACCGCGAGGTGGCGGTGCTCGATCAGTTGCTCAACCAACAGTTGAACGCGATCCTGCACCAGGCAGCGTTTCAACAGCTGGAAGCGTCCTGGCGCGGCCTGCACTACCTGGTGGAGCGGGTGGATGAAGAAGGACAACGGAACATCAAAATTCGGGTGCTCAACGCGTCCTGGCGCGAATTGGACCGGGATTTCGAGCGGGCCATCGAGTTCGATCAGAGCCACATGTTCCGCAAGATCTACGAAGACGAATTCGGCCAGCCCGGGGGCGAACCCTACAGCGTGTTGCTGGGCGATTTCGAGATCCGGCCGCGCCCGGCTCCCGGTCACCCACACGACGATCTGGCCTTGTTGGCGTCGTTCGCGCAGGTGGCCGCAGCGGCCTTCTGTCCGTTTGTGGCCGCGGCCAGTCCGAGCATGTTCGGACTGGATAATTTCGGTGGTCTGGAGTACCAACTGGATCATGCGCAAACCCTGCAGAGCCTGGACTACCTGAAATGGAACGCCCTGCGCAAGACCGAAGACGCGCGGTTTGTGGGGCTGGCGCTACCGCGGGTCCTGATGCGTCTGCCCTACGAAGACGACGGCACACGCGTGGATCGGTTCTGCTTCCGCGAGGAGGTCTCAGGCCCTGACCGCAGCAAATATTTGTGGGGCAACGCCGCCTATGCCTTCGGCGGCGTGCTGATCCGCGCTTTCGCAGAGACCGGCTGGCTGGCCGATATCCGGGGCGTGCAACAGGACGTCGAAGGGGGCGGCCTCGTGACCGAACTCGCGGCCCACAGCTTTGGTACGGACAAACGGGGCGTCGCCTTGAAGGCCTCGACCGACGTGGTCGTGACGGACGTCCTGGAACGCGATCTGAACCAATTGGGGTTCCTGCCGCTGTGCGACTGCCAGGGCACTGAGTTCTCGGCATTCTACAGTAGCCCCTCCATTCAACAGCCCCGAAAGTACGACCGAGCCGCGGCCACGGCCAACGCCCGCCTGTCGGCGATGTTGCCGTACGTGCTGTGCGTTTCCCGGTTCGCCCATTACCTGAAAGTACTGGGGCGGGACCGGACCGGGGCGTTCAGCGAGCCCGGCGAATTGGAGCAGTTCTTGCAGAGTTGGATTATGCGCTACGTAACGTCGGATTCCGAGGCATCCCCGGAAGTGAAGGCCAAATTCCCGTTGCGGGAAGCGAAAGTTGAAGTCCGCGCCGATCCCGGCAAACCGGGCTCGTACCAATGTGTCATGCACCTGACGCCGCATTACGCCTTGGACGAGTTGGCCGCGACGGTCCGCCTGGCCACCGAACTGTCGCCGCCTCGGGGGGCGTGAGTAGGAGTTGTGCGTAGCCGCATGCGTGAGAATTCGGGGTGTTTCGCGGGGGGACAACGACCACCGCAGGGCCTTGATCATAAGGTGACGCAAAACACTAGCAGCGGATCATCGTAACCCGACGCGTCAGCGAGGAAACGCCGTTCTTCCTCGCTGACGCGTCGGGATGCGCAACCTTATGATCAAGGCCCCACCGCAGCCTCCGAATTCTCACGAATTTGGCTACTTCTCGTCGAAATACGCAACTTCAAAGACTGGTGTCGAAGGCCGCTGCTTGGTATGGTGCTGGCGTTGTTTCGTGTCTCCGTCGACGAGACACCCGGCAAACGCACACAGTCGAACTGGGGAACCTGGCATGAATCCACCGCTGGATATCTCACGCTTACTGGTCCTGAGAAAGATCACCCGCGCGATCGCGGAACTGCTGAGCCAGGACTTGAAAAGCCACTTGGCGACGTTGGCTCCGCTGCTCCAGCCGAGAAACGTGTTCGGCCAGCACTTGCGGGGCGGCGAGAAGCAGTCCGTTAAAGGCGACGCGGAGGCGTTCGACGAGCTGAGGAGCCTGTATCTGGCCCTGGCCCGCCAAAATCGGTGGAGCCTGCCGAAAGAACTAAACACCCCGGTCGATGTGCTGCACACCCCGCTGGATCTCACCCCGGCCGACTATGAGCACACCGCCACCAACGAACCCACGTCCAAGAAGATCCTGGTCAGTTCACCGCTGCGGTGGGTGCTGGCATTTTCCGGTTTCGGGCTCAAGCGGCTGCGGGAACTGGCGGGCGGCTACAGGACCTCGACGGGCAACGAGGTCCAGCAGTGCGTGCTGCAAATGCTGGTGCTCCACGTGACTCTCGCCAAACGCCCTGGCATCACCCGGCTCCTGGAAGCTCTCCGCTTTCCCGTCAGCACAATTCGCATCGAAGAGTTCGGCGACTTGCCCGTCACCTGCGTGTCGGGGCCTATCTCGACGCTCCGTCCCACCGACGACGTGATCATTCAGAGCACCGAACTGTCCGGCGCGGACGTGTTCGAGGAAGTCGTTCAACTGGAGGATCTGGCCCACCTGCGCGATCCGCTCCACGATCGCCTGGTCCAAATCGTCCGGGGCCACGACGAAAGGCTGCTGCCCCAATAGCGATTGCTCGTCCCGATGTGGTTTCTCCCACGGATAGCAATGCCGACCCACGGATGAGGACCGAACAAGAACAAATCCGTGGGCCGGCCTTGCCATCCGTGGGGTCAGCGCAAGATAAGCAGGAGGGTGGCAAGGGCCGCTGTCTACCTGTCAAGGTCGCATTTTCAGTCGGACAGCCGGCCCAACCTACTGCTAGCATTTCGCAAGATTACGATTAAGGCCCGCAGTACTACTTCGTGCCTTCTTCGACTTTCCAGGTCATCTCTATGTTGCCCTTCTTGCCACCCTTCGCGTCGTATTCGACGTAGGTCTGCTTCACCTCTTCGAAGTTCAGCGAGAACGAATCGGTGGGCACGGCATCGCCACTGCCCGCCGCGGACGTGTTCATCGAGCTGACCATGACGTTCTTCAGCTCGTACTTCAGGAATACCGCACGGTTCCCATCGCCGTAGGTGGTCGAGTCGTGGATTTCCACTTTGGGGAAGACCTTGCCAAGGCAGATGGCTTCGGCGAGCTTCGGGCTGGATTTGTCGTATTCCTTCGTGCAGACCACGTCTTCCACGGTTACCACGCCGCGGCGGCGGGTCTGGCCGGTCGCTCCGGCTCCGGCCTTGTGCAGGCCCCAGCTGAAGGACTGCAAATCGGTCCACCCCTTGTGGTCTTTGTCATTTGCTTCGCCCTCGATTCCGTCGAACTTGATAAACAGTGCCATGTCGCTTCTCCTTGAAACAGTTTGAGGATGTCACGCGGGTCGCGGGAACCGATTCCCGCCAGCCTCCAGGATGTTCTTGCCCCGCCGCTACTGTTCTCGTAGTGCTCACAGAAAAGTTGCGTCGATTTTGGCCACCGCTCGGAAATTTTCCTCCGTGTTCGGGCAGCCACTCAAGTTGGCGTGCCAGGCCTTGCCTGCTGGACAAATCCAAGTCTCGCCAAGGCGGCCGAGAATGCCCCCAACCCGAAGATCTGCCACGTGTACGGCGGTTTAGCTTCCAGTAGGTAGGCTTCGACACCCGGCAGCAGACGCCCAACGTTGTCGGATGGTGTGTGCGACAGGAGCAATTCCAGGACCGAGGGCCAGCAGAAACCAAGGCATGAGCCGTCTGGAATTGCCTCTCCCGTGGGCAACGAGGCGTGCGCCAGTGTTCGCAGTTGCTCCAAGAGTGCGGGCTTCGGCTGCCGCGAGAGCAGGCAAACTAGCGCATCCTGTCCCCAAGCGGCCGCGATCACAGCATCCAGTTCACGGAGATCCAGGTCGGCAACCAACAGCGGGGACGATTCGCCGGCGAATTCCGCCGGCAGGCAATCGTAGATCAGGCTCGGCTCCTTGAGGTCCGCGGGCAAGGGGAGCGAGGCGCGCCCGAAGTCTGCCAGGGCGTACAACGGGGCGGCCCGGGCCAGCAATCTCGCGACGCGCGCGGGCTTGAGATCCGCACCGATTCCGCGGAATACCGTCAGCCCCGAAGGGCACGTCTCTTGGATGAACCCAGGCCGACACGTCGGGTCCGGGCGCGCATCCAGGACGAACTCGCCCCCACGGCGGTCGCGTGGATCGGCAGGGGCCCGCTTGCCTCCCTGGATCGCCACGACGAACTCAGACTGACCAGCGCGAATGCGGTCGCGGTGATACAGGATCCCCGCCTGCACCGGCTGCCCGTTGACCAAAGTACCCAGGTGACTCTGTCGATCCCGGATCCAACAAGTCTCCGTGGTCGTGGAGAGTTCGAAGTGGATACTGGACATAGTCCGGTCGGCGTCCACGACGAAATCCGCGTCGGCCCCACAGCCTACGGTAGCCGCCTGACCAGCGCGCAGCTGCCAGCGCCGTCGCCGCTGGTCGGGGAAGACCGTTTCGAGGATCACCGACTGCAGATGTCGTGAATCTTCCGAGAAGGGAGGCAGCTCGTCCGGCAGGGCCGGCAACGGCGCTGAGGCGTCGTGAATCCTGGCTGCAGGAACCGCGAAGGCCGTGCGTGTTTGGGTTTGCGAAGCGATGGGGGGCGTGAGGTCCGTCAGCCCCGCCGCCGCCGCGTGGTTCCCGTCAGTCCGGCCCTCTGCGCGATGCGGATTCTCGGTGTCGGCGGTTATCAGAGCCGACGGCGAGACGGACACCATCGGTACTTGGATTCGCACCACGAACAATGTGTTTCCGGCCCGAATCCGGTCGCCATCGCACAGCAGTGCCTCGGCCATTCGCTCTCCGTTGAGGAAGGTCCCATTGCTACTGCCCAGATCTCGTACGAGGCATTCCGCGGGTTTACAGGCGACCTGGAAATGCCGCCGCGAGATTAGCGGGTCGCTGGGGACCGGGAAGTCTGTCTCTTCGCCGCGCCCCACTTCCAACGACTGCCCCGTACGCAGCAAGGTCTTGCGCCCACTCTGCGGTCCGGTTTCAATCTCCAGAACGACTGGCATGGCGTGATAGTTCCCATGACACGGACGATGCTCTCGACAGGGACTTGGTTTAATCAGGTTCCGTCACGGCGACAACCCGCCAGATCTCGCCGCGTCTGCCGAGCTGACCAGCATCGTCCACCTCACGCAGTCGCTCGAGATCATCCTCCACGAACGGAAAATGCCTCAGGCATCGTGATCAACCAAGGAAACCCCGTCCTATCAGCACGTAAACGGTTCATGATCTTCTCAGGCCAGGTGCGAACATCGGTCAATCAAGTTTCAATTCGAATCCAGCGATGCCAGCGAGTCCTGCCCCTTTCTCCCGGTCCGGCGCGCCTTGGTAGCGTCCCTGGTACTTCACGCCCACAAACAGGTCGAAACGACTCTGTTCGCCGACAACGACCTTCTTGTTTAATTTGCCCACGATCTCATAGTTTCCTGCGGGGCGCATGATACCATCGATACTCACGGATTCCAAATACTTGTACCCGAGAAGAAATGTCGCACCGACCGATGCATTTCCTCCGACGCCTTTTTGGCTTCCCGACACCTCCATTCGCCCCTTAAGCGTCAGATCCTTGCGGACTTGCCACTCGCCGGACGCAAAAAGGGATGCTTTCCACGTGCCCTGCGACGGCTTCCACTCGATATCCGATTTCTCGACTTTGACCTTCCATTTGGTCGCCTGGAGATCTCCGACTTCATAAATCGTCGTGGGGGTCCAGTTGACAAGAGTACTGACCGCTCCTGCGACTTTGTCGTTCTTGGTCTTGTTAACGACGTCTACGAAACCCGCGACAATTCCCGCTCCAATTATCCCGGTTGCGACGACGACGCAGATTTGGCTCCAATCGTTCTTATGAAACACGGACGTCACTTCCGACACGTAGAGCGACTTCAGTTCCGTCGCCGCCTTCTTCACCTTCTGTACTTGTGGCAAATTGACCACTCGTTCCTTCAGGACGGAAAGACCCGCCTCCCTCAGCTTCTGAGGCGCGGTTTCCAAACCGACCGAGCCGGACACCTGTCCCTTGGTAGAGACGGCAATCGTGCCGTTGGCTACGGACTCAGCGTACTTCTTGAGCACGTCTTCGAAAATATCGTCTTTCAATAACGCCGCGACGAGCATGCTGTCGGTCCATTGATACGGGTTCGATGGATCTGGGAGCAGATTGAATACCAGGCCATGAACGGCCTTACCGAGGCGAACCTCGGCCGCCCGAATTTCCTGCGTCTTGCTCCGTCCGGCGGTGCCCAATGGCCTCGACGGCTGATTGTCGGTCCGCTTTGTGGTTGATTGCTCGAAATCGTTCCCGTTGAGGGGTTTAGCGTTCTTGCCAGCCATAGTGTAAAGCTCATGAATAGTGATGAGAAGATTCTCTTCCGTACCGGCAGCCCCACAACACCTGCGGTGCTATGCCCAACCCGAGTTAGCCACCGGACGAGCAGCTCTTGTCGACAATCCGTTCCAGCTCGTCGTAAAAGTATGTCGTAGCGCTATCCCGGTAGAACACGAATTCTTGGCTGACTCGCAGTTTCCGCTCGGGTATCCCTGCGACGTTGAACAGAACCAAGTTATCCCCCATGTAGAGCTGGGGTACTTCCGCGTCTCGCACCGTCGAGGCAAGCATGCCGCCGAGGCCCCCCTTCTGCAGCTGACCGTCGTAAATCGCGTTTCCCAGCCCCCGGTCGAAACTATGGTCTGCACTCGCGGCGTAGGCTTCCTCGACCGTCCCATAGCCGGCCTTCTCCAAGGCTCTCAGGATTTCATCCTTCTGGCCCAGGTCATGCACGAACTGTTCGCCGTTTCCCGATGCGTTGGAAAAATCAGCGACCTCAACGGGCTGGATGGTCTTGAACAAGAAGATTCGCCGGGTCGCAGAAATATTCCTTTCATCGACGCGGTCCACCTGTCCCAGACTGGGATGCAACCGCGCTCCGCCAGGCCCTTTGTCAGTATTCTGATGCCGGCCCCGCTTGGCTGCGGATAGGTCAAGCACTCCGTAGTGCAGTAACTCGCCGCGCAACGCCTGAAAGTGCATGCTCAGGTAGAGCCCGCCCGTACCTTCTCGACCTTCCTTGGCAGGCCGCGATCCCGTCCAGCGGTTTTCTGAATCCAACTTCGAAACGGTACGCGCCTCAGCCGCCGTGACCATCTGCTTGTGGTAGCTGAGCGGAACGCTTCGCAGGACCTGCGTGCTAAGGGCAAGTTGCTTCGTCGGTACCTTCGCCTGCGACCAAGCGTTCAAGGTATGCGAGTACGCCATGTAATACAGTTCTGGGTATAACAGCCTCGACTTCATGAGAGAACTCCCGCGATACGCTGACCTGAATCCATCCGCACCGAACACTCCACCCGAATCATGCAGCGACTTTGACCACAGTCCTCCTTCGCATCCCGCAATGTCATCATGCCGTGTTTCATTCTGTCGCCAGAGTCAACGGAGATGTCGCGTACCAACTACTCTTCCGCCCCAAAGGGGCCAAAACAAATCAGCCAGGGCAGAGCGTCGCGGAGACACCCGCAGAGCGACGCCCTGGGTACGGGTTCGATTCAATGTGGCAGCCCTGAAAGGGCGAAACAAATCGATTCATCCCACACGCATCGTTCGTCCGATGCGGCCAAGGCTTGTTGCGCCCCTTCCGGGCTGGTGTTCTCAATCCTCTCATAACCCAGGGCGGCGCTACGCGGCTAACGCCGCTACGCTTTGCCCTGGGCTACTATGTGGCTGCCCCTTCAGGGCGAGAACCTGTGGATTATCCACGACTCCTTCCCCCCAAAGGGGCCAAAACAAATCAGCCCAGGGCAGAGCGTCGCGGCGACAGCCGCAGAGCGACGCCCTGGGTACGGGTTCGATTTAACATGGCAGCCCTGAAAGGGCGAAACAAATCGGTTCATCCCACATGCATCGTTCGTCCGATGCGGCCAAGGCTTGTTGCGCCCCTTCAGGGCTGGTGTTCTCAATCCTCTCACAACCCAGG
>JAPLNJ010000379.1 GCA_026692885.1 Planctomycetota bacterium | reverse complement strand
GTTGGAGTACCACTTCTACTTCCCGGCGCCGGGCGAGTTCCTGCACTACCCGGTGCAGGTCTCCAAGAACGAGCAGTTGGTGGCGCACGCGGCGCCGGTCACCTTGAAGGCCGTGGCCAAGCTCAGCCGTATCGACAAAGCCTCTTGGGAATACCTGTCCCAGTTCGGCACCAGCGACGACGTACTGAAATACCTGGAGCAGGCCAACCTGCACCGCACGAACCTGGACAAGATTGCCTTCCGCGTTCAGGACAAGGCTTTCTTCGGCACGGTGACCGGGTTGCTGGCTCAGCGCCATGCCTACAGCGACACTTTATGGTCCTACTCGCTCAAGCACAACTCGCCGGCCGCGGCCCGTGAGTACCTGCAGCATGCGGACGGTTTCGTCGGCCAATGCGGGGCCTTCATCGATAGCCCGCTGTTGACGATCGATCCGGTGGCTCGCCGGGCGTACCAGCACCTGGACTACCGGCCGCTGGTCAACGCTCGCGCCCATCAGTTGGGCCAACGCCGCCAGATCGTTAACGACCGTTTTCACGGCCAATATCACCAGTTGCTAAAGATTCTCGGTTACCGCCGCGACCTGGACGATCCGGAGTTGATGGCGGTGACCTACTACCTGTTGCTCCAGGACCGCGTCGACGAGGCGTTGGGGACGTTCGGCCGGGTGGGGGCCGAACGGCTGGCCACCCGGCTGCAATACGATTACTTCGCTGCGTACTTGGCGATGGTCCGTGAGCAACCGCAGCAGGCCCGCGACATCGTCGCAAAGTACGCCCAGTACCCAATGGATTGTTGGCGCGACTTGTTCGCCGCCATAATCGCCCAGTTGGACGAGATCGCCGGGCAGACGTCAAGCACAGTGACACGGGCAAGCCGTTGGCAAAGGTGTATGCCAAAGTTTACGCTCAGATGCAGGACGGCGAGGTGAAGTTCTACAAGGACGGCTACACGGATCTGCGTGGGCGATTCGACTACACGTCGCTCAGCACCAACGAGCTGGACTTCGTGAAGAAGTTCTCGCTGCTGGTACTGAGCGAAGAACACGGGGCCGTGGTGCGGGAAGCCAGCCCGCCGCAGCGGTAGGCAGGCAGTCGAGAACGTGCGGGTCCCAGGTGTTGACGGCAAGCCGTGGTGGAAGTACACACCGGAGAGGAAACGGACGCTTGCGGGACTACCTGGGCGATCGCTTGGCCACGATCAACCTCATTCCGCCCTTGGCAGAACCACCCGCCAAGACGTCCAGCAGTTCGTCCCAGTCGTCCGGTGACGACAGATCCGCTGCACGTTGGAACGCTTGGTCCACCGCAGCGTCTCGCAGACTCAGGGGATCGGCGATCTCCGTAGGCGGAACCGGGATGACGCGGCGTGCCATCGAGGCCGGGATCCCTTCGCCTTCGCCAGCTTGCTGCGTCGAGGGGGACTCCGCATTGATGTAGTTGACCACCGCCAACACATCCAGCGGGGAGATGAAATTGTCGCCGTTGACGTCAAAGAATACAGGCGCATCCACGGGGTCCGGAAAGGGCGTTGGCACAGCGCCGACTTCGTTGCCGTTGATCCAGTTGATGACCAGCAACACGTCCAGGGCAGTCACCAACCCATTTCCCTCGACGTCCTCCGGCAGATCCGCGTTTTGCCAGGCAAAAGGATGGGGCGTCACGGTGATGCTGAACTCAGTCCCAGCAGCCAGCGGGGGTGCACCGGAATCGGTGGCCGTCACGCGGACGTGGATCTGGCCCACGTCGCAGACCAGAGGCCGACCCGAAAAGGTTCTCGTCGGACCGTCGAACTTGAGCCACCCCGGCAAGGGCGAGCCGTCCGCCAGCGTCACCGCATGGCTCAAGTTCTGTCCGATGTCGGCATCCACGAACGTGTCCTGCGCCAAGCTGAGGCGGAACTGGCGGTTCGCCGGAGCGGTTTGGTTCGAAATGGGGCTAACTACTTGAGGCGTCTCGTTCACATCCAAGACCGCAACGGTCAAGGGCCTTTCGAACGCCAGTCCCCCTTGGTCGGTCGTTCGCACGCGAATGCTGTACGTCGACTTCAGTTCGAAGTCCAGCGGAGCCGCCGTCAACAACTGCTTTCCCGAAATGCGGAACGCGGCATTGTCCGCGGCGCCCACACCTGAGATGAGCGTGTAGGTGAAGGTGTCCTGGAGGTCGGGATCGGCCGTTGCCAGTGTGCCTACGACAGCCCCAACGGGTTGGTTCTCGGGCACGTCTTGCGGCGTCAGCGAAACGTCGGTTGGCGCACGGTTGGCGATGGAGAACGAGTAGCTGACGCTGCCGTTGACGCGCTGGCTCAGCCGGTTCTCCGCAGCGTACGCGCGCACGTAGTCGATGGTGGCCGCAGTCGAGGTGACCGTCACGCGGATGTGCCCCGAATCGCCTTGCAGGCCACTGTTGCCGGCCGCATCCGAGGCGTAGTTGACGTAGCCGTAACCTGCCGCCGTGCTCGTGTTGTCGTAGATCGGGCTGGCAGGTTGGGGGCATTCCAGGTAGACCAGGTCGGTCGCGCCGTCCGAGTTTGCGTCGAGATTCTGCTTGACGAACAGATGATCGTGGCCGTGGAACACCACGTCCACGCCGTAGTTGAGCAGCAAGTTCTGGATCGGCATGTCCCAGCCGGGCCGGTGCGTGTCGAAGCCCCAGGTGCCGTCCTCGTTCTGACCGCCCCACTCGAAGAACGGGGCATGCTCCACGCCACCGCGAGCGATTTCGTCCAAACTGCCGCCCACCAGATGGTGGATGAAGACGAACTTGAACTGCGATGTGCTGGCCTGCAAGGTTTGCGCGAGCCAGTGATACTGGGCGTCGCCAAGGGTCCAGCCCCAGGGATCGAGCGTGGCCGCCGGTTTCGGATCGGTGTACCAGAACGGGTCGAGGACCAGGAACTGCGCGTTGCCCCAGGTGAAGGCGTAGTAACTGTCGCGCGGTTCGCTGACGTAGGGATCGACGGCCGTAGCACCGGAGTAGAAGTCGCCGGGAATCACCGACGGGAAATAGTTCTGCCTCGCCTGGGTCTCCCAGACGGCTACGTTCTCGCTGGGCTGGGTGTCGTCGGTGAGCCAGCCGAGTTGCGACTCGTGGTTCCCCGTGACCATCAACACGGGGGTCGAACCTCCCAACATACTGAAATTGTCGGTGCGAGTGCTCTGGACGGCCGACCAGATTCCGGACTCGGTGCTGACTCCGTATTTTTCCGTCATGAAGGTGTCGCCGAGATCCATGAGGAAATCGGCATCATCCGCGGCGATGTTCGCAGCCGTGGCCTGGTACACGGGCAGGCTGTTGCTGTCGGGGTCGCTGTGGTGGATATCGGCCTGCACGTCGAAAGCGAAGGGCTCGCCGACCGCACGCTGGGTGTGGAAGGATTGCTCCGGCCCGGCGTCGAATCCCGACTGGCTCGCGACCTGATAGTACACCCGGTAGTAATACTGCGTGTCGGGCTGCAGGGCCGTGAGATCCAGGGTCGCCACGGCGCTGGGAGCGATCGACTGGGCGGCTGTCTGCGAGTCATCGAGCCCCGATGCCATGCGATAGGCGACGTGGAACGTCAGGTTCTCGTTGGTGCGCGACATCACACTCACGGCGATGGAGTTGTTCGTGGGGCGTCCCAGCACGACGTCGTAGGGATAGCCAACGACATACGAGTACGACGTGCCCAGCGAGGCGGCCGGATCGGTGTACGTCGTTCCGGTACCGTCGGTCGTAGCGGCGTACCAGCTCACGGTCGTACCCAACGGCAGCCCCGGCAGCTGCGCGCCGTAGACACGATCGCCGGCGGCGCCGTCGCCGTGGGCGCCGTCGTCGGCCATGGCGACCACGGTCCAAAGCTTCACGCTCACGGACACGTCGTCGATCTGCACTTGGTCGTTGGCGTCGCCCCCCTGGAACTGGAATCGCATCCTCAGCCCGGCGACCAACTCGGAAGACTGCAGGGTGTAGGTAAACGCCTTCCAGGTGTGATTGGTGCCGCTCAACTCGCTCAGCCGCGTGACGTAACTGCTTCCGGTTCCGGAGGAATCGACTTGGAAAGTCCAGCCGGCGGTGGTCCCCACCAGGTTGGTCGCCTTCACAGAGAACTGCACGGTTCCGGACTGGCCGCGGGCGTCGATCGTGTTGGCCGTGGCAATCATGGTCTGCAGAGGATCGGCCGTGCCACCGAGGAAGCGCACTCCGCAGCCGCCGTTGGCGTCCACGGCGGAGTTATTGGCGCCGGTCAACAGCGTGACGTGAGCCGCCGTCGCGGCGGTCACCGTCCAGGGATTCGCCACTCCGCCGCCCGTCCACGGACTCAGATTGCTGGTCGGTGGCGGGCCGAATGTCTCTAGGAATGCGGTACTCTGGGTGCTCGCGTTGTAGTACAACTGGACGGGGTTCGCGGGACCGGCGAGCGTGGCGGTGACCCAGGCCGGGTCGTTGGGCGTGGGCTGGTTGGGAACCGTGCGTGCACCGCTGAGCAGTTCGTCGACGTCGGTCACGGAGTACTTGGTGCTGGGCGGCGGGTCGCTGGTGCTGACGCCGTTGGTGTCCCTCGCGTTGACGTAATAGGTGACCGTGGTTCCGTTGGGCATGGCCGGGATTTGACCGCCATAGACGTGGTCGCCCGCCGCACCGTCGCCGTGGGCACCGTCGTCGACCATCGTCACGTTGACCGCCGCTGCCGTGCCGGCCTGGTAGGTGAGTGTCACGCTGCTCAACGCGACGTTGTCGGTCACCGTCGAGGTCACCCACACCGCAGTGGTGGACTTGGGCTGGCTGGGCGTCGCGGTTGTGTTGGTCACCGCTGGGGCGACCGTGTAGGACATGCTGCGGGTCGCCTGGTTCCCAGCGTTGTCCACGGCCGTCATGGTGTACTGGACCATTGTTCCCGCGGCCTGCGCGGGAATCGGGGCGCCGTAGACGTGGTCGTTGGCGGCGCCGTCACCGTGCAGACCGTCGTCGAGCATGGTTACGCTCAGCGGTCCGGCGCCGGCGCTGTAGGTAAGTGTTGCGCCGGCCACGCTGCCGTCGTCGGTGATTGTCGACGTCACCCACACCGTTTGGGAAGGCGTGGGTGCGTAGGGGGTCGGCAGCCGGCCGGTGATCACGGGTAGGCCGCTGGCGGGAGCGAGCGTGAAGCTGGCGGCCACCATGCCGCTGGTTCTCCCCAACGTCTCGCTTTCCGGCAGGAAGGTGCGGATGTACTCCACCTGGACGCCGTCGGGAGCTACCGTAAACCTCGTGTAGCCGCTGTTGGAGACTTGGGCCTCGACGTTGGCCCCAAAGGCATCTGCGTTATAGAGGTAGTAGTTGGGATCGGCCGGCTCGGGCAGGGTGATGTAGTGGATGCCGTCGAGTTCCTGGTCGACGAAGATGTGATCGTGCCCCTGGATGAAGGCGGTCACGCCCTGGCTGGCCATCAGCTGATGGATGGGCATGTCCCAGTTCGGACGGTTGGCGTCGAAGCCCCAGGTGTCGTTGTTGTTGTAGCCACCCCATTCGTAGCCGTCGGCGAGATCCGCTCCGCCCCGGCCTGTGCCCAACACGTGATGGGCAAACACGAACTTGTACTTGGCGGTGCTTTGCTCAAGGGTCGTCTGGAGCCAATCGTATTGGGCATCGCCGTGCTCAATGTCCCACAGGTTGCTTCGCTTGGGACCGCCGTCGAACGGATCATCGACGCACGTGGGCGAGGACCAATAGGGATCGATGGTCACGAACAGAGCATCGCCCCAGTTCCAGGCAAAGTAGTTCCGGAGCTTGTCGCCCGCGATGAACTCCACGCCCTCCGTATTGCCCGTATAGAAACCGGTGTGGAACGTGTTGTCGGGACTGGGGGCCGGCTCCTCGTAATACAGGTTGCGGGCGTTCTGCGCCCAGACCGCGACGTTGTCCGGCGTGCCATCGAGCAGATAGCGGGCGGCCTGTTCGTGATTGCCGTTGACCAGAAACAGCGGCGCCGAGTTGCCGATCAGTCCCAGGTAGGGCCGCTGAATCAAGTAACGCTCGGCCACCGGGGCTTGTGTGACCGTGAGGTAATCCAACTGATCGACACTGAAATCGTCGCCGATGGTCAGGTAGAAATCGGGATTGTCGGCCTTGGCCGCCAGCAGCGTCTGCGAGTAGAGATCCCCGTTGAACTGCGAGTTGACGCGTTCGGGGTGCGAATCGCCCTGGATGGCGAAGGTAAATGTGCTGCCCGCCGCCCGCTGGGTGTGGAACCGGTACTCGTCGGTGCTCGTGTACTGGGAACTGCTGGTCCCCGCCGGCTTCGAGACCATGCGGTAGTAGTACTGCGTGTCGGTCGTGAGCGAATCGAGCGTCACGACCAGTGGGATCCCCGCGACCAGTGCGTAAGTCGCCGTTTGCTGCGAGTCGACTCCCGAGGTTGTGCCGTAGGCGAGATACACGTCGCGGTTCTGATCCAGCGACAAGATGTTCAGCGCGATCGACGAGTTGGTCGGGGTGCCGAGCACGATGTTGCCGTCGAACGACGCGGCCTTGATAACCGTATAGGAATACTTCGTGCCGGGAGCGCCCGCGGGATCGACGACCTGCGCGCCTTGGCTGTCGGTGGCGGTGAGGTAGTAGCTTACCGTGGTGCCGACGGCCTGGGCGGGAATCTGCCCGCCGTAGACCCCGTCGCCCGCGGCGCCGTCCCCGTGGGCGCCATCGTCCAGCAGCGCGACTTCCACCGGCGTGCTGGCGGGGGTCACCGTGACGGTGATCTGGTCCACGCTGATCCGATCGTCCGTGTCTGTGGCACCACCCCCGGTGAATTGGAAACGCAGCTGCAGGCCGTTGACCAACTCGTTGTTGCCGAGGGCGTAATGGTACTTTTGGGCGGCGTGGCTGTTGCCCGTCAGTTCGCTGAGCCGGGTCACGAAGCCGCTGCCGGAATCGACCTGGAAGGTCCAGCCGTCGCCGCCGTCCAGCGTCTGCGTTTTGACATAGAACTCGACGTAGCCCGCAGTGCCCGCGGCGCTAATACCGCTGGTGGTGGCCACCATCGCACTGGTCAGCCCGTTGTCGCTCGTCCTGCCCTTGTACTGCAACCCGCCGTCGGTCGTGCTGGTGACGTAGTTGGCCGATGTGTCCAAGCTGAAGTAGCTGCCCGTGACGGTCCAGGAATTGTCGCTGCCCGCGCCACCGGTCCAGGGTTTGACGGCCGTGGTGCCAAACGTTTCCGTGAAGGGCGTGGTGCTGGCGGCTGTGCCGGCTTCCGCGCGGTAGGTGAGGGTGACGGAATCCACGAGCTCAGCACTGGTGACCGCGCTGGTGACCCAGACGGCATCGATGTCCGAGGGTAGCGCGGGGTTGCGGGTCGTGCCGACGATAGACGCCAGCAGCAACCGCGGCTCGAGCGACTCGAACAGGAGTCGATGGGGCCAAGAAAGTCCTGCGGACAACCGGTTTCGCCCCCGTCGCTTCGGTCGCTTGCGAGCCTGGAGGGCCGTATGAATGAGACTGCGAAGCATGTTCTCCTCTCGTGTCCCACAACCCAGGATCGTGTAGCGCAAGTCGACGTGCAAGACAGCTCTGCGAGGCCAACCCCCGCTTGCCCTGGTGGCACGACACAACGCCGCCCGTTCCCCGGCATGACATCAACCACACTCGGCAGCCGACAAGTCCACTAGTTCGACTGTCTTAGTTTCGAACTAGGGGAATAACCGAAAATCGGCGCCGACTGTTTACCAGAGGCAAGGACTTCCTGGTGCGTGTCGCACAAGATCGACAGTTTACAGAAGATTCGTCTCGATCCATGTGGCAATCTTCATCCCGCGAGGGTTTGCGTTCTTCTGCTCGGCGATCACTTCTTGGCAAGCTGGCTTATAGACCAATTCCCCCTTTTGCAGTGTCTTGTGCTTGTGGCGATCATCCGTAAAAGTGACTCCACCCTTATGCTTATGAATATGGGGTTCCTTTTTGTCGGGGTAGAATGTCTCCTTAGCCACAGGAAATCTCCTTGGCAAAAGCCATCAGGTATCTCGTACCCACGAGGTTATCGGCAAAATTATGACGTCGGACGATCTGGAATCAAGCGGCCGACGTTCCCACTCTTGACGTCTCGACAGTTCCTGGTCGGCCTTTCGCCCGAAAGGGCCTAAGCACCTGCCAAGACGCCCAGCAGTTCATCCCAGTCGTCGGGGGTCGATAAATCCGCTGCTCGTCGGAATGCTTGATCCACCGCAGCGCCTCGCAGACTCAGGGGATCGGCGATCTCCGTAGGCGGAACCGGGGTGACACGGCGCGCGGCGGAGGCCGGGAACCCTTCGCCTTCGGCAGCTTGCTGCACCGAGGATGACCCTGCATTGATACAGTTGATCACCGCCAACACGTCGCTCGGCGAGATGAAATTGTCGCCGTTGACGTCAAAGAATACAGGCGCATCAACGGGGTCTGGAAAGGGCGTTGGCACAGCGCCGACCTCGTTGCCGTTGATCCAATTGATGACGAGCAACACGTCCAGGGCAGTCACCAACCCATTTCCATCGACGTCCTCCAGCAGATCCGCGTTTTGCCAGGCGAAAGGATGCGACGTCACGGTGATGCTGAACTCAGTCCCAGCAGCCAGTGCAGGTGCACCGGAATCCGTGGCTGTGACACGGACGTGGATCTGGCCCACGTCGCGGACCAGGGGCCGACCCGAAAAGGTCCTCGTCGGACCGTCGAAATTGAGCCACTTCGGCAAGGGCGAGCCGTCGGCCTGCGATGCCGTATAGCTCAAGCTCTGTCCGACGTCGGGATCCATGAACGTGTCCTGCGCCAAGGTGCAGCGGAACTGGCGGTTCGCCGGAGCGGTTTGGTTCGCAAGGGGGTTCACCACTCGAGGCGACTCGTTCACATTCGCGACCGCCACAGTCAAAGGCTTTTCGAATGTCAGCCCCCCTTGGTCGGTCGTTCGCACGCGAATGCTGTACGTCGACTTTAGCTCGTAGTCCATTGAAACTGCCGTTGACAACTGATTTCCCGAAATACGGAACGCGGCATTGTCCGCATCTCCCGGACCTGAAACCAGGGTGTATGTAAACGTGTTCTGGGGGTCGGGATCGACCGTCGCCAACGTGCCCAAGACGGTCCCGACAGGTTGGTTCTCCGGCACGCTTTGCGGCGTCAGCGAAACGTCGGTTGGCGCACGGTTGGAGACCTCGTTGTCGGTCACTTGCAGCGTGTCGCTGCCGTTGGTGAATCCGATGGCCGCAGCCGTGATTGTGACCGTCTGGATACCGTCCACGACCGCATCATCCACGGCAGCCAAATTCACAGTCACCGACGCCTGGCCGGCGGGGATCGTGGCCGTGGCCGCGACGGTGGCTTCGCTGAGATCACTGCTGGACAGGTTCACGGTCAGCGCGGCGGTGGTGTCGGTATTGCGGCTGATCGTCACTGTGGTCGCTACCGCACCAGCGTTTTCGGCCACGGTTGCCGCCAGCACATCAACGGTCAAGGCTGGTACATCGTCGTCGGTCACGTGCAGCCAATCGCTGCCGTTGACGAAACCGGCGGCCGAAGCGGTGATCGTCAGCGTCTGCGTGCCGTCCACAAGCGCATCGTCCACCGCGGCCAGATTCACCGTTACCGACGCCTGGCTGGCGGGGATCGTGGCCGTGGCCGGGACGGTGGCTTCGCTGATGTCGCTGCTGGACAGGTTCACGGTCAGGGCGGCCGTGGTGTCCGTATTGCGGCTGATCGTCCCTGTAGTCGCTGCCGCACCGGCGTTTTCGGCCACAGAGGTCGCCGCCACGTTCACAACCAGAGTCGCCACCTCGTTGTCGGTGATCTGCAGCGTGTCGCTGCCGCTGGTGAATCCGATGGCCGCAGCCGTGATTGTGACCGTCTGGATACCGTCCACAAGCGCGTCGTCCACCGCCGCCAGGTTCACAGTCACCGACGTCTGCCCTGCGGGTATCGTGGCCGTGGCCGGAACGGTGGCTTCGCTGGTGTCGCTGCTGGACAGATTCACGGTCAGGGCGGCCGAGGTGTCCGTGTTGCGGCTGATCGTCACCGTAGTGGCTGCCTCGCCGACGTTTTCCGCTACGGCGGTCGCGACCACGTTCACGGTCAAGGTCGCCACATCATTGTCGGTCACCTGTACCGTGTCGCTGCCGCTGACAAAGCCGATGGCCGATGCGGTGATCGTCACCGTCTGCGTGCCGTCCACGATCACATCGTCCACCGCCGCCAGGCTCACGGTCACCGACGTCTGCCCTGCGGGAATCGTGGCCGTAGCCGGAACGGTGGCTTCGCTGGTGTCGCTGCTGGACAAGTTCACGGTCAGGGCGGCCGTGGTATCCGTGTTGCGGCTGATCGTCACTGTGGTCGCAGTCGCACCCGCGTCTTCGGCCACGCTGGCCGCCACCACGTTTACAACCAGAGTCGCCACCTCGTTGTCGGTGACTTGCAGCGTGTCGCTGCCGCTGGTGAATCCGGTGGCCGCAGCCGTGATTGTGACCGTCTGGATACCGTCCACAAGCGTGTCGTCCACCGCCGCCAGGTTCACAGTCACCGACGTCTGTCCGGCCGGAATCGTAGCCGTCGTCGGGACGGTGGCTTCGCTGGTGTCGCTGCTGGTCAAGTTCACGGTCAGGGCGGCCGTGGTGTCCGTGTTGCGGCTGATCGTCACTGTGGTCGCCGTGGCACCGGCGTTTTCGGCCACGCTGGCCGCCACCACGTTTACAACCAGAGTCGCCACCTCGGTGTCGGTGACTTGCAGCGTGTCGCTGCCGCTGGTGAATCCGGTGGCCGCAGCCGTGATCGTGACCGTCTGAGTACCGTCCACAATCGCGTCGTCCACCGCCGCCAGATTCACAGTCACCGACGTCTGCCCGGCCGGAATCGTGGCCGTGGCCGGAACGGTGGCTTCGCTGGTGTCGCTGCTAGACAGGTTTACGGTCAGCGCGGCCGTGGTGTCCGAGTTGCGGCTGATCGTCACCGTGGTCGCTGTCGCACCGGCGTTCTCGGCCACCGAGGCTGCCACCACGTTGACGCTCAAAGCGGCCGCCCCGGCCGTGTAGGAATACTTGGTGCTGGGCGCCGTGGCTGGGTCGGTGGTGACGAGTCCGGCGTTGTCGGTCGCAGTCACGTAGTAGCTGACAGTGGTGCCGCTGGCCAGGCCGGGAATCTGCCCGCCGTAGACATGGTCGCCCACCGCGCCATCGCCGTGAGCGCCGTCGTCGAGCATCGTCACGGTGTTGGTCGTCGTGCCACCCGAAGTCGCCGTGACGGTGATCTGGTCCAGGTCGATTCGATCGTCATCAGCAGCGCCACCGCCGACGAATTGGAACCGCATTTTGAGTGTGCTGACCAACTCGGTGCTGGTCAGATCATAGCGGTACTGCTGCCAGGCGTGGCTGCTTCCGCTCAGCTCGCTCAGTCGGGTCACGAAGCCGCTGCCGGAATCGAGTTGGAAGGTCCAGCCGTCGGTCGCATCCAGCGTGAGCGTCTGGACCCAGAACTCGACGTACGCAGCGGTGCCGACGGCATTGATCGCGTTGGTCGTGGTCAGCATGGCGTCGGTCAGCGCGTTGAGGGTGAGGCCCCCCTTGTACTCCAGCCCGCACGCGTTGCCGGTGCCGTAGTTGGAGCCGATCCGTTGTTCGACATAGCTACCCGTTACGGTCCAGGCATTCACGGCTCCAGTGCCGGTCCAGGGCTTGACTTCCGTGGCGGTCATTGTCTCGGTAAACACGGTGGTCGTGGTGGGGCTGCCGCTGCCGGTGGAGTAAGTCAGCGTGACACCGCTGACGCTGCCGTCATCCGTGACCGTGCTGGTGACCCAGACGGGGACAGTGGCCGACGGAGCCGCAGGATTACGGCTCGTGCCGCTGATCACGGGCGATTGATTCGGTAGCGTGACGCTGATCGTAAAGATTCTTTCGAAGTACAGACCACCCTGGTCGGTCGAACGGATCCGGATGCTGTACGAATTCTTCGTCTCGTAGTCGAAGCTGGCAGCGGTCTGAAGCGTGCTGCCGCTGAGCGTGAACGAGGCGTTGTCCGTGCTGCCGGTGCCGCTGACCAGGCTGTAGGTGAACGTGTTACCGGTATTCGGATCGGTGGTGGTGAGGGTGCCCACCGGGGTTCCGGCGGGCAGGTTCTCAGCGACCGTGGTCGTTGAGAGCGTCACGTCGGTGGGGGCCTGATTCACGGTCGCCGCGTTGGCGGCTCCGGGCGTGGCGGTCGTCATGGCTTGCCAGTTGCCGGTGCCGTCGGGGTAGCGGCCGGAGGAGACGTTCGTCGTCTGAGCACCGTAGGTAACCGTGTCGATCCGAGTGATCCCGTCGATGTCATACAGCGAGATGGTTCCGCCCGTGGCGTCCAGCGTGAAGTTCATGTGCCGGCTGCCAGCTGTCGTGCTGTTATCAGCCCAGAACACCAGGTAGCCGCCGGCCGGAATCGACACGCCGCTGGGAATCTGGAATTTCGTGGGCACACTGGTGTCGTTCGTCAGATACAGGCCGCCCAGGTCTACGGCCGACGTGCCCGGATTGCGCAGCTCGATCCAGTCGGGATACACCTCGACCGTCCCGCTGGCCGTCAGCGTGCGGCCGGTGAAGGCGCCGTACGTGGTCGGGTACTTGAGGGCCCGGAACACGGCCGTCATGTAACCGCCGCGCGAGTCCGCCGGCAGACTGGAACCTTGGTCCAGGATGCCCGTATCCGTAACCGGGTTCTGGTACTGCCAGACAATTTGCCTCGCGGAGGTGACTTCGAAAATCCGCCCCGTGAGGCCCTCGCAGATCAAGGTGTTGCCGTTGGGCAGCCGCTCAACGCCGGAGATTTCCATCGAGTAAAAACTCGTCGGCGGACTGGCGACGTACGTCCACGTCAAAGCCGTGGGGCCGTAAGCCGCTCCCGTGCTGAGCGTGTAGTTGCCCGAGGCGTCCACCGGCGGCGTGAATTCGTCAATCGTCGAGTAGATGCCGGCTGGCCGATTGATGCCGTTGTTGAACACCATGATGTCGCCCGCGCCTGGCAAGCCGGCGGCAATCCACTGGGTGTTGTGCTGCTCGTACAGCATCCGGTTGCTGACCGTGCCGGCGTCGTACATCCGCGGGTCGCCCCAGCGATACAGCAGGTCGCCGCCCTTGCTGTGCGCGCCGCCGCTGTGGACAGCCGCCTGGGCGGTGGTCGTGCTGTGATCGATGACCCAAGCTTCGTTCTGATTGCGGGCGCTGAGCAGAATCTGGTCTAGCGCGGGGTTGTAATCAATCCCGTTGAAGTGATTCCAGAACTGGGGAATCTTGATGCCCGGACCGTTGGCGTCGATCAATTCCGGATGCTGGGCCACCACGCCGTAGTTGGCCTTGGTGGCATCGTAGTCCTGGATCAGATGATCCCAAACATGCCACTCCCAGACGACTGTGCCGCCAGAGGAAACGGTGGGGTCGATCTCGACCACTGAGTCGGGCAGCATAAAGCCGTCGGTACTGATCGTGGTATCCAGCAGCGTGGGGTTGAAGCCGGCGGTGATCGCCTCGGCATAGGTCTTCTTTTCCACCACCAGCATGATAATGTTGCCGTTGGGCAGGACCTTGAAGTCGTGGTGCATCATGTACGTGCTGCTGGCGTAGTCCAGATACCACACCAGGTTGCCGTCCCAGTCGCGTTCCTCGATCCGCCCGCCCTCGCCACCGCCCGTGTTCAGCCCGCCGGGCGCCATGCAGGCCCGGAACAGATGGCCGTCGGGCATCAGGTAGGCGGTCCGGCCCGGCTCGTACTCGCTGGTCCAGGTATGCACGATCTGGCCGGCGTTGTCGATCAGGTACGTGGTCTTGCCGTGCATCGGGTCCAGCAAGGTGTAGCCGTCCAACGCTCCGGTCGTATTGATGGACAGTCCGACGGTCGGCGTGGGGTAGTCCGTGGTGGCTATGAAGGTCGTGCTGGAGGCCAGGAACTCGTTGAGCTGGAGTGTCGGCGTCGTGTGGCCGACGATGTAGGAGTACTTGTTCGTGGGGGCTGTGCTGGGGTCGGTGGTGATCAGTCCCGTGCCGTCCGTCGCCGTGACGTAATAGCTGACCGTGGTGCCGATGGCCATTGCGGGGATCTGCCCGCCATAGACGTGGTCACTCGCCGCGCCGTCGCCATGGGCGCCGTCATCGAGCATGGTGACCGTCACCGGAACGCTACCCGTGGTCACCGAGACGGTGATCTGATCCAGGTTGATGCGATCGTCGTCCGCGGCACCACCGCCGACGAACTGGAACCGCAGCTTCAGCGTGCTGACCAGTTCGCTACTGGCCAGGGTGTAGGTGTACTTCTGGAAGGCGTGACTGTTGCCGGTCAATTCGCTCAGCCGGGTCACGAAACCGCTGCCGGAATCGACCTGGAACGTCCAGCCGTCGGTCCCGTCGAGCGTCAGCGTCTGGACCCAGAACTCCACGGAGCCGGACGTATCTGCGGCATTGATGGCGTTGGTCGTGGTCATCATGGCCTCGGTCACCGCATTCAGCGTGGCGCCGCCTTTGTACTCCAGCCCGCACTCCGTGGTGCTGGTGACATAGTTGGCGCCCGTACGCAGCTCAACATAGTTGCCCGTGACCGTCCAGGCGTTGGTGGAACCGGTGACGCCGGTCCAGGGCTTGACCGGTGTGGTGCCCAGCGTCTCGGTGAAGGGCGTGGTCGTGGTGCCCGTGCCGCTGCCGGTGACGTAGGTCAGCTTGACGCTCGCCACGCCGCTGTCGTCGGTGACCGTGCTGGTGACCCACACAGCATCGGTGGCCGATGGTATCGTGGGCGTCCGGGTGGTGCCGGTGATCCCCGGAGCGGCGTTGGCGATGGTGGCGCCCAACCCCTGCGGGCGCAGCGCAAGCGTGTACAAAGCCGCCTCGGTGGTAATGAACAGGGTCCGCCGGTCGATTCCGGCGAAGGTCAGGTTCGTGGGGCGTTCGAGCACGTTGATGGTGGCGATCTTGGTGCCGGCCGCGTTGTAGACCAGCACGTCGTCGGTGGTCAGATAAACATTGCCCTCGCTGTCGAGCTCCATGCCGTCGGAACCGACCGAGACGAACAGGGTCTTGCCCGTCAAGGCCCCGCCGGTTCCGATGGTGTACTTGTACGTGGCCCCCGCGCCGTAGTCGCTGACGTACAACGTCTTGCCGTCGGCCGTGCCGATCAGCCCGTTCGGCTTGGTCATGTCGCTGATGACACGGGTCACGGTGCTATGATCCGGGCTGATGTAGTAAACGTGCTGGCCGTCTTGCACCTGGGTCCCGAAGAATACGGGATCGGTGAAGTAGATGCCCCCGCTGGGGTCGATCCACAAATCGTTCGGCTCGTTGAACCGCGTGCCGTTGTAGGTCGAGGCCAAGCTGGTCACGACCCCTTGGGGAGTGATCGAGACGATGCGGCCATTGGTGCCTTCGCAGGCGATCAGGTTGCCGGAGGCGTCGAAGGCCAGCCCGTTGGTGCCGCCGGAGCTGGTGCGGAAGGTCGACAACTGGCCGGCGGCGGACCACTTGTAAATTGTGTTGGCTTTGACATCGGAGAAGAACACGTTGCCGCTGGAGTCGGTCGCCGGCCCTTCGCCGAACTGCAGGGTGCTCAGCAGCGTCTGGTCGGTGGCCCCCGGCTGGACTAGGCTGGCGGTCTTCAAGGCCACGCGGAACCCAACGTGGTAGTACGGGTGATTGGGGTCTTGGGGACCGCGATAATAGCCCGGATCCCGGTTGGAGATTCGGCTCAAGCCGAGGTACTGAGCCCCGTTGTACCAGTTGCCGCCGCGCATCCCATGGTAGGCCAGCCCATCCGGCATCGGGTCGCCGGTCGTCGGTCCGGTCGGATTGCTGGCGGGACTCACGGAGTAGTAGCCGTTGGCGTACCAATCATTGGTCCACTGCCAGATGTTGCCGCCCATGTCGTACAGGCCATAGCCGTTGACCGCGTTGGAAGTCTGGTAGCTGGTCTGGCTGCCCGGCCAGTTGAACTCGCTCTTCAGCTGCAGGGTACCGTCGTAGAAGCCCACGGGAGTGGTATAGGGGTAATCGCCCGTTTCGTACGGATCGCCGGAGTTTTCCCAGTTGGACCAGGTGCCGTCGGTGTTCGTGTTGCTGCCCCAGGGGAATTGGTAGTAAGGCGTCTCCTGTCCACCGTTGGCCGCGTATTCCCATTCGGCCTCCGTCGGCAGGCGGTAGCCGCTCTTGGTGAAGTCGGTGGTCCAAGTCGTCAGGTTGTAGACCGATTGGTAGCCCTGGACGGCACTCAGCCAGTTGCAGTAGGCCGCGGCCCCTTCCCACCGGATGCCGACCACGGGATGGTTCTCGCGGCCCGAGAGCACGGAGAAGGCCGTGCCGTTCCAATCGATGCCGCTGTAGATCAGGCCAAACAAGGCGGACTCACCCTGGCGGGTCTCGGCATAGATGGTGCTGCCGCCGGGGGCGTAGACCAGGCCGTTGCGGACCTCGATCAGGCTCTGCGCCAAGGCCGAATTGAGGTAGCTGACGTACTGCCGGTTCGTAATGTCATACGTGCCCATGTAGAAGGCGTCGATGGACAGCGTGTGCAACGGCAGTTCGTCGCTGGGGTGGTCCGGATCGGAGAAGTTGAAATGGTCGCCCATCACGAACGAGCCCGCCGGGATGACCTCGACCTCAGGGATGTTCAAATTGGTCACGGTCCCGCCGCGGACGCAGCGCACATGCCACAGGCCGGTCTTGACGTCGTAGCTGGTCAGGCCATAGTCGCTGTCCAGATACCAGGCCTGGAGCGTGTTGTTCGCCATGGTGGTGGACGACCAGTAGCGTGTGGCCGTGGCCCCGGGGAAGTAGGTCTTGTCCAGCGACGGCGCGCGGACGTCGGTGTCGCTGAGCGATTGCAGTTCCTTGATGTTGGGCAACCGCCAATCGCTGTGGCCGGCCAGGGTCAGGTTCTCGGCGTAGGCTTGCGCCTCTTCCCAGGTCATCGCCACGGACTCCGCCTGCTGCCAGGCCAGGCTCGTGTGGTTGTCGGTCACCGTACCATCGCCCTTGTTGGTCAGGTTGCCGTAGAGATGCGTGGCGCCGGTGGCGGCGGGATCGCGCACGCAGCGGACGTGGAAGTGCTTGATCCCGCCGGCGCTGATCGTTTCGGTCTTGGGATGCGGGCCGATGCCGCCGCCCGCGTTCGCGACCCACACCTTGGACGCATCATCGACCGCCGTGTCGCTCGACCACCAGTACTCGGCCGCCGACGCGGGGAAATACGTCGTGTTCAGGGCCGGGTTGATGGTGCCTTCGTCCATCAGGCTGTAGAGTTCCTTGCCGAACGGCAACCGCCAATCGCTGGCTCCGCCCAGGGTGAGGCCGTCGGCATACGCGACCGCCTGTTCCCAGGTCATCTCGCCGCCGTCGACCTGCTGCCAGATCAGGCCGGTGACTTTGTCGGTGACCGTACCGTTGCCGTTGTCTTTGTAGGTCGGCGGGTTGATCGTGTAGTCGGCATCTTCTCCATAGATCGTCGCGTAACTGGCGACCTGCCCGGTGTCCGGCAGAGCGGCCATCGTGTAAGGATGCGACAGGCTGGCGACGACGACCGTGCTCTCGCCGCTCACCGAGCTATTGGCCGCCGTGACCTTGCCGCTGGCCGCCGTGCTGGGCGCCGTAAACAGACCGCTGGAACTGATCGTCCCGCCCGTGACGGTGGTCGACCAGGTGAACGTCGGCTGCGTGGTCAGTGCGCTGGTGAATTGGTCTTTGCCCGAGGCCGTGAATTGTTGTGTGGCGGCGGTGTTCAGATTGACGGAGGCGGGACTCACGACGATCGTCGTCAACGTCTGATTCACCGTCACGTCGACGGGACTGGTGGCGGACAGACCGCTCGGATCGGCGATCGTCACCGTGAAGCGGTAGCTGCCCGCTTGGCTGAACGTGGCCGTCGTGGCCTTCGCCGCATTGCTGCCGTTGACACTGAACGTCGGCGCCGTGGCGCCGCTGGGCACCGTGGTCGCCGTCCAGGTGTATGTCAGACTGCTCTCTCCCGTATCCGCGTCGGCGCCCAGCACGGCCAGCGCGGTGGTTGTGCCGGTGACCGGACTGGGCGTGGCGCTGGCCGCCGTCGCCACGGTCGGCGCCGTGTTGTTCTGGACGGTAACGGTATAGGAGTACTTGTCAGTCGGCGCCGTGGCCGGATCGACCGTAGTAAAGCCCGAATTGTCCGTCGCGGAGACGTAGTAACTCACCGTGGTGCCGAGGGCCTGGGCCGGGATCTGCCCGCCGTAGACGTGGTCACCTGCCGCACCGTCACCATGCAGGCCATCGTCCAGCATGGTCACGGTCGACGTGCTCGATCCTCCGGAAACGGTCGTGACGGTGATCTGGTCCAGGTCGATCCGGCCTGCACTGCCAGCAGTCCCCGTGAATTGGAATCGCATTTTCAGACCGGCCACCAGTTCGCTGCTGGCCAGGGCATAAGTGAACTTCGTGAAGGTGTGGCTGGTTCCGGTTTCGCTCAGCCGCGTCACGTAGCCACTGCCGGAATCGAGCTGGAAGGCCCAGCCGTCCGTGGTAACTATCGACGATGTCTGAACATAGAATTCCACGGATCCGGACGCGCCCGCGGCGTTGATGCTGTTGACGGCGGACACCGAGGCACTCGTAGCCACACTGCACTTGTACTCCACCCCTTCCGCCGTAGTGCTCGTGACGTAGTTCGCCCTCGTGGCTAATTCGAATGGGTTGGGGGTGCCGACGATGGTCCAGGTGTTATCGGAGCCGGTGGTGCCGGTCCAAGGCTTGACCGTCGTCGTCCCGAACGTCTCGGTAAACGGCGTGGCCGTAATGGGCGTGCCGCTGCCGGTGACATAGGTCAGCTTGGCGCTGCTGATGCTGCCGTTGTCGGTCATCTGGCTGGTGACCCAGACGGCATTGGTGGCGGACGGCGCCGTGGGCGTCCGCGTGGTGCTGGTGATCGTGGGCAAGACGTTGCCCGTGATGGTGGCGCCCGGCGTCAGGCTGTGGCCTGTGAAACCGGCAAAGCTGGCCGCGTAGCGTACGGCCCGCGGTACGGCGTTGGTCATCGGCAGGTCGTCGCCGATGGCCGTCACGATCCCGGCGTTCGTGACCGGGTTGATATATTCCCAGACCACGTTGCCGCTGGTGTCCACCTCGACCAGATAGCCTTCGGTGGTTGCGCAGATCAGCGTATTGCCGTTGGGCAACCGCTGGGCGCTGGACCCAAAATGGCTGAACATCGTCAGATTGCTGATCGACCCATACTTCCACACCACCTGCTTGGACAACAGCTGATTGGCCTTCATCGTGTCCTTGTCGAAGGTCCAGGTGTTGTAACCCGCGGTGGGCGGGTTGACGTAGCTGCCCGTGTCGGTGCCGCTCGAGTTCACGTACGGATTGATCTCGAAGACGTAGGACTGCGGCGTGCGCTGGTAGAGGTACTGGTTGTTATTGAACACCAGCAGGTGCCCGGCCCCGGTCAAGCCGCTGTCAATCCACTGCACGTTGCTGCTACCGCCGATCTGTTTATTGCCGCTGCTGGCCGTCTCCCAATTGACGCCGACCGACGGCGCACTGCCCTGGCTGTAGCGGGCCGGGTCGCCGAAGCGGTACAGGAAATCACCCGCGGTGGTGGCTGCCAGCGCGATGCTGCCGGTCGGATTGCCGGCCAGAAACGTGGCGCCGTGGTCGATGATGGTGAACTCGCCCTGCCGGGAATTGACCACGATCTGGTTGAGCGTCTGGTTGAAGTCCAGCGAATTGCAGTCCAGCCAGTTGCTCTGCAGCGGCCGCCCCGGCAGGTTCAAATTGATCTTGCCCGGATAATCGGCGATCGTCTTGCCCGAGGCGACAGAGTTGGCCTTCGTGGCGTCGACGTTCTGGATGGCGTGATCCCAGAACGACCACTCCCAGACGATGTTGCCGCTCATGTCGACTTCCACGATCGTGTCGACCTGAGCGCCGGTGAAGGGCGCGTCGGCCGGATCGCACCCGGCGGCCAGGCACTCGGCCGCGGTCACGTCTTTGTTGGCCAGGTACAGCGTGGCATAGGCGCCCAGTTTGGGGTCGTAGATCCGCTGGAAGTCGCCGTGCGGATGGTAGGCCGTGCGGGTCTCGTAGTACTGCCAGACCGTGTTGCCGCTCCAGTCCAGTTCCTTCAACCCGGTCTGGCTGCTGGAGTTCGTCGCCCAGTCCAACAGGTTGCCACTGTCCAACAGTCGGGCATCTGTGCCGGTGGCCCAAGTGTTGACCTTGCGCCCCTGCATGTCCAGCAGGTACGTGGTCCCTTGCGCGCTGAATAATGTATAGCCGCTGTAGGCGTTGGTCGCATCCCAGTACTGCGTCTCCGTCTGCCGCTGCAAGGCATCGTAGTTCGTCGTGCCCGCGTAGGGATTCGCGACCGTCGTGCGGCCGGCAATCGTTGCGCCCGGCGTCAGCGTGCGGCCGGAGAAGTAGGTCGCCTCATAGCGATAGGCCCGGAAGATGGAATTGACCATCGGCAAACGGTCGCCGATGGTCTGCACCGTCCCGCTGCTGGTGACCGGTACGATGTAGTCCCACACGGTCTCGCCGGTGGGCGTGACCTCCATGATATAACCCTCGGTATCCGCGGTAATCAGCGTGTTGCCGTTGGGCAGCCGCTGAGCGCTGCAGCCGATCTGGCTGAAGAGAGTCAGATTGCTGTCGGTGGAATAGTTCCACACAACTTGCTTCGAGATCAGCTTGGGGGCTTTGTCGGTCACCGCCAACGGCGTGACCGTGTTGTAGCCCGCGGCGGGCGGGTTCACATAGTGGCCCGTGTCGGTCCCGCTTGCATCCACGAATGGATCGATCTCCATCACGTAGGACTGCGAGGTGTGTTCGGAGAGATATTCGGCATTGTTGAAGATCAAGAAATGGCCGGCTCCGGTCAGGCCGTCGGCGATCCATTGGATGTCGTGAGCGCCGCCCATTTGCTTGGTGCCGGTGGTGGACTGCGTCCAATCTTCGAGGACTGCCGGCTTGGTGCCTTGGTCGTAGCGGGCCGGATCGCCGAAGCGATACAGGAAATCCCCCGCGCCGGTGGCCGCCAGGGCGATGCTAGCGGTCGGATCTCCGACGGTGAACGTGTTGCCGTGATCGATGACGTAGAACTCGCCCTGCACCGAATTGACGACGATCTGGTCCAGCGTCTGGTTGTAGTCCAGCGAGTTGCAGTGTAACCAATCGGCCTTGAGGTTGTGGCCATCCAGGTTGATATCCAGCTTGTTCGGGTAGTCGGCGATGGTCTTGCCCGTGCCCACGTAGTTGGACTTCGCGGCGTCGTAATCCTGGACCAAGTGATCGAAGAAGCACCACTCCCAGACGAT
>JAPLNJ010000378.1 GCA_026692885.1 Planctomycetota bacterium | reverse complement strand
ATGCTGGCGGTGGGATGCGCGGCGGTGGCAATGCTGGCGGTGGGACGCGCGGCGGTGGGTCGGGTTTCGCTAGTCCGTCGGGTTCTGGAGGTCAGCCGAGTCAAGGTCCGGCGACAGGCGAACTCGATCTGACGAAACCGGCCAAGGTCAAGCTGAATCAAGTCTTGGACCTGATCGGCAAGCAAGTGCAGGTGACGTTTAAGGGAGCCAAGCAACCGACGATCCTCACGTCGCCGTTTGAGAACAGCGCGGCGGCGATGCAGCAGTACCTGCCCAAGCTGATGGACGAGGTGACGGCGGCGGCCGGTCCCTCCATTCCCGGACGTCTCAACGTCAATCAGGCACCACGGCAAATCTTGGCGGGCATCCCTGGTCTGCGTGCCGAAGTGGTCGATCAGATCGTCCGTATTCGCGATCCTCAGAATACAGCCAATCAACCCCAGCGGCAGAATGAGACTTGGCTGCTCACCGAAGGTCTGGTGACGCTCGACGAGATGCGCAAACTCATGCCCTTTCTGTGTGCCGGGGGTGACGTGTACCGGGCCCAGGTGGTCGGTTATTTTGAAAGCGGCTATCCCGCAGCCCGTGCCGAAGTTGTACTTGACGCTGTCCAGAGTCCGCCCCGCGTATTACTCTGGAGGAACATGACTCACCTAGGCCGCGGTTTTGGCTTGGACGCCCTGGGCACGGGCCAGGGTGTTGGGCAGGGAGTTGGGCTGTAGGCATATATGCCACAAGCGGTTGAGAATGGCATATTCCGTATCGTTGTCTAACGGCAAGCCGGGCGCCAGCTTGTGGGTATCCGGCTTGCCGTTTAACGAGCCTAGCGCATTTTCAAGGCCAAGAGTTGGGGGTGCGATGAGTGAGCGGCAAGGCGTTAGCCGCCGGTTCCGAACGCCACCGGCGGCTAGCGCCGTGCCGTTCACAACCCACAATCTTAGCCTTGAAGACACACTAGTTCAGCTGCGCACAGTTTTGTGGAGACCAGGAGACTTATGTCGCGATTACTTGCCCTTGAATGGGATACCCGTGAACTACGCATCGTCGCGGGACACGCGTCGGGCGGCGGCATTGTTGTGGAGCAGGTTCTGTCTGTCGAATTGTCAGACGTGGCGGACGAGAAGATCGGCCCGCAGTTGTCCGTTGCCGTGTCGGAGCACGGCTTGGTTCACGGCGAGGCCTTCGTGGCCGTTCCTCGCGGCAAGGCCGAATTGCGTCTGCTCACGGTTCCGCCAACACCCGACGACGAGCTACCCGAATTGGTCCGCTTCCAGGCTCTCCGGCAATTCTCCTCGATTGGGGAGGACTGGCCGCTGGATTTCATCCGTTTGAGTACCCCCGACGAACCGCAGTGCCGCGTGCTCGCCGCGGCGATATCCACCGGGTTCCTGTCCGCGGTACGAACTGCGTGTGAAGCGGCACAGTTGACGCCCAAACGGCTCATTCTGCGGCCCTGTGCCTCGGCCGCCTTGCTGCAGCGAGGCTTGCCGGATACCCGCTGCCGATTGCTGGTCGAGTTGTTGACGGACGAAGTCGACTTGACGGTACTGTTGGCGGGTCAAGTCGTGTTTCTGCGTTCTGTCCGTCTGCCTTCTGAAGAGTTGGCGACGGTCCTGGTCGGAGAAATCCGGCGCACGATCGCAGCCGCGCAGAATCAACTCGGGGAACAGCGGATCGAACAAGTTGTCTTGTGCGGCGGCGACGCCGCGGCGCTGGCTCTGGCCGACCAACTGCGAGGACAGCTGTCGCTGGAGGTTGTGCTGTTCGACCCATTCGCTGCCGTGGAGGTAACCCGGGTCATCACGGAGCCTAGCCATCCGGGTCGCTTTGCGGCCCTGCTGGGCATGTTGCACGAGCAGGCTACTGGCGGTCAGCCGGGGATCGACTTCCTGAACCCGCGCCGCAAGCCCGTTCCGCCGGACCGACGACGGCAGTATGCCTGGGTGGGAGCAGGTGCCGCGATGGTGGCGCTGATGCTCGCCGGGATCCTCTTCTGGCAATTGCGGAACTACGATCAATCCATCGGAAAGCTGCAACATGCCTCGCAAGGACTGGACAAACAGGTCAAAGACGCGGAAGAGCTGCGGACACGCGTCTCCGAGATCGACACCTTTGTCACAGGCGACATCAACTGGCTGGACGAAGTGTACGATTTGTCGGTCAAACTGCCGTCGGCGGAGCAGGCGATTGTCGAGCAAGCGACGTTCAGCTCGCGGCCCGGCGGAGGCGGCCAGATTGTGCTGGAAGGCTACGTCCGTGATCCCGCCACGATCCAGGATTTGGAGACGGCACTCCGCGATGAACGCCACCAAGTGGTGGGTTCCGGAGGCCAATTCGATGAGCACCAGGACGAATATCGCTGGCGTTTCAAGGAAACGATCTTAATTGCCGCGCCGGACATCGAGGAGGTGGCCGACCATGAGTAGTCGTGAACGAACGTTAGCTGTGGCGTGCGGGGCCTTGTTGGTATTGATCGTCGGTGCCTTTGTGGTTCGTGGCGTGCGGTCGATGCTCGACGGACGCCGCCAGCGCGAAGTCGGCTTGCAGAAGGAGATTTCCCAGAAGGAAAGGAAACTGCGGCTCGGCCAGCCGATCACAGACCGGATGCAGGTTTACGAACAGCATGCCTTACCCAGTGACGTGCAGGCTGCCGGTACGCTCTATCAAACGTGGCTGCTGCAAAGCGTGACCGAGGTCGATTTGGATGACGCCAACGTCAACGCCGTGACCTCGAAGGGCAAGGAAGGCACGAATCACGAGTTCGCCTTCAACGTGAGCGGACGAGGCGACCTGCGGCAATTGGTGCGGTTCCTCCATAAGTTCTACTCCGTGGACTATCTGCACCGTATCAAACGCCTGCATCTCAGACGGATTACCGACTCGCGGCGACTTGACTTGACCCTTGCCGTGGAAGCCATGTCGTTGCCGACAGCGACGCGGGAAAAGGAACTGAGCCAGAATCCCGGCGATCGCCTCAAACAGGACGACTTGGCGACCTACATGGAACGTATCACATCGCGGAATCTGAGCGGACCGGCCAACCGCGAACCAGAATTTGCGTCCAAGGAGTTGCCCAAGGCGTACCTGCAAAGACCCTTCTCTTTCCGCTTCAAATCCCAGGACCCGGACAAATGGGATGTGGTGACTTTTAGTCTGGAAGCCTCGAACCTGCCGGAAGCCACCCTGGATCCCAAGGCCGGCGAGTTGCAGTGGACCCCCAAAGAGATCGGAACCTACGAGCTGACCTTGAAGATTACCGATGACGGCCTCCCGCCCAAGTCAACCACCAAGTCGTTCAAGATCGAAGTGGAAGACCCCTTGGCCATCCGTGATGCCAAGGCAACCGATTTCGCTCAGGGGCAGTCCGCCTACGTCACGGCCATCACCCAAGTCGATGACCGGCGGCAGGCTTGGATCAACCTGCGCAACGAGAAGCGACTGCTGAAGGTCTTCGAGGGCGGAGAGTTCACGGTGGGTGACGTGACGTTGACCGTCAGCCAGATTCTGGACAAGACCGTGCAAGTGGAATCGCAGTCGCTCAAGATGCGTTGGTCGGTGGGCCTGGGGCAGAACCTGTCCGGTGGCTGGCTGGCAGCGGCCGAGGCAAGCCGGGCGGCGAGCGCGAAAGCGACCGCTCTGGAAGGCCCGGCAAAACCCGGTGATGCTCCCGGCGGCGCTCCGAAGAGTCCGGAGGGGACTGGCGACAAGGAATCGCCTGGACATGAGAACGCGGGCAACGGCGACCCGCTGAATCTGGACGGGATGAGCGAGCAGGATGCACCGCCAGCCAGTGACAGCGGTGAGCCGCAACCGGACGGACCAGGTGCGGAACCTTCACTCCCACCGGCCGATGCCGCGGGCCGCGAACGGAGCTAGACGAACGGGCGTTTATCCCGTTTTTGCGTCGCGAGAAGACGGGGGGCGGGTGTACGAATTTCAGTTTCTTGCGGCCTCAAGTCCATGCCCGCGGAAAAGTCCCTAGCCGCAAAGACTGAAATTCGCACACCCGCCCCCTGACCATGATGTCCGCCTGATTTTGCGCGGCCCAGTCCCGCGGTAAACCGGCGACTCTCTTTCAGCCGCCTTCGTTGCCGTCCCTGTGTTGCGGTTCCAAGACCTCGTGCCATAATGAATCAGTCGTCTGGTGCACGTAAATCCCAAGGTACGGTGGTATCGACCATGCGTTCTACACAAGTCCTGTTGTTCGCGTCACTGCTCCTGCTGGCCCTGTCGCACTCCGCGTCGGCCCAGCGGCATTTCCGTGGTTCGCGTACTTTCGGCGACACGAGCGGAGGTGAATCACGCGCCGCCGAGACACCTCAATCTGGTGCGTCGAGCGAAAAGCCTCCGGAAGGCAAGTCGGAGACCAAGCCAGACGTGGGCGGGGACAAGAAACCCGATGCCAAACCAGACGCCAAACCCGATGCCAAACCAGACGCCAAACCCGACGAGTTGGCCGTAACCAAGCGGTCGACCAAGCCCACGGATCCGCCTCGCCCCGAAGAATTGAAGCTCCGGCCAGGACCTGACGGTAGGATCCGCTTTGACTTCCGCGGTCAGCCTTGGCCCGATGTACTCCAATGGCTCGCCGATGTCTCCGGACTGAGCCTCGACTGGCAGGAGTTACCCGCGGACTACCTAAACCTAACCACCCAGAGAGGCTACACCGTCGAGGAATCGCGGGACTTGATCAACCGGCACTTGCTCGCCCGTGGCTTCACCCTGCTGTTCCAGGATGACCTCCTGTCGGTGATGAAGACGGACAAGATTAACGCCGCGCTGGTTCCCCGCGTCGAGCCGGAGGACCTGGCCCAGCGCATGCCGTACGAGTTCGTGAAGGTTTCTTTCCCGTTGAGCTGGCTGGTTGCGGAAAACGCGGTCACGGAGCTCAAGCCGCTGATCAGTGCCAATGGTCAACTCACCGCGCTGAAGACCACCAACCGGGTGGAAGCGATGGACTCCGTCATCAATCTGCGCGGAATCTATGCCGTACTGCAGCAGGAGCAGTCGTCCAAAGGCGAGGAACGCCTCGTCCGGGAATTCGTGCTCAAACACTCCCGCGCCGACGACGTAAAAGAACAGTTGATTGGTCTCTTGGGCCTGGAATCGCGGAAACCGGGGACGCCGGGACAAGCCAATCCGGATCCGATGCAGATGATCCAGCGGATGATCGAGATGCGGCAACAGCAGCAAGGCGGCGGTGGCCCCGGTGGAATGCCCGGATTCATGCCACAGAAAATGGACGTGCACTTGGTGATCAACATTCGGCGTAACAGCATCCTGGCACAGGCGTCACCGGACAAGTTGGCCGTGATTGCCAAGGCGATCGAGACAATCGACGTGCCGGCCGATCAGGATCGGGCATTCCTGGCCAATGTGAACCGCATGCAAGTCTACCGCCTGGCGACGCTGGATCCGGAAACGCTGGTCAAGACCTTGCAGGACACCGGCGATCTGGATCCCACCACAAGCCTACAGGTGGATAAGAAACACAAATCGATCATTGCCTACGCGTCGCTGGCAGACCATGTGACGATCCGCACGCTGGTACAGAAGCTGGACGGGAGTAGCCGCCGCTTTGAAGTCGTCAAGTTACATCGCTTGGCCGCGGATTACGTCGCGGGCTCGATCACGTTCATGATGGGCACAGAGGAACCCAAGGAAGACCGGTCGCGATCGTCTGGCTGGGGGTGGAATCCTTGGGGCGGTTCGGATCGCCGTCAAGCAGAGGAAGCCGACCAGGATAAGTTTCGGGTGGAGGCCGACGTCGAGAACAATCGACTGTTGCTATGGGCCAATGAAGTTGAGATGACGGAGGTCAAAAACCTGTTGACCAAGTTGGGCGAGATCTTCGGTCCCGGCGGAAATCCTGAGCGTGTACGGGTGCTCGACCTGGAGCCGGGTGAAACGACCCAGCAATTGCTGGAACGCATCCGTCGCGTTTGGCCGTCGCTGGCACCAAATAAGCTCGTGTTGCCGCCCGCCACAGGTCCAGGTCCGGGCGGAGCCGCAGTTCCAAGTCAGGAAAAGCCGGTCGAGCCCCAGCCTACAACGAAGGATCGGCGGGCGGAAGGCCCGGCTCGCCTGCTCTTCCGGTTCGCGCAGCTTCAAACGGGTGGTACTGACAGTTTGGGATCCCGTCCGGCTGCACCAGCGACTCCGGCTCCATTACCCCGTCCAGGGTCAACCGCTGACGGCGAGGGATCCCAGGCCCAGCCAAACAAGCTTCCTCCGAATCAAGGAAATCCACCTATTGAATCCCCGGAGGCGCCTCCGGTCCATATTTCGGTCGGAGAGGACGGCCGGTTGGTGATTTCGTCGCAGGACACCGAAGCGCTCGACGCCTTGGAAGACTTGATCAGCCAAGTGGCCCCATCGCGCAAGGATTACAAGCAGTTCAAGCTCCGATACGCGTCGGCCTATTGGGTGAAACTGAATTTGGAAGACTACTTCCGAGAGGGGAAGAAGGAAGAGAAGAGTACGTCGCGTCGCTCCTATTTCTTCGAACCGCCCCCTGCGGACCAGAAGAAAGCGTCAAATCGCCTGTCCAAGCGGCGGCAGATGAAGTTCATCGACGACTACGACACGAACACGCTGCTGGTCGTCGGCGCGACGGCCGAGCAGTTGAGAAACGTGGAGGAGTTGCTTGTCCTATGGGACGTCTCGCCGCCGAAGACCTCCGAGTCGGCGCGCATGACGGTCGTGGTTCCGATCCGCTACTCCAAGGCACAGACCGTGGCAGAAACCGTCAAGGAAGTCTACCGTGACCTGCTCAGTTCCAACGACAAGGCACTGCAGGGCGACACCAACAATCGGCGGCCGCAGAACCAGAACACCTATATCTTCGGCGAAACCAGTGGTGGCGAAAGCGAGCGACGCACCCAGGTGACTTTCAAGGGCAAACTCTCCATCGGCGTGGACGAAGTCTCCAATTCGCTGATCGTGTCGACCGAAGGCCAGAACCTGATGGACAACGTCACAAGCATGATCGAGTCGCTGGACGAAGCGGCCATTCCGACCACGGACGTGCGGGTCGTGACCTTGAACGGCAGTATGAATCCAGACAGCGTCCGCGCAGCGTTGGCCAAAATCCTCGGCCAGACATCCGGGACCTCTGCTGCGCAGCCATTCCCCGGCGGACAAAGGGGTGGTGCCGGGCAGCAGGGATCTGGGCGGCGCGGTGGTGGAGGTACTGGCGGCAGTGGAGGCGGAGGGCGAGGCACGGGGGGCGGCGGAGGCTTCGGTGGCGGGAGAGGCGGAGGTCGGTAATCGGTGATCGGTGCGCAAATCTGCTGCGCTCGTACCTCGTTTTTCCAAGACACAAGGGATCGCTATGTTTCGGACTCAAACATTGGCAGGCACAGAACGACTGGCGGACTGGCTGAGTGCAGGCGCGGCGAGGGCCCTGATAAGCGGGCTGGTAGTGGTACTGGCTGGCTGTCCGAGTCGCCCGGCCAGCAAGCCGCAGCAGCAGCCGGAGTCGGCATCCGCCAAGTCGGAACACGCCGATGATAGCCTGGCCAGCGCGTCGGCAGAATCGGTGGTCAGACAATTGGCTGAGTTCAATCGAGGCGCTGGCTTGATGGAGCAATACGACTACGTGGAAGCAGCCGCCGCTTTCGAGAAGGTGCTCGCGGCTTTTCCTGACTGGCAGGCCGCGAGGTTTAACCTCGGTCTGGCCTATCTCAACATGGAAGGCGAGAGCAAGTCAAAAGCAGGTGACGGGGGACGATCGACTTCGGACGCAGCCCGCGAGACATTGGAGGCGGTGCTGACAGTCGATCCAAACCACGTGTCCGCCAAGTTCGCGCTAGGTATCTACTTCCAACACCGGGGCGACGACGCGAAAGCCTTGGAATACTATCAGGCGGTGTACGACCGCGACAGCCAGGATCCCTACGTCGTCTACCGACTGGCCGACGCGTTGCTGCGTGTGAACCGCAACGACGAAGGCCTGCGGATGCTGGAGAAGGTAGCGGCCCTCGATCCCGGCTTTGTCTCCGCCCTGTACCGCCTGGCCTTGCAGTACCAGCGATCGGGGAAAGTCGATCAAGCCAAGACGCTGTTTGAGCGGTTCAAGAAATTGAGTGCGGCCGAACTGGCTGGCAAGCACTTCCTCGTGGGAGATGCCTACGGCGCGTCCGGCAAGTACTACCGGGTGTTGGGGGTCGATAATCTGCCCGTACCCAGGTCGGCGACGAAACCGGTGGCTCGGGTCCTCTTCTCCCCGGAACCCAAAGTCTTTGCTGCGACAGCGCAGGTTTGGGATTGGGCCGGAGGTAAGGTCACCGTCCCCGGCATGGCCGTCGGGGATGTCGATGGCGACGGGGATCTGGACGTGTGCTTGACGGGTTTGGGCGAAAAGGGGGCGACGACGATTTGGCTGAATGATGGCACCGGCCGCTTTTCGCCAGGGCCGACGCTCGCGGATCAGGGCGTTTCACCGTGTTTCGGCGACTTCGATAACGACGGCCATCTCGATCTGTGGCTCGGACGTGTCGGCGGAGACAGGGCGTTCCGCAACGACGGCAAAGGCCACTTCGAATCCCTCGCGAATACGCCGTTCGCGAGTGACGCCGGACTGACTCACTTGGCTCGGCTGGTCGATATCGACAGCGATGGCGATCTCGATTTCCTGGCCTTCCGGCTCAGCCAGGGCCAAGTCCCCCTGTCCGGCGCGGCCGAGGCGGGGAAGAACAGCCTGTACCTCAACAACCGCGATGGGACGTTCTTGGACGCGGTCGAGGAGTTGGGCCTGGTTTGGGGCGGTAAGCCGGTGGCGGCGGTCGTGTGCGACGATTTCGACAACGACCGGGATTTGGACCTGATGATCTTCCCCGTCGGCGAGGGCCAGCCGATCGCCTGGGTCAACGATCGGGTCGGCGGCTTTCATCGGCTGGACGCCGCAGTCACCGGTTGCGACGCCCAGCATGTGATCAGCGCCGTGTCCGGCGATTTCAATAAAGACGGCCACCGGGATCTGCTGGTGTTTACCGAGCAGGGCGTCCGTTTGTACGTGAATCGCGGTTCGTTCCGGTTCGAGGAGGACAAAGAATTCGCCACTCAGCACGGTCGGCTCCGCGGCACGGGCGGCCAATTCGTCGACATTGACAACGACGGCGACCTGGACATTATCATCGCGGATGCTCATCGGCAGACCGGGGATCGCGGCCCCGTGCTGCTTCTCAACGACTGGCCGCGGGAGGGCTTCCGCAATGCGAACGAAACGGATCCCGGCAACCTGCTGAATGCGATTCAGTTCAAGGGTGATGCGAGTTGTGTGGCGGCGGATTTCACCGGCGATGGCAAATGCGACATCTTGCTGGCCCCCAGCGGCGAGAAGCCCCTGCTGATCGAGAATGCCACGCCCGCCGGACACTGGATCGAACTGGACCTGCGCGGCACCGCGGAACAAGGCAGCAAGACGCGCTCCAATAGTTCCGCGATCGGCGCCCGGGTGGAGATCAAGACCGGGGCTGTGCTCCAGCAATTCGTCGTGGGTGGAAACGCCGGCCCGGTCGCCATGGCCCCCTTGCGGATCCATGCCGGATTGGGCGAGAACGTGAAAGTCGACTGGCTGCGGATTCTCTGGCCGGATGGGGTTTTGCAGGCGGAAATCGAGCTGCCGGCCGATACCGTCAAGACGGTTCGCGAGGAGGAGCGGAAGAGTTCGTCCTGTCCCTACCTATTCGCTTGGGACGGTACGCATTTCGATTTCGTGGCCGACTTCGGCGGCGTAGGGGGATTAGGATTCTGGATCGCACCGGGCAAGTACACACCGCCTGATCCCACCGAATACCTGCGGATTCCGCAACTCCGCCCGCGCGACGGCGAATATGTGCTGCGGTGCCTGACGCCTTTGGAGGAGGTCACGTACCTGGATGAAGCCAAACTGATCGCGGTCGATCATCCAGAGGGCACCGCGGTGTATCCGCAGGAAATGATGGCCGTCAGTGTATCGCCGCCACCGTTCGAGGTGTTCTGCATCCGAGACCACATCGAACCGATCCGCGCCGTGAACCACAAAGGCGAGGATGTGACCGAACAGTTGCGTCGGATCGACCGTCTTTGCGCTGGAGCCACAGCGCCCGATCGGCGTTTCCTGGGTCTGGCCGACGAGCACTTCGTGGACCTGGATTTCGGCGACCGGCTGCGAAACCTCCGGTCCGACAGTCGGCTGATCCTGTTCTTGTACGGCTGGGTCGAATACGGCTACTCGTCGACCAACTACGCTGCACACCAAGCAGGGCTGCGGACCCGAGCGCCTTCGGTCCAGGTGCTGCGTGACGGCCAGTGGGTGGAGCTGTTCCACGAAGTCGGTTACCCGGCCGGCATCAACCACATGATGACGCTCGACGTTACCGGGAAGCTGCGGCCGGAAGACCAGCGTTTACGGATTTCCAGCAATATGGACCTGTATTGGGACTGTATATTCCTGGCGGAGCACGTGCAGGCAGGTCCACTGACAGTCCACGAAGCAGGCCCGCACAGCGCCGACTTGCACTTCCGGGGCTATCCCCGCGAGTACACGCCCGATGGCCGCCGTCCCAATTTGGCCGACTACGACAACTTGGACCATACTGTGGGGTGGAAGCTCATGTCGGGAGATTACACGCGCTACGGCGAGGTCGCCGAGTTGCTGCAGGAGGCGGATGACTGCTACGTGATCATGGGGCACGGCGAGGAAGTCACCCTGCGTTTCGCCGCGGACGCGTTCGGGCCTGTGCCCGAGGGGTGTCAGCGGACGTTCCTGCTAAAGACCGACAGTTACTGCAAGGACATGGACCTCTGCACGGCCCATCCCGACAGCGTGGAGCCGCTGCCGTTCCACGGGATGAGCGGGTATCCCTACCGGCCGGACGAGCATTACCCAAAGACGCCGAAGACCGAGGAATACCAGCGGCGATTCAACACTCGCCGGATTGGCGAGCGGGGGGCGTCAGCCCGTTAATTGCCCAGCCATTCCGTTCCGCAACGTCATCCCGAGGTTTACGCCCCCACACGCTTGTCCGCGTAGGATCGTATGAGTCACTTCGACCGCTACTATGCTGCTGCCTGTCAGTTCGACCTGCCCAACCCCCGGAATCGCGACGCGATCGCGCGCCGGGTCACGCACATGCTGGGCATGATCGAACAAGCGGTGGTCGGTTACGAGCCGTTCTTTGACGTACGGCTGATCGTGTTTCCCGAATTCGCCCACGCGGCGCCGATCTATTCGACGGCAGCCGAACTGCTCGACCGATTGGCCTTGCCGATTCCGAATGAGCACACCGAGCGTTATACGGCCCAGGCCCAACACCTGGGCGTCTACATTCAGACGGGCACGTTCCTGGAGTCAGATCCTCAATGGCCAGGTCACGTCTTCAATACCACGTGCCTGATCGGTCCCGAAGGTCTACTGTTCAAGTACCGCAAAGTCCATCCCTGGATTCCCTGGGAGGTCAGCTCCAGCCCGCACGATCTGCCAGGATACGAGGAGCCCCTGTACCCTGTGGCCGACACGCCGATCGGTCGCATCGGCGCCGCGATCTGCTATGACTGGCTGTTCCCAGAGGCTATCCGGCAATTGGCGTTGGGCGGGGCGGAGTTATTGGTGCGGGTGTCCGCCTACATGGATCCCTGGGGAACCGCGGCACCGCTGGACTGGTGGACGATGGTCAATCGGGTCCGAGCCCTGGAGAACATGAGCTTCGTCGTCGCAGCCAACCAGGCCGCCAGCCTGAAGAACTATCCACCGTTCAGCTGGCCGGGCGGCAGCATGATCGTCGACTATGATGGACGGATCTTGAGCCAAGCCGATCCGGGTCCGGGCGACAAGATTGTCGTCGGTCCCATTGACTTGGCCGCTTTGCGTGCTGAACGAGAACGTCGACGAGGGCATCAATTGCTGGCCCACTTGCGGACCGAGGCTTATCCCGCGTATGGACATCCCATCTATCCGGCGGGTCGCGGCAAAGATGGCCCGCTGACCGTGGAAGCCAATGAGGAATCGACGCGTTTGGGAAGGGAAGCCTTGAATCGCGTGGCGCGCACGACCCAGACGTAATTGCCGCGATGATGACGCGAATAGCCTCGTCGCGCCAGGTCGTTCTCTTCCACCAGGCATTCGAAACTATTGAGTCCTAGGATCCAGTAAGCGGCACCTTCCGGTGGGCAAAGCCCGCCCGACGGTCACTCACGCGCGGCCGTAGATGTACTCCTGCAACAGGTGGATCGTACATTCCTTTGCATCCGCGTCGTAGGCATTCAAGTCGCCGATAGACACGAGGCCCAGTAGCCCCTGCCCCTCGTCGACCACGGGCAGGTGGCGGATGCGGCGGTTCTTGAACACGCTACGTGCCTCTTCCAGGTCCGTATCCGGCTGGCAGCAGACCATCTCGCAGGTCATGACCTCGTGAACCCGAGTTGTGACGGGGTTGCGGTGCCCGGCCACCACGCGGCTGAGGACATCGCGTTCGGTGAAAATGCCGCTCACCCGTTCGTGGTCGATGACCACCAAGCAGCCGATCTTGTACTCGTTCATCAGCCGGGCTCCTTCCAGCACCGTCGCATCTTTGCCGATCGAAAACACCTGGGAGCCCTTACGCGTAAGAATGTCCTTGACCGTCGCCATGCCTTTGCTCCTGTTTGCGCACCGCCGAAATCTGGAAGGAACACGCCTGAATCTAGCACCATCAAGGGCGAAAAAGCAATCGCGAAAAGCAAAAACTCAGACAGTCGGCAAGGACCTGTGGCAACGGTTCAGTTCCGTCGCGCGGCGACTTCGCGTTCTGCTCGCGGCCGGCGTACGAACACGTTCGCGGCGCCGACGGCCACGTCTTCGGAGCCCTTCAAGAACACGCGGACGTGACACGGGCCGCTGCTGTTTGCGGGTACCGGTAGTTCAGCCTGAAAACCTCCGCCCGTACTGGAGAACGGCCGCGAAATCCAGACGCCGTCATTCGCCTGTGCATAGACCGCGTCGAAGGAGCGCAGGAAGGGATCCGTCGGGTAGAACTGCTGACGCGTGGGCGGCGTGGCTTTCATCCGATCTCGGCGGCAGACAAGTTCGATTACTCCGCTGCCAGCCAGTGGGCAGCGGCCGACGATGGAGAGGCTTTCGCCAGCGGTGATCTCGTCGACGGTCTGCACTTCGATGTCCTGCGGGTAGGCCAGACGCAGCAACGGATCGCCGAGCAGATTGAACAGCAAGACGTGCTCCAGACGCTCCTCCTGGAGCTGGTCCGCCGACGGACTGAGCGCCGCCGCGAGGGCATCCAGCAACTGGCGGTTGTCACTGGTCGGATCTGCCGTGGCCATCCGGCGTTTGGCCTGCAGCAGCACTTCTCCCAACGTCTGACGCCGCTGACGAAAGCATTCGTCCAGCAGGGCCTCGCTCATCACGGCCATCGCGTAGGGCATCGTCACGCGTGAGCCGCACAGCACGGCCGCCGGGCCACCGGGCGATTTGAGCAGCTCCTCCGCGAGGCAATCGGCGGGCTGGTCAAAGGCGCCCGCGTAACATGCCAACAGGATGGCGACGGGATAGCCTTGCGGGCACTGCAGCCGCTTGGCCTGGTTGGCGTTCAGGATCGGGAAGGCTCCTCCCGGCACGTGGATGGCAGCCAAATTGCGAGTCTGACCATGACCGATGTACACCCAAAACAGACCACCTTCGTTCAACCGTTCGACGGTGACCGCATGAAACAGCCGTGGGTCGGGACAGTAGGGGCTTTGCCAACTGCCGTACGTCATGGAGGTGCGATAGGCGGCTGGAATTCCATCGGTCAGAAACTTCTTCGTGGCCATCTCCAACACCGAGTCGGTCAGGGTTCCGAAACCGCCGACGCCTGCCACGACATGGATCTGCCGCTGCCACTCACCGTGGCCCGAGGGGTCCTCGTAACGCAGAATCTTAGCGACGATCAACGCCAACTCTTCCGGCGTGTCCGCCGGGATTCGGCCGATGGCCACGTCGGGAACTTGATCGTCATCCAGGTCTGCGTACCAGCTGTCCGTGGCAATCTCCGGCGCTGACCCCCAGCGGATGTTCACTTGGGCCTTGGTCAGATGGGTCGGTGTGCAGCGGGCACGGATTTCCGGGTCCTGACTGGCCGCCGGTTCGGCGTCGCCAAGCAACAGCACGTATCTCAGTTGGCCGGACTTCGCAGCCGTGCGAATCGCCTCGCGGATCTCGTCGGGGGAGAGCAGGTTGGAGACCAAGGCCAGGCGATGCCCCTGCCGCTCGCGATGTACGATCCAGGGGTCCAGGGCACGGAGAAACGCGCTCGGACAGACGACCACCGTATCCGGCCCGGCGGTCGGACCGGCGCACCACGCTAGCGCCGCTAGAAACAGTTGCATCCGGGATCTCCGACATGAAGAGATGTAGGGGAGGTGCCCACCCCGAGGGCCTTGATCGCAAGGTTGCGAAATGCCGCCGCCGCTAGCGTCGTAGCCGAAATCGTGAGACTTCGGGTCTTGCCGCTTCGCCCCGAAATCTCACGACTTCGGCGACTGCTATCGTTTCGCGAGATGATGATCAAGCCCACTGCGAGCTGTTGTCGCCGGTGGGCCCAGCCCACGCTACCTGATTGACGCGATGTCTTTACTCTTTTACCCGCGTCAAAAGCAAGAGAAGAATCAGCCAAGCGAAGAAAAGTGCAAGGCTAGTTGCTAGCAGCGGCCAACTGGGACGGCGAGGATTTGGGGCCGGCGCGGGATGGCCAACGGCGGCGGACTGCCCCAGAGGTGCCTCTGGCAGGACCTCTGGCGACGGACGAGGCAGAGCTTTCTTGACGCGGGTTCTAGCCATGTCATGAGGGAATCGCGATGGCGAATTCCGTGACGAGCGCCTGATCGAAATCGTACGCATCGTCGAAATCTTCGCGGCGGTCTCGTTCCGATTTTTTCATCTCGTTGATGTTGATTAGGTTATAGACGATTTCCCCGAAATCGCCGGTCGAGTGGACGCCCCAACTGTTGAGCACCGACTTAGCCAAGTAGCCAAACTGTTCGAGGGCATACAAACGCAGGGCCTCACACAGTTGTTGACCGGTCACATGCGAGTCGGGCGGAGGCTCCTCGCCTACAGGGGCACTGCAGCCCAGTCCCAATTCGCGGTGAGCGTATTCAAGTCCTTCGCGGACAAATTGATACGCTTCCAGCTTGTATCGCTGGTCCCTACGGAGCAACTGCACAATCGGTGGCACGGAGGTAGCCATAGTAGATGCAACTAACAGGAGGTGCTTGCCGGCCTGCGGCGAGAAAACTTGTTATCTTCAGAAGGTTTTGCCAAACCCAGCATTATCGTAAGCAGCGGCGAATTTACCAGTGGGCCAACCCACCGCAATTTCCGCTGGGGGGGGAGACGCCGCAGTGGAGCCGAAAGCGAAAACCGTTCGGCGGAAATCTCCGCCCAAACAAACAGGTGGCGTGCAGGCCGCCCTGGGCAGGCGACTCTGAAGTTGCGCGTAGCAGAACTCACCAGAATTCTGGCCGTTTCGCAGGAAATAACTTACCCAACCCGATGTAGGATGGTCTTCCCGTAAGACGGCCCTCCGAGGCCGTCCACTGCGTCCCGCAGGTTGGTTTACCAGACGGCCTCGGAGGGCCGTCCTACGGGTAAGTTATTTCCTGCCGCTCGCCTTCCGTCAGAAATCTGGCGATTTCGGCCACTTCTCGTCGAAATGCGCAGCTTCAAAGGCACAAGTCACTCGCCCGTTTTGCCCTTGGACCCTCTGCGTGTGACGGACAGTACTTCGTGGACGTCGATCAGCACGCGGCGGCTGTCCTCCGTTTCGACTAACAGTTGCTGGGCTAGAATCTCGTGGTTCAAGACGCGGGCTTTGCCGGTGGGAGTCACGATCTCTGATCCCACCGGCGGCAACACCTTCTGTAACTCGACGTACGTGTCGTACTCGTAACGCAGGCAGCATTTCAGACGCCCGCAACGCCCCGATATCTTGGTCGGATCGAGGGTCGCCTTCTGCAGTTTGGCCATCCTCATCGAGACCGGCGGCATCTCGACCAAATGCGTGTTGCAGCATACCTCTTTGCCGCAGTCGCCGTAGTCTGCCAGCAGTTTAGCCTCGTCCCGGACCCCAATCTGCCGCATTTCGATGCGGGTCTGGAACTCGCCTGCCAGTCGCCTGACCAGTTCACGGAAGTCGATGCGTTCCTCCGCGAGATAGTAGATGATGATCCGTTCGCCGCCGAACAGATGCTCGATGTCTACCAACTGCATCTGTAACTGCAATTCATCGACATGCCGCTGGCAAGTCGCAAACTCCGTCTTGGCCGAGTTCTGCATGTGCGTGCGTTCGTTGTCGTCCTCGGCTGTCGCCTCGCGTAGGATCTGCCCCTGGGAGGGGTTGTCCAGCCGTTCCGCGGTCGCCTCGGTCGCCTCACACAGCACCTCGCCCATCTCCAGACCGCGATTGGTGCGGATGACGACCTGCGCCCCGCGCCCATAGACCGCGTTGCCACGCGGACTCAAGACGCCGAGCATCCTCATCGATCCATATCGGACCACGTACCTGGCCATGTTATCCCGTCCGTCCCCGCACCGTACTGCTCACGTCGGCGGGCAAAATTGAAAGCCGCGGCTCTGTCCAAAGAAGGCGCAGGGGTTATCGTACACCAGTTGGCGGATCACGCTCTCTGGATGCCGCCGCCGTCGCATTTCCAGGATGAACTCCGGGACGACCGAAGGACGCGAAGGACCCCAGTCAGCCGCCGAATTGACCATCAACCGCTCGGGACCGTACCGCTCGACGATGTCGACCGCGCGCTGTGGCGTGCACTTGGTGATCGGATAGAGCGTCAGGCCCGCCCAGAAGCCGGCTTCCAGCACGTGCCGCACCGTGTGTTCTTCCACGTGATCGATCAGCACCCGACGGCGATCGAGGCGATGGTCGCCGCACAACATATCCAAGATCATCCGCGTGCCTTGGTACTTGTCCTCCAAGTGTGGCGTGTGGATCAGAATCGTCTGCTGATACTTCACGGCCAGTTCGACGTGTTCCAGAAACACGGTCGCTTCGTTTTTCGTGTTCTTGTTCAGGCCGATCTCCCCGATGCCCAAAACGTGCGGTTTGTCCAGGAACTCTGGAATGAGGGCCAGGACCTCTCGCGACAAGGCAACATTCTCGGCTTCCTTGGCGTTGATGCACAGCCAACTGAAGTGCTGGATCCCAAACCGGGCCGCCCGCTTGGGCTCGAAGTCCGTCAACTGGCGAAAATAGTCGCGGAAACTCTCCGCACTGCCCCGGTCGAAGCCGGCCCAGAAGGCCGGTTCGCTGACGCCGACGCAGCCCATCTTGGCCAGGATTTCATAGTCGTCCGTGGTCCGAGAGACCATGTGAATGTGCGGATCCAAGTAGTACATGGGGGTCCCTTTCGCTCACTCTCGGCCTTAATCGTAACCTTGCCAACTGCTGTTGGTGCTGTCCACGGGCAGGGTGGCTGAGCCTTAGCGGCTGTCAAAGAACAAGTTCGTCGATTGCCCGTAGGACGGATTGGCACTTCGGCCCCGCGTTTCGGGGCCGAAGTGCCAATCCGTCCCACCAGTGATGCGCCAGGTTATTCCTTGACAGCCGCTAAGCAAAGCCCCAGTCCGCAGTTTCTGACGCACCACAGCCACGTTCCGCCTAGAGGCCGAACTTCTTTCGCCAGTCCTCGTCGTATTCGCGGGAGAACACGAGTTGAGTTCGTTCCGCGCGGTCCGGGCTCGCATCCAGCAACAGCCCGATCACTTGGCGCAGTCGTACCATCCGCGGATCTTGCTCCACCGTGCCCGGCGCGCGATCCAAGCGGTCGAAGCAGGCGGCCACTTCCAGTACCTTGGCACGAATCTCCAGGAACTCGCGGTCGAACACCTCTGGGGCGGTCGGCACAGCAGACATGGTGTTTTTCCCTTACCAAAAGAGGCCGACTCATGTCGGCCTCGGAATCGGGGTGGAACAAAGGATTGCAAAATCTCGCCCGCCAGGTCAGTAGGCGCTGCCCGCCGTGCGTTTACGGAACGGCTGCTTTTCCTGTTTGGCCCCGGCACCGCCGGCGCCACCACCGCGGCTCATGTCGGTCACGCGTTTTTCCGCCGAATAGCCCATTTTATCCAAGAGCTTGTCCACGGTAATCATTTGGATTCCCAGCCGCTGCGCCTCGTCGATCATCGTGGTGTAACCTTTGGTCAGCTTCTCGTTGGTCTTATCCGTGGGCTTCTGGCCCTGCACCAAGTAGTTAGTCTCCGTGGTCATCTTGCCCGCGATGGCGCCATCCTCCGGCATCATCTCGGCATCCACGACACCGCCGTTCATACTGATGATGCTTTTCACCTTGGCTTGATCGCTCCGGCCGTCGCCGTCGATGTCCACGATGCCAACCAAGGCGAAGTGGATTCGCTGTCCTTTCTTGAAGGACGGTGAGAACAGCTTATCGCCCACCATGATCGGATCGTTAATCGGGTTGTCGACAATGCGTGCCTCCGCCGTATGATCTTCCATCACGCGAGTCACCTCAATGCGGCCCTTGGGCTTGGCTCTCCCGACCACCGTCTCCTTCTGGTCGATCACGGTGAAGGTCATTTGCCGCTGCACGCCATCCACGGTCCCCAGGTTGATCCAGACCATATTCGAGCGTTGGTCGACCCACTTGATTTCTCCGGCCGGGGTCTCGCTCGGTTTGTCTTGGACGACTTTGTCCAGCCGCTGTTTGTAGGTCTGCGCCAGCTGCTCCACCAAGTCCTTGGACTTCTGGAGTTCTTCTTTCTCTTTCTGCATCTGCGCGGAGGCGACCTGGAACTGCTTGTCCCTGTCGGACATTTTCTTGGCCACGTCAGTGCTGGCCGCCGTGACGGTGGCTCGGGCTGTGTTGAAGATCTCCCGCTCTTTCTGCAGATCCGCCTGCGCGACCTCTTGCCCCTTGATTGCCAGTGCCGTTTTCTTCATTTCCTCGTCTCGGGCCTGCTCTTTTGCCGACTGGAATGACTTCACCTGGACATTGGCATCCGCAAGTTGTGCGTTCCGTTCCTGAATCGTGGTGAGGAGGTGCTTGGGCAGGTTGCGGTAGGTCAGATCATCTTTGGCCAAGCCGGTACCGTACATGGCCATGTCCTGCTCGTAGTTCGCCTGGATTTCATCCATCAGCTTGTTGTTCTGCAGCCCCAGCTTGATCGTCGCCAGTTCCGCGTCGGTCTTCCGCTCGTAACCCACGACGTTCTTTAGGACTTGGTTCTCAAACTGGACCGTGTTCAGCGCGTCCTTGGCCTGCTGCGCTTGAGTGACCGCCGACTTGGCTTCCTTGATTTTCTCTTCGGACTTGCGGAAGTAGACATACGTGGTGATGGCCAACACGACGGTCACCATCACAAACAGGATGAGGGCCACCTGCAGTCCCTGGCTTTCACGGGATGCCATAATTAGGATCTCCTCGCCATCGGATTTGTCCGAGTCTGAGCTGATAGGAAAAAATGGGGTAGACCGGCAAACACCGCGCCTATCGCGTGTTTCATCGGTCTTATTCGCGGCCGGCAATCACCGATATTCCTGGCCGCCGGGTTTCCAACTCCTCCGCCCCAGCGAATAATCGCGATAAGTGTTGTTCACCGCAAGGGGTTAAGTCGAGTTTAGGCGTCTTGACCAAACGTGTCAAACGGTTTTTCCAGGCCGCGTTGCCAAACCCCTTGCCAGCAGAAACAATGGGATCCCATGAGCTTTCCCAGAAACCCAACTCGCCCAGTTAGAATCGGCTCAGCGATCATCGGTGATGGCCATCCGGTGGCTGTGCAGAGTATGACGGCCACCAAGACGCAAGATATTGACGCTACCGTGGCTCAGGTCCAGGCCTTGGTTGCGGCCAGCGCCGACGTCGTTCGGATCGCGGTGGATAGCCAAAAAGACGCCCAGGCGCTGGCAGAAATCCGTCGCCAGACGTCGGCGAATCTGTCGGTCGACCTGCAGGAGAACTACCGTCTGGCCGAGCTGGTGGCCCCCCATGTCGATAAGATTCGATACAATCCGGGCCACCTGTATCACCACGGGCGGGACAAGAACTGGCAGGAGAAGGTCCGTTATCTGGTGGCGGTGGCCCGCGATCACGACTGCGCCCTGCGGGTGGGCGTCAATTGCGGCAGCGTCGACCCCGCGAAACAGGACAAACGCGACGCTCACGACAGCCTGGCCCCGATGCTGGAAAGCGCCTTGGACCATTGTGCATGCTTAGATTCTTTGGATTTCACGCGATACTGTGTTTCCCTGAAGGATTCGGATCCAGCGAAGGTGATCGCGGTCAATCGCCGGTTCGCTGAGTTGCGGCCGGACGTCCCCTTGCACCTGGGCGTCACCGAAGCCGGGATGCCGCCGGAAGGGATCCTCAAGTCCAGAATTGCCTTCGAGCAACTGCTCAGTCGCGGGATCGGCGACACCATCCGGGTGTCGTTGACGGTATCCAACCCTCGGAAGATCGAGGAAATCGAGGCCGGTCGACAGATCCTGGCCGACCTCGCGGCAGGGCGGGTGCGGACCGTGGTGAGCCTGAATCGCGAGGTCTTGAACATTATCTCCTGTCCCAGTTGTTCGCGGGTGGAGAACGAAGCCTTTGTTGAACTGGCGCAGCAGGTCAGAGAAGTCACACGCTACGCCCAGTCCTATGCGGTCACGATCGCGGTGATGGGGTGCCGAGTGAATGGGCCGGGCGAGACGGATGATGCGGATCTGGGCCTGTGGTGCGGTCCCAACTACGTGAACCTAAAACGCGGCCGGGAGACGCTGGGGGCCTATCCGTACAATCAGATTCTCGATCGGTTGAAAAAGGAATTGGACGGGATCATCACGGCCAAGCAGGCGGCGAGCGTTACCGTTCGACCGCAGCCGTAGCACGGCTCTCCAGAGCCGTGCCGTTCTCGGTTGGCACTGTCTCTCAGACGGATCCGACCGATCCGACCGATGACGTCGTTTCACCGCGAGCAACACCAAACGCTGGCAAGAAAATGGGGAAAACTACGAAACACGCGAAACACCTGCCATCAGTCCCAGACATCGCCTGTCTCCCGTCCGGCGCCAGGGAGGTCCTGATCTCGGTGAACCCGCAGGCGGGGGCGCGCTCGGGTCGGCAACTCGTCGAGGATCTGACGCCTCGTCTGCAATCCGCTGGGTTCACCGTGCAGATCACCAGCGACATCGAGCAATTGAGCCAATGGGCGGCGGAACGTCTGCGAAATGGTTCTCTCCGCGCCGTGGTGGCGGCCGGCGGGGACGGTACGGTCGCACTGGTCGTCAACCGTACCAACCCCGGCGTCCCGATCGTGATCCTGCCGCTGGGCACCGAGAACTTACTGGCCAAGTACCTGCACGTGACCGCGGAGCCGGCGCGGATCTGCCAAATCATCCGGGAGGGAGCGGTGGTGCAGCTTGACGCGGGACAAGCCAACGACCGCATTTTCCTGCTGATGGTGGGATGTGGCTTCGACGCCGAAGTTGTGCGGCGTGTGCACCAGGCACGCACCGGTCACATCCGTCGCCTGACGTATGCCCAGCCCATCCTGGCGTCAATCCGTAGCTACCAGTATCCTGAACTGCGGATACATTGCGGTCAGCCGGAGTCGCCAATCCGAGCCAAATGGGCGTTCGCGTTCAATCTGCCGCGGTACGCAGGTGGTCTGGGCTTGGCACCCTGGGCTGACGGCAGCGACGGATTGTTGGACGTGTGTGCGTTCACGCGCGGTTCACTTTGGCATGGACTGAGGTATTTGCTGGGCATCCTGCTGAGGCGGCATCGGACATGGCGCGACTGCGTGACTCTGCAGACCGAGTGGCTGAAAGTCGCATCCGAGGCGCCGGTTCCCTATCAGTTGGACGGTGATTTCGCGGGTTACTTGCCTGTCGAGATCCGCGTCCTGCCGAAGCGTTTGACGCTGCTGGTTCCGCAGGGCTGGCGACCTGGTGGATCCGCCTGGCGGCCTTGATCGTAAGGCGTGAGGCCAACTGCTGTCAGTGCTGTCCACGGTCCAGGTGGCTGGCGGCAGAGCCTAAGTGAAGGACTCCTCATGGACGCCGCCTCATTCCGCCTTGGGATGGCGCCGCCTCGCGGAAAGGTTGTTGCCTCTTGTACAGTTCCAGCCGTTCTGCGATCTCGGCCGCTAGTGAGTTGTTCCTGGAGGACTTGGCCAAAGCCAGCGCCTGTTCCGCCTCCCGCACGGCTTCGGGGAACCGGTCGACGGCGGCGTATGCGGCGGCCAGTGTATCGAGTACCGCCGGGGATGTTCCTTGTGCTAAGCGAGCGGCCTGTTCGGCCAGTGGCAGGGCCTCCGCGCTGTCACGAAACTCTGGCTTCGGACAGACCACGAGAAACCAAGCCAGTTGGCTGTACACGAACGGCTTCTCCGGGGCCAGGCGAAGCGCCTCTCGGTAGTGCGTGAGCGCTTGATCGAACTGTCCGCAGCCGCTCAGCGCCCTGCCGAGGTTGCCGTGCGTGCTAGCGTCCCCCGGCTCCGCCGCTAACGCCGCGCGAAATTGCTCTACGGCCTCTGCCGCATTGCCCTGAGTGGCCAGCGCGGCGCCCAAGTTGTTTCGCACCATGGCCCAGCCCGGTTCGATCCGCAAGGCTTCACGGTAATGGACGATGGCCTGGTCCAGTTGCCGCCTTTCGTGCAGGGCGAAGCCTAAGTTGCAGTGAGCGATCGCGTTGTCTTTGGTCACCTGAACCGCGTGCTCAAACAGCCTTAGGGAGTTCCGCCAATAGCTCACCTGTAACAGGCTCAGCAACAAACAGCCGACGAGGACGGGGACCAGCGCTATTCTTATCAGGCTTCGTCCCCAGCCTCCGTCAGCCGTCAGATCGGTGGCCGTCCACACGATCATCAGAAACACTCCGATCAACGGAACATAAGTGTACCGGTCGGCCATGGCCTGATCGCCCACCTGGACAAGGCCGATGACCGGAACAAGGGTTCCCAAGTACCAAAGCCAACCCACCGCCAAATAAGGCCGGCGCTTGGCCCCACCGATGGCCACCAAGCTGATCACAGCGAGCAACGCCCCGGCGGCTAGCCATTGCCAAGTGGTGATCGAAGCGTAGGGATAGCAGACTGCTAACCGCGACGGCCAGAGCATCTTCCCCAAATACGCCGCATACGCCACGAGGGCATTGGCCAAACGCATTCCAGGCGGAATGATCTCGAACGCTCGGACGGCGCCACCCCGTTGTTGAACCGCGAATGTCACCAAGCACGACGCCAAGGACAGAATCAGCAGTGGAATCTTCTCTAAGATCAGCCGCGGCAGTGTCGTTGGGGACGCGGCTTGCCCGCCCCCGGCGTCTGGCCGCAGGCGGCGCAGCGGCCAGTAGTCCAGCAGCAGCAGCACGAAGGGCAACGTGACCAGCATCGGTTTGGCCATCAGGCCCAGCACGAAGCAGACCACCACCAGCCCATAGCTCCGCCAACCCGGAACCGCGGTGTAGCGGACGTACGCCGCCAGCGTCAATATCCAGAACAGCGTGCTTAAGACGTCCTTACGTTCCGCCGCCCACGCCACCGATTCGACGTGCAGAGGGTGCAAAGCAAACAGGGCTGCGACCACGGCGCTCCGCCAGACCGCCCGTGTCATGCGTTTTAGGACAAGGTACAGCAGCACGCTGTTGACGCCGTGCAGCAGGACGCTGACCCCATGGTGGTACGCGGGGTTCAGGCCGAAGATTTGGCAGTCCGTCATGTGCGAGAACCACGTTACCGGATGCCAATTGCCAGCATGCCCAGTCGTCAGCGCCCAGCGGAAGCCTTCCCAGGTCAGTCCCTGCTGGACGTGCGGATTCTCGAACACGTACAGCCCGTCGTCCAGCATGACAAAGGCGTTCCTGCCCACGGGCCAGTACGCGCCTACGACGGCCGCGGTCAGGAGGGCACAGATTATCGCGTTCTGTTTCATCGTTCCGGTGACTCCAGGCTGGGGAATAGCGGCGAAGCCAGGATCCCCAGCTTCGCCAGCCGAAACGTGATGGCCGTCCGCAGGCAGCCCAGACCGTAACGCACACTACGTCCGAAGTTGATCGAGGAGGCTTCGGCGAAGTATCGCGTGGGACATGTAATCTCCGCGATTGTGTAACCAAACCACAGAATCTGGAGCAGCAGTTGGTTGTCAAACACGAAGTCATCCGAGTTCGCTTCCAGCGGCAACCGTTCGAGAAGTGGCCTGGCGAAAGCGCGGTAGCCCGTGTGATACTCCGACAACTTAGCACCCGTCAGGAGGTTCTCGACAAGAGTCAAAAACCGATTGGCGATGTATCGCCAGAGCGGCATTCCCTCGCGCAGCGCGTAACCTCCCAGAATGCGCGACCCCAGCACACAAGGATAAAGGCCGTTCCCAATGATCGCGGCCATGGCCGGAATCAGCTGCGGCGTATACTGATAGTCGGGATGGACCATGATGACAATGTCCGCGCCCTCGGCCAAGGCGAGGCGATAGCACGATTTCTGGTTCGCTCCGTAGCCGCGGTTGCAGGGATGCACGTGGACCAGTGTGCTGGGCAGCGTCTGCGCCACCGCCACCGTGTCATCGTGGCTGCCATCGTCGACCACGATCACCTGATCCACGATCCCTTGCGCCATGACTTCCTGATGCGTTCGGCGCAACGTGCTCTCGGCATTGTATGCCGGCATCACCACGATCACTTTCTGGTTTTTGAACATCGTTCCTCCGGCTCCCACGGGCAAGTAGGTTTGGGCTAGGCGATCATGCCAGTTGACTCTAATTGCCTACGGTCTTGCCGTAAAGCCTTTGGACTTGCGCACCGTGACCAGCCGTGCTGGTGGCCTCCGACCCGGCCACGCCATAATCGGCTTGGGCGCAGGAACGGGTTCGTAGGTCAGACGCTGGTTGCTAGCGGGGCAGAACGGCACCGGGGTGAGAACGGAGAGATCGGACGCGTCTGGAGCCAAGTCGCCAACCGGTCGTCCTCGCTGATCACGGCGGCACGAATCTGT